>JACYUE010000002.1:309013-618027 GCA_014841595.1 Oxalobacteraceae sp. CFBP 8761 | reverse complement strand
GCCGCTGCGGTGTCCGTAGCTGCGGCCCTTGCCGGAAAGCGACCCGTCAAGGAAATTCCCGCTGTAGAACTGCACGCCGGGTTCCTGCGTCCATAGTTCCAGCACGCGGCCCGAGACGGGTTCGCTCACCCGCGCCGCCCGTGTCAACCCCGTGCCTTGCGGCCTGTTCAGGACAAGATTGTGGTCGTAGCCGCTGCCGTGGCGCAGCTGCTTGTCGGGCTGGCCGATCCGCTCGCCGATCTGGCGCGGCAGGCGAAAGTCGAACGGCGTGCCGGTAACGGGCGTGAGTTCGCCGGTGGGAATCGATTCGCTGTCGATGGCCACGAAGCTGTCGGCATCGATGGTCAGGTAGTGCCCCAGGATGTCGCCGTCGCCGGCCAGGTTGAAGTAACTGTGCTGCGTCAGGTTGACCGGCGTGGCCTTGTCGGTCACGGCGTGGAAACGCACCACCAGTTCGTTGGCGTCATTGAGCTGGTAGACGACCGTGACATCGAGGTTGCCGGGATAGCCCATCTCGCCGTCGACGCTGCGGTAGGCCAGGCGCAGGCTGGTGCCATCGACCGTCGCCGTCCACAGGACCCGATCGAAGCCGCCGGCGCCGCCGTGCAAATGGTTGTTGCCGTTGTTGACCGGCAGCTGGACCTGCACGCCATCGAGCGTGAAACGGCCCCTGGCGATGCGGTTGCCGTAGCGGCCGATCAGTGCGCCGAAGTACGGGCTGTCGGTGCAGTATGGCTTGATCGAATTGAAGCCGAGCACCACGTCGGCGAACCTGCCGTCGCGGTCCGGCGCATGCAGTTCGGTGATGACGCCGCCGAAGTCGATGATCTTCGCCACCATGCCACGGGCATTGGTGAGCGTGAACTGGGTGACGGCGGCGCCGCCTGGCAGGTGGCCGAATGGCGCTTGCGTGATACCGGTTTGCACGGTGATGTGATCCTTAATAGACAGAGGGTCGGCCAAACACCGGCATGCCCTGGTCGTCCCAGCGCAGCGGTTTCACGAAGGTGTGGCGGTCCGGATTCCAGAGCGGATCGCCGACGATCTCGGTGTAGGTGCGCGCGTGGTAGACCAGCATCACGGTGTCGTTGTCTTCGGCCAGCGTGAAGCTGTTGTGGCCCGGCCCATAGACGCCGTGATCGTAGCATGTACGCAAAACGGGCTGCGCCGACTTGGTCCACGAGTGCGGATCGAGCAGATCGGCGTCTTCGTCGGCCCACAGCAACCCCATCGCGTAGTTATGATCGGTCGCGCTGGCCGAGTAGCTGATGAAGATCTTGCCGTTGCGGCGCAGGACCGACGGGCCTTCGTTTACCCAGAAGCCGATCGTTTCCCAGTCGTGCTCCGGTTTGCTCAAGAGGATCGGGGCACCCTCGATCTGCCACGGCGTTTTCATCGGGGCGATGTACAGGTTCGAATTGCCCTCGATGGCGGGGTCTTTCTGCGCCCACAGGTAATACAGCGTGCCCTTGTGGGTGAACGTGGTCGCATCGAGGCAGAAGCTGTCGATGCCGGTGTCGACCTGGCCCATGAATTCCCACTCGCCTTCCAGCGGGTTGGCATGGCGGTTGCGGATCGCGTACATGCGATGCTGGAACAACGCGTCCTTGATCGCGCGGCTGGGCGCGGCGGCAAAGTAGACGTACCAGGCGCCGTCATTGAAGTGCAGCTCGGGAGCCCATACCAGCTCGGAATACGGGCCGGTCTCGGGTTTGTGCCAGACGTCGACCGTGGGCGCGGTGGCCAGGCCGGCAATGGTGGTCGCGCGGCGCAGTTCGATGCGGTCGTACAGCGGCACCGAGGCCGTGAAGTAATAGTAGCCGTCGGTGTGCTTGTAGATGTAAGGATCGGCGCGTTGCTCGATCAGCGGCTGGAGGATGGTTTCTTGCATGGTTGTTCTCTGTGTGTGATTGTCAGGTGGTGGCGTAGCCGTGCGCCTGCATGTCCTGCTTGACGGTGGTGTAATAGTCGTCGCTGATCCGGTACTTGAACATCAGCATCCCCATCAAAAAGTGGAAGAAGCCCGGAATCACCGACAGCATCAGCGCGATGCCCTGCAGCGCCAGCGCCGATTGCGACTGGTTCGGCACGTAACGGAAGTAGTCGAGCAGGATGCCGACCATGTAGCCGGCCACGCCCATGCCGATCTTCTGGCATACCGAGATGCCGCCGAACGCGAAGCCCGAGACGCGCTTGCCGGTCTTGACCTGGCCGTAATCGATCGTCTCGGCGATGGCCGACCAGAATACCGGCGCGTGCAGGTCGACCACCAGCGAGAGCAGGAAATACAGGACGAAGGCCAGCACCATGTCGCCGGGCTGCACCAGGAAATACATCATCACGCTGAGCACCGCCACCGCGATCTGCGAATGCCGGAACAGCTTGACCTTGCAATAGAACTTGGTGGTCCAGGTCGAGACCACCATCGCCAGGATCGCCGCCGCCACGCCGGTCGACAGGAACGCCGATACGGCCGCCGTGTCGCCGCCCAGGTAGTACTTGGCATAGTAGATCGCCACCGAGCCGCGGATCACGTAGCCGATGGTGCCGGTCACGCACACGGCGCACAGGATCAGCCACTGGTCGTTCTTGAGCAGCACGCGCACCTGCGCCATCAGCGGCTGCTTCTCGACCTTGTGCACGACCCGCTCGGTGGTGGTGAAAAAGCAGAACACGAACAGCAGCACGCCGATGGCCGCCATCACCGCCATCGCCGCCTGGTAGCCGGCAGCGGGATGCGCGCCGTCCCAGGCGCTGGCCAGGACCGGCACGACGATCGTTACCATGAAGGCCCCCACCTTGGCGAAGAACAGCCGGTAGCCGTTGGCCGACAGGCGCTGCTGGGGATCGGCGGTCAGGCCGCTGATCAGCGAGATGTACGGAATGCCCACGCCGGCGGTCATGATGGTCATCAGGATGTAGGTGGAATAGGCCCAGATCAGCTTCGCGTCGTAGTCCCAGCCTGGTGTGGAAAACACGAGGAACACCGACAGGCCGTACGGCACCGCGAGCAGCAGCAGCCACGGGCGGTAGCGCCCCCAGCGCGTCAATACCGAATCGGTCACCTGCCCCATCGCCAGGTCGGCCACGGCGCCAACGATCTTGACGACGACGAACAGCACCGCCAGGTCGCGCACGTGCAGGCCATAGATGTCGGTGTAGAAGAAGGTGATGATCAGCATCATCGACGAGATCACCACATTGAGCGCCATGTCGCCGGCGCCGAAGCCGACTTTTTCAAGCGTCGAGAGTTTTTGCGTTTGCACGTTTTCCATCCAATCAAAACAACGACGGGGCGCGGCAGGAAATCCCGCGGCGCCCGGTTGGAACAGGTCAGCCGGCCATCAAGGAAGGCCGGCCGGCACCCCTCAATTGCGCCACCTGAGCGCCAGACCCACGACGCGGTCGTAGCGGCGCACGTCGCGCGGCAACTCGGGCACGCTGTGGTAGTCGTGGTACGACTGGTCCAGCAGGTTGCTGCCGTCGAGCGTGACCGTCAGCTTGTCGGTCAGCTTGTACGACACCGAGGCGTCGAGCGTCTTGAGCGGATCCACGACGATGTTGTACGGCAACCCTCGGTAGTTGTACTCGGCAGTGAACTTGTCGCGCCAGCTGTAGGCGATGCGGCCCGACCATTTGCCGTATTCGTACAGCGCGACCAGGTTGGCCGACAGCTTGGACATGCCGGCAAACGTGTTGATGGTGCCGTCGGCTTCGGCCAGGCCGCCATCCATCCAGGTCACGTTGGCCTGCATCCCGAGCCCGCCCAGCCAGCCCGGCAGCTTCGTGTAGAACTGCTGGTACGCCAGTTCGGCGCCCTTGAGCTTGCCCTCGACCGCGTTGTACGGGCGGCTGACGTTGTAGGTCATGCCGTCGTAGGTTTCCGGCCGCGCGCTGCGGCGCAGGTAGTTTTCGTAGTCGTGCTGGAACAGCGTGCCGGTGATCGAGCCGGCCGGTGCGAAGTACCACTCCAGCGCCACGTCGACGTTCCGCGCCTCTTGCGGCTTGAGGTTCGGGTTGCCGGCGCTGCCGGTGGCCAGCGTCGTGGTGGTGGACGGGAACAGCGTCAGGCCCGGATTGAAGTCACCGAACGGCGCCCGTTCGATCGCCTTGCTGGCCGACAGGCGGCCGATCAGGTCTTGCCTGAAGTGGGCGCGCATCGACAGGCTCGGCAGCACGTCGTTGGTGGTGCTCGACACGGTGACGGGCGAGACCACGCCGGCCGTGGACGAGAAGCCGCTGATGCGCTGCTTGGTTTTCACGTAGCGCAGGCCAGCGGTGCCGTCGATCGGCAGCGACCATGCATCGAAGCCGAAGTTGGCCTTGATGTAGGCGGCGCTCGACTGTTCGCGGTCCGAGTAGAACGACAGCGGATTGTCCGGTTGCGGATTCGGATTACCCTTGATGACCTGGCGGATGGCGCCCGTGTTGTCGAGCAGGTAGTCCCGGCACGGCGCATAGAACTGGTTCATCCCGTAGTTGCCGCCCGTTTTGGGGCTGGTGCAGTTCAGGCCCGGGAAGTCGGTGACCTTGATCGCGTTTGGCGTGAACGAATTCGGCGCGGCCGTGTAGCCGTTCAGCTCGTGCACGAACGAGGCGTCGCGCTGGACATGCCGTGCGCCCACGCTGAGTTCCTTGAAGAAGCCGTCGGCCTCCGGCGTCCAGGCCACATCGCCGCGCCAGTCGGTAGCGGCGCCGCGTGAGCGGTTGTGGTTGTCGAACAGCGCGAACATCGTCCAGTTGGCCGGATCGGTCATGTCGGTGCCCGGGTATTCCAGGTAGCCGCCGCCGTCGCGCACTTCGGCATTGATCGACTTCGACATGTTCATGACCGTGTCGAGGATCGGATTCTTCTGGCTGTACTTGCTGACCGTGCGCACCACCTCGCCGCTGACGCGTACGCCGGGGGTGGCCTTCCAGATCGCACCGACGGCGCCCTGGTGGGTTTCCGAATCGTCGCGCCGCGCCTGGGTCGAGCTCAGCGTGAACGTGTTCACGTTGGGATTGCTGATCGAACCGAGATAGTTCGAGCCCGGCATCGGCGTGACGGTGGAGCCGGGATTGTTGATCGGCAGGTCGCCCACGAAGAAGATGCTTTGCGAGTCGTGGTCGATCTTGGTCGAGAAGCTCTCGGCGTACACTTCGAGGTCGCTCGACGGGCGCCACTGGGCCGACAGGTTGCCGGCCAGGCGTTCGCGATCGCCACCGCTCATCACGCGGCCCATCGACGGTGCGCCGATGATGCCACGGTCGATCGTGCGTGGTTCGCCCACGAAGGCGGTTTCGTCATGGTAGCGGCCGCGCTGGTACGACAGGCCGCCGAGCAGGCCGATCTCGCCCATGGCCGTTTTCCAGCGGTTCGACAACAGGCCCGAGACGTTCGGATCGATCTTGTCGGCCTTGTCGCGGTGCTCGCCGCGGACATTGAAGGCGGCCTGTGCGCCCTTGAAATCGAATGGACGGTTGGTGCGCACGTCGATGACGCCCGAGGTACCGCCTTCGACCATGTCGGCGCCCTGCGATTTGTAGACGTCCACGCGCTGCAGCATGGCGACCGGCACATCGGCCAGGAACAGGCTGCGCCCGGCGGCGGTGAACATCTCGCGACCGTTGTACAGCGTGGTGATGCCGCCCAGGCCACGGATGACGACGTTGCCGGCTTCGCCATTCTGGCGGATCACCTGCACGCCCGGCACACGGCCCAGGATCTCGGCCACGTTCTTGTCGGGGAATTTGCCGATATCGTCGGCGACAATCGAATCGAGCACCTGCTCGGCGTTGCGCTTGATGGCCTGCGCGCTCTGGGCGGCCTGGCGGGTTCCGGTGACGGTCACGACGGCCGCATCGCGGTCGGCGCCGGCGCGCGCCGTGTTGTTTTCGGCATTTGACGGCGCGCTGGCGGCCGGGATGTCCGCCGTGGCGGCGCCGACTTCCTGGGCACCGACCGTCGCCGCGCTCATCAGGCCAGCGCCGGCCAGGGCCGCCACCGTGGCACGCAAGGCAAACCTGCGGCGGGCCTGAATGCGGCGGGTTGGGGAAAATGTGGGCGCAATGCTGCCCGGCGAATACCGTGTCATATGTCTCCTTAATCGTTATACGTCGCTGTGCGACTTTATTGTTTCGATGCTGTACGGAATGGTAGAAGATGCACCGAGAACGTTCCAATCAATTTTTCCGCAGTTCCGATACCGATTTAGGTATCGACATTGCAAGTGATCGAGGTTGCTGTCGGCGTGACGGAGACAAAGGTTCCGATGCACTATTGCGGTGCAAAAAAAAACAGCAACATGGCCGGATTCCAGACTGGATGGGTCGCACTGTCATACAGACGCGCCCATGGCTCGATGGGCAGCGGAACGCATGCGTGCACCGTTATTGCGCATTGCAGCAGCTGTCAAGGCCAAAAATGTGGCGTCGCTGCAACGCCTCTGGTTGATTTTCAGCAATATTTTAAGCGCTTCGCAGGCGCGATTCGCGACGTTGGAAAGGCTGCCGGAATCCACGGTTCTCCTATGAGAATCTGGCTCCCGGGGGATTTTTTTGACGCCAATTGCGGTCGCCGTTACGTCAATTCCGCTTGGGCGAACCCGGTGACAGATGTCCGTCGGGCATGTCATGATTACTAGGCTATTTCACAAACAAACACTGGAGATTCATCCATGAAGCACAAAATTCTTGCCATCGCCCTCGTGTCGGCACTGCCACTCGTCGCCCAAGCCCAAACCAGCGTCACCATGTACGGTATGGTCGATGCGTCGATCGGCGTTGAAAACAACGATGCGCCTGGCGAGAGCAGCCGCACCGTTGTGTCGTCGGGTACCCAATCGGCAAGCCGCATCGGCTTCCGCGGTACCGAAGACCTGGGCAATGGTCTGAAGGCACTGTTCAACATCGAAGCCGCTGTTGCCGTCGATACCGGCGCAACCGACTCGAACATGTTCCAGCGCCGCGCTGTCGTGGGCCTGCAAGGCGCCTTCGGTACCGTGACCGTCGGTCGTGAATATGGCCCGATCGCTGCCGTTGCCGGCGCATCGGACACCCTGGGCCAGGGCTTCTACGGTTCGAACCTGGCTGCCTTCGGCACCAACCGCCTGACCCGTCGCCTGTCGAACTCGGTCAACTACCAGAGCAACGCTCTGAGCGGCTTCACCCTGCGCGCAGCCTACGGCGCCGGTGAGCGCAGCATCGATCCATCGGGCGACGTGACCGGCGTCTCGCTGGAATACGCAAACGCTGGCCTGTACCTGGGTGCTGGTTACCAGAACGTCGAGCGCCTGGCGACCGGCGACGACAAAGAGTACAACGCAGGTATCGGCTACAAGTTCGGCGACTTCGAAGTGCGCGCTGGCTACATGGCTGCTGATCCTGAAACCGGCATCCTGCCAAGCGCCAAGTACGAGCAGAAGAACGCCGGCGTGTCGTATGGCTTCGGCGCCAACCGCGTCTTCCTGAACTACCAGCAGCAAGAGCTGGCCACTGGCGCAGAAGGCAAGGCAGTCACCGTTGCCTACACCTACACCCTGTCGAAGCGCACCAACGTGTACGCATCGTACGCAAAACTGCGTAACAACAACAACGGCGTGTTCTCGCTGACCTCGCCAGCTGGCTCGCTGGCCCTGCCAGCAACCGCGTTCGGCGCAGACCCACAGGTCTACAACGTCGGCGTGCGTCACTCGTTCTAAGCGACGCCGTACCGCATCGGGCGCATGTCGCCTGATGCGCGACGGACATAAAAACGGCAGACCTCACGGTCTGCCGTTTTTTTACGTCTGCGGTTTGTCGGCCGGCGCTGTCAACGTTAAATAGGGGATGCGTTGGGTGCACCGGATAGCGTACCGGCTTTAAAGGGAATACGTGGCGTACGGCGTCATGGAATGGCAGGGTTACGGCGGCACGGGGTCATGGAGTCATGGGGTCATGCCAGCGCTCTCATCGATCGCTGACAATGACAGCACCTGCCACGTTCAGACCACGCAACAAAAAAACGGCAAGCCCTGCGGCTTGCCGTTTTTTGCTTGCCCGCCATCCGGGCATGCAGGTCCTGGCCGGCTTAGAACGTTTCCCACTCGTCTGCAGCGACAGGCGTCCTGGCCTGCGTGCGCGTCGGGGCCGGCGCCGGGGCCGGCTTGGCATGGGCAATGGCAACCTTTTTTACTGCCGGTGCCGGCGCCGCTGCCGGCTTGGCGCGCACGACACCCACATCAGCCGGCGCCGCATCGGCCATCTGTCCGGCATCGATCCGGAACACCGCCACGGCGGCAGCCAGCATCGCAGCCTGCTCCTGCATCGACGCCGACGCCGCCGCCGCTTCCTCGACCAGCGCCGCATTCTGCTGCGTGCCCTCGTCCATCTGCGCCACGGCTTGGTTGATCTGCTCGATGCCGGCGGTCTGCTCCACGCTGGCGGCGCTGATCTCGGTCATGATGTCGGTCACGCGCCGGACGCTGTCGACGATTTCCTGCATCGTCGAACCTGCCTGCGCCACCAACTTGCTGCCGTCGGCAACCTTGCTGCTCGAGTCGCCGATCAGCGTCTTGATTTCCTTGGCCGCCGCCGCCGAGCGCTGCGCCAGATTGCGCACTTCGCTGGCCACGACCGCAAAGCCGCGGCCCTGCTCGCCGGCACGCGCGGCTTCCACCGCCGCGTTGAGCGCCAGGATATTGGTCTGGAACGCGATGCTGTCGATCACGCCGATGATGTCGCTGATCTTGTTCGACGATGCGTTGATCTGGTCCATCGTGTCGACGACCTGATGGATTACTTCCCCGCCGCGCGCCGCCACGTTCGACGCGGTCTCGGCCAGCTTGTTGGCCTGGCGCGCATTGTCGGCGTTCTGCTTGACCGTCGATGTCAGTTCTTCCATCGACGATGCCGTTTCTTCCAGCGCGCCGGCCTGCTGCTCGGTGCGGCCCGACAAGTCCTGGCTGCCCGCCGCCACCTGGCTGGCGGCAACCGCGATGGTGTCGGTGCCAATCCGCACGGCGCCCACGGTGCGCGCCAGACTTTCGTTCATGGTCTTGAGCGCTTGCAGCAGCCGGCCGGTTTCATCCTGCGTGATGACGTCGATGCGGCTGGTCAGGTCGCCGGCGGCGACGGTATTGGCCACTTCCAGCGCGCGGCGTACCGGCACGGTGATCGAGCGCGTGATCAAGGTGGCCACCAGGGCCGCGAACGCCAGCGCCAGACCGCCCAGCGCCCAGGTCTGCCACATTGTCCTGTCATAGGTTGCTGCGGCGCTTGCTGCAGCCTTGGCACTCAGGTCCTTCTGCAGCGCCAGTTCGGCGGCAGTGGCATCCTTCAGCCTGGCCAGGCGTGGACGCAGTTCGTTGGTCAGGTAGACCTTGGCCGGCTCTTCTTCGCCTGCATTGATCAGGGCGAGCAGCTCGGTGACGCCGGTCAGGTAGCTGGTGCTCGTGCTCTGCATGGTACGCAGGATGGCCAGTTCATCGGGATGCGCCGTCAGCAGCGGCTCGATCTCGGCCAGCGTTGCGGTGATCGTCACACGGGCCTTGCCGATCGCATCCACCTGCTTCTGGCGATCGGTCGGCTCGGCGTTGAGCATCATGTTGCGCAGCGCGATGGCGATAACGTTGATCTGGCCTTCGAGCCGGTTGCTCATCTCGATTGCCGGGATCCGGTGCTCGACGAGATCCCTGGTGCCATTGTTCACGCGCAGCAGCGACGCATTGCTCATCAAGATCATCGCGATGAGCATGACGCCGACGACGCCAAAGCCAAGCGACAGGCGCGTGGCGATATTCAGATTACCGAGTTTCATGGGGTGGTTCTTTCTGCGGAGCGGCTCAGGCAGCCAGCGCGAGCGACGGCACGAGGCCGAGTTCTTCGGATTGCATCAGGGCGTCGATATCGAGCAGGATCAGCATGCGTTCGCCGACCGTGCCGAGACCACGCAGGTAGCCCGCATCAAGCGAACCCATGGCAGGCGCCGGCCGGATCTGGTCGGCTTCGAGGGTGACGACCTCGGAGACGCTGTCGACCACCATGCCGATCACGTGTTGCGCAATGTTCAGGATGATCACGACCGTCAAGCTGTCATAGGTCGGATTGGCAAAGCCGAACTTGATGCGCATGTCCACCACCGGCACGATCCGGCCACGCAGATTGATGACACCCTTGAGAAATTCGGGCGCATTGGCCAGGCGTGTCGGCGTCTCGTAGCCGCGAATTTCCTGGACTTTGAGGATACTGATGCCATATTCTTCCTTGCCGAGACGGAAAGAGAGCACTTCGCGATCGTTGACTGCGTGTTCCATGGTATTACCTTCCAATGCCGTGAGATTTCGTTATGTTTCTTTTCGGCAAGCAGGGTAAGTTCTAACGCGGACGATAACGATGCATGCACGCTAACGAAACGGCAATGCCAGCGTGATTGCAATGAATACTGGACGATGCGCACGCTTTCTTTGCGCATGTGTTGGTTGTTCATGCAAAAAAAAACGGCAAGCCGCAGCTTGCCGTTTTCAGTGCCGATGCCGTTTGACCGGTGAAATTCAGGCCTGGCGCGATGTCAGAACTCTTCCCAATCCCCGGCCGCCACCGGCGTTGCGCCGGCCGCCACCTCTGGTTTGGGTGGAACCTTGGCTGCTGCGATCGCCTTGCGCGGTGCCGGGGCCGGGGCCCGAGTGGGTATCGCTGTCGTTTTAGCGACCGGTGCAGGCGCCGGGACTGCCTGCGTCGGCGCCACCGCTTGCGGCGCTGCCGCCGACACACCTTGCATCTGCTCCCCGTCGATCTGGAACACCGCCACCGCCTGCGCCAGCCGGGCCGCCTGCTCGCGCATCGAGGTCGCCGCCGCTGCCGCTTCTTCGACCAGCGCCGCGTTCTGCTGCGTGCCCTCATCCATCTGCGTCACGGCCTGATTGATCTGCTCGATGCCGGCAGTCTGCTCCAGGCTCGCCGCGCTGATTTCGGTCATGATGTCGGTCACGCTGCGCACGCTGTCGACGATCTCGCGCATGGTCTGGCCGGCCTGCGCCACCAGCTTGCCGCCCTCGGCGACCTTGCCGCTGGAATCCTGGATCAGGCCCTTGATTTCACGGGCCGCCGCCGCCGAGCGCTGCGCCAGATTGCGCACCTCACCCGCCACCACGGCAAAGCCCCTGCCCTGCTCGCCCGCGCGGGCTGCCTCCACCGCCGCGTTCAGGGCCAGGATATTGGTCTGGAACGCGATGCCGTCAATGACGCCGATGATGTCGTTGATCTTGTTCGACGACGCGTTGATGCCGTCCATCGTGCCGACCACCTGCTCGATCACGTCGCCGCCGCGCGAGGCGACGCTCGAGGCCAGGCCCGCCATCACATTGGCCTGGCGCGCATTGTCCGCATTCTGGCGCACGGTCGCCGTCAGCTCTTCCATCGACGACGCCGCTTCTTCCAGCGCCGCGGCCTGCTGCTCGGTGCGGATCGACAGATCATGGTTGCCCGCTGCCACTTCGGCAGCGGCCAACGCAATCGTGTCGGTCCCCACGCGCACGGTGCCGACGGTGCGCGCCAGGTTTTCGTTCATCGTCTTGAGGGCTTGCAGCAACTGGCCCGTTTCGTCATCCGCGGTTACCTCGATGCGGCTGGTCAGGTCGCCGGCGGCAACCGTATTGGCCACATCCAGCGCGCGCGCCAGGGGCCGCGTGATCGAGCGCGTGATCGCCCACGCCGCCAGCAATGAGAGCAGCAATGCCACGCCGCCCAGGCCCCACATCAGCAGACTGGTATTGCGATAGGTGACGGCGGCGTCGCGCGCGGCCTCGTCCGCGATCGCGACCTGCAGCGCGGTCTGCTCGGACGTCGCCCGCTTCAGACGCATCAGCAGCGGGCCCAGGTCTTCGCCAAGCAGCGCGCGCGCCTCGTCGACTTCCTCGGCCTCGAGGTGCTTGATCATCGCATCCTGCCCGGCCTTGTACAGCGCGGTTTCCTTTTCCATCTGGGCCAGCAGTTCGAGCGCTTTCGGGTTGTGCAGCGACGCCCGCAGCTTGACCAGGATGGCGTCCATCGCGGCGCGCGCGGCCATGATGTCCTTGACCTGGCGCCGGTGGTCGGAACCGCTCTCGCTGAGGATCATGTTGCGCAGCGAGATGGCGATATCGTTGATCCGGTCCTGCATCTGGGTGGTCAATGCGATGCGCGGCATGCGTTCATTGACGATCTCGGCGGTGCCGGCATTGGTGCGGGCCAGCATCGCATTGCTCAGTACGATCATCACGACCAGCATGATGCAGATCAAGCCAAAGCCCAGTGCCAGTCGCTTGCCGATGCGCAGATTTGCCAATGTCATGGCACGGCGTTTCTTGGTTGGTTCTGTCATGGTCATCCTTGTGCAGCGCCAGGCGCCGAAAATAGTTACTCTGCGAGAACATTACAAGCGACCTTTCGTCATGTCGATAGATCCATGTCAATACTAGAAAATAAAACTTGGTTTAGGTCGAAAGTATGGTGCGCCCACAACAGGATGACACAGTGGCCATATGAACCACGACACGTTGGCATGCATCGTGCTTGAGATAAACGGACAATCCATTCACCCTCTGTTCAGGGAATTCCATGATCATCCGCAGACTCGATCCACGCACCATCGCCGAATCCATGCCATCGCTGGGCACGTTGCTGCTCGATGCGGTGGCCGATGGCCATTCACTGGGATTCGTCAATGGTCTTGACCAGGATCAGCTTGACGCCTACTGGCAAGGCATCGCGGATGAAGTCGGGCTGGGGCAGCGCGTACTATTGGCAGCGGAACGTGCCGGCGTGCTGGTCGGCAGTATCCAGCTTGCATTGTGTACGAAGCCAAATGGCCACAACCGCGCCGAAGTGCAACAGTTGCTCGTACACTGCACCGTACGGCGCAGTGGCATCGGGATGGCGCTGATGCAAGCGCTCGAGATCGAGGCACTGGCCCTGCGCCGCGGTTTGTTGTTTTTGGATGCGGCGGTGGGCTCCGGTGCCGAGCGACTGGTGCAACAAAGCGGCTACGAGCGGGTCGGCGAATTGCCTGAGTACGCGTGTACACCCAATGGCCGCTGGCACGCGACGGCAATTTATTACAAGACCCTGTTCACGCGTAACCGGCGCTGACCGACACAGCCCACTGCCAGCCTCACTAAAGGAAAGCATGTACTTTTGGTTTGTGGCGTAGAATTTGCCGGATTAAACGTTCTGGAAAGCAATGTGACTGGCATATCGTCCACCATGCCCCGCAGACCACTGCGGGCTTATTTGCTCTGGCTGGTTCTGGTAACACTGTTGCCGGGCGTGGTCGGCGCATCGCTCCTGTTCGTCCATCAGTACCAGAAAAGCCGCGCCCAGTTCGAGCGCAACACGATGCAGACCGTGCGCGCGCTCGTGCACACGGTCGACAGCAAGCTGCTGCAGGCGCAGGTCATCGCCCAGACCCTGTCGACGCTCGACGCGCTCCAGGACCGCGATTTCCCGCTCGTGCACCGGCAGGCACGCGAGGCGCTGCAACTGGCCGGCGACGGCATGACTGCCGTGCTGCGTGAGCGCAGCGGCCAGCAGATTCTCAATACCGCCGTCGTCTATGGCGAACGCCTTCCGCTCGAACCGTCCGACTCGCTGGAGAAAGTGTTTGCCAGCGGCCGGCCAGGCATCTCGCGCGTTTTCATCGGCAAGGTCGTCGGCGAGCCCACCGTCAGTGTCGACGTGCCGGTAGTGATCGACGGCAGCGTGGCCTACGTGCTGAGCATCGGCGTACGGCCCGGGTATTTCGACGACATGCTCACGCCCAGATCCGTGTCGGATGGCGCGCGGGCGTCGGTGGTCGACGCCGGCGGCACCATCTTCGCGCGCAACCTGAGTCCCGAGCGCTTCGTCGGCAACCGCGTCACCGATCCGCTGTTCCGCGCCATGCAGCACCAGCGCGAAGGCATCGTCCAGTCGGTGTCGCAGGAAGGCGTCGCCCTGCTCACCTTCTACTCGCGCTCCGAAGCGACTGGCTGGCACGTCGCCATCGGCATGCCGCGCTCGAACCTGAACCAGGTGCTGTTCGAACCGCTGGCCGCGCTGCTGACCGGCGTGCTGCTGCTGTTTGCCGTCGGCCTGTGGCTGGCCTGGCAGATTGGCGGACGCCTCGCGCGTTCGGTCCAGGCCCTGACCGCACCGGCGGTGGCGCTGGGCAAAGGCGAAACACCGCCCCGCTTCACGCAAGTGCACGTCAAGGAAGCGGCCGAAGTGGCCGAGGCGATCAGCGCCGCATCGACGCTGCTCGGCGAACGCGCGCAAGCGCTGGCCATCAAGGAAGCCGAACTGCGCGACGCGCACCGCATGGCGCGCTTCGGCACCTGGCACATGCAACTGCCGGGCGGCGACTTGTTCACGTCCGAATCGGTGCCGCACATCTACGGACGCGAGCTGCCGCCATTCGACGAACAGCGCGGGTCGGTGCTGCCCGAAGAATCGTGGCAGCGCGCCAGTGCGCTGATCCGCGAGCTGCAACGCACCGGCGGCAGCGGCAGGCTGCAACTGCAGGTATTGCACGCCGAAGGCCACCGCATCTGGATCGACCTGCATTGCGAGGCAGTGCAGGACGGCGACGCGCGCGTGTCGGCGCTGCGCGGCACGATCCAGGACGTGACCGACCGCGTCAACGCCGAAGAAGCGCTGCGCCAGGCCGACCAGCGCAAGAACGAATTCCTGGCAATGCTCGCGCACGAGCTGCGCAATCCGCTGGCGCCAATCGCCTCCGGCGCGCAGTTGCTGGGCCATGACACGCTCGACCCGGCGCGCACGCGCCAGATCAGCGGCATCATCGCGCGCCAGGCACGGCACATGGCCGGCCTGGTGGACGACCTGCTGGACGTGTCGCGCGTCACGCGCGGCCTGGTGACGCTGTCGAAGGTGCGCCTCGATGTCAACGAGGTGCTGGCCGAAGCGATGGAACAGGTCCAGGAACCGCTGCGCCAGAGAGGCCACACGCTGACATCGTCGCTGCCAGCGACGCCGGCCTGGGTGATGGGCGACCGCAAACGGCTGGTGCAGGTGGTGGGCAATCTGCTGCACAACGCAGTCAAGTTCACGCCCGCCGGCGGCAAGCTGCGCGTGGCGCTCGAACTGGACGCGTCGCGCCTGCGCATCGTGGTGGCAGACAACGGCATCGGTATGCTGCCCGAAGAACTGGATCGTGCATTCGAGATGTTCGTGCAGGGCGAGCGCACGCCGGACCGCACGCAGGGCGGCCTGGGAATCGGGCTCGCGCTCGTGCGCAGCCTGGTGCAGCTGCATGGCGGCAGCGTGCGCGTGGAGAGCCCCGGCCAGGGACTGGGCAGCACCTTCATCGTGACGCTGCCGCGCAGCGAAGCCCGCAGCGCCGGCGGCAGCGCTGCAAACACACCCGAGGCAGGCGCGCTGCAGCAGCTCAAGGTGCTGGTGGTGGACGACAATATCGACGCGGCGCAGGTGCTGGCGATGTACGTCAGCGCAGCGGGACATGAGGTGGCGGTCGAACATGATCCGTTCGACGCCTTGCGTCGCGCCGCGCAGTTCGTGCCCGACGCCTGCCTGCTCGACATCGGCCTGCCCGGGATGGATGGCCATGAACTGGCGCGCCGCCTGCGCGCAGCACCGGCGACCGCGAATGCCTTGCTGGTGGCGGTTACCGGCTATGGCCAGTCGCAGGATCGCGATGCCAGCAGCCAGGCCGGCTTCGACCATCATCTGGTCAAGCCGGTGGACATGACCGACCTGGATCGCATCCTGACGGCGGCGGCCAGTGGCGCCGCCGCCGCCGTGTGACCCGTGTGAGGGCCGGCGCCGAACCTATTTGCGCTTGACGCTGCCGAAGGCTTCGCCCTTCTTCCAGGTCGGCATGCCCGGCGCGTTCGCGACCGCGTAACCCAGGTTGAGCGTGAATTGCGCTTGCTGCACCATGCCGGACAAATCCCACTCGGGCCGGTATGCATCGCTGACCTGGTGGTAGTGGTCCTTGAAGCCCTTGATGTTGGTGCTCGATTCGTTCTGGTGCTGTTCGAACTCGAAGTGGCCATCGCCCGAGAATACGGCCGAACCGACGTTAAATGCCGGCACGCCCGCCTTGGCGAACGCGAAGTGGTCGGCGCGGAAGTAGGCGCCCGACATGTCCGGCGAGCTTGGCGCGATCTTCAGGCCCATCGACTTGGCCACCTGGGTCGAGGTCTCGAACAGGCTGCTGCGCTCCGCGCCGGCGACACCGATATCGCGGGTGCGGCCGACGAAGTTCAGGCTGTCGAGATTGAGGTCGGCCGCCGTTTGCGCCAGCGGCCAGACCGGGTTGGCGACATACGCCACCGCGCCCAGCAAGCCCTGCTCTTCAGCGGCGGGCCACAAAAAGATCTGGGTGCGTTTGGCCGGTTTCTTGACCGCTTCGGCCGCCATCACCAGGAGCGCTGCGGTGCCCGATGCGTTGTCGATCGCGCCATTGTATATGCGGTCGGCCTTCGGATCGTCGCCGGCTTTCAGTTCGGCCATGCCCATGTGATCCCAGTGCGACGAGTAGACGACCGCCTGCTCTTTCAGCTTGGCGTCGGTGCCGGGCACGATGCCGATCACGTTGAACTGCTCGACCGGCCGGATCGCTGAGCGCAACTCGACATGCCCCGCGACCTTCAGGTCGACCGGGCGAAAGTCGCGGCGCTCGGCCTGCGCGCGCAGCTTGTCGAGGTCATGGCCGCCGGCGGCGAACAGCTCGCGCGCGGTGTCTTCGTGCAGCCAGCCTTCCATCGGATTGCCCGGGCCCTTGAGGCCAAAGCGCTCGTTGCCGAAGCCATTGGCCGGCACGCTCCACGGATAGGAGCTCGATGGCGTCGTGTGGATCAACAGCACCCCGGCGGCGCCGCGGCGCGCGGCTTCCTCAAATTTATAGATCCAGCGGCCGTACCAGGTGTAGGCCTTGCCGGCGAAGCGGTTGGGCTCTTCTGCGGTGGGCTGGGGATCGTCGACCATCATGACGAGGATCTTGCCCTTGGCGTCGAGGCCCTTGTAGTCGTCCCACTTTTCTTCGGGTGCGGCGGCGCCATAGCCGACGAAGACGAGGGGCGCATCGAACGACAGGTTCTCGTTGCCGCTCTTGGTGCCCATGACGATGCCCTTGCCCAGCGCCGGCTTGAAGGTCTTGCCGCCGGCGGTGAAGGTGGCGCTGCCACTCAGAAGTTTGCTGCCCTCGATCTCGACCTTCTGGCGATAGCCACCGCCGGGGATAGGCTTGAGGCCAATCAGCGCAGCCTGGGTTTCCAGATAGCGCACGGCCAGGTCGCCGCCGCGCTGGCCGGTGCCGCGGCCTTCGAGCAGATCGTCAGCAAGGAACGATAAGTGAGCGCGCAGAGCGGTCTCGGACACGGCGGCCGGCTGCTGCGCATGCGCAGCCTGGGAGACGGAGAAAATGCAGGCGCTGACGGCCAGGGCAAGAGGATGAAGTCGCATCGAGGCTTTCGTGACAGGATGATGGAAAAGCCATCTTAACCCGACCTGCATCGAATGCGCCAAGACGCCCGTTTGTGCTTGGCGGCACCAGGAGCCACACCTATACTTCTCAAGAAACAATTCCACGCGAGGACAGGCATGACCGTATCCCGCCGCACGATGCTGGGGACGCTGGCAGCCCTGCCGCTGACCCAAGCCTGCGCCACCGCCCCCGGCACCACCACCACGATGAAAGAGACACCCCGCATGTACGGTCTGATCGGAAAAATGCTCGCCACGCCGGGCCAGCGCGACGCCCTCATCGCCATCCTGCTCGAAGGCACCACCGCCATGCCCGGCTGCCTGGCCTACATCATCGCCAAAGACAAACAGGACGCCGACGCCATCTGGATCACCGAAACCTGGGACTCGCAAGACAACCACAAGGCCTCACTGACCCTCCCGTCAGTCCAAGCCGCCATCAAACAAGCCCGCCCCCTGATCGCCGGCTTCGGCGAACGCTTCGAAACCGAACCCATCGGCGGCCAAGGCCTCCCCAAAAAATAGGGTCAGAGTAGATTTATTGGGCAATTACCCAAAGTTGTCAAACAATTCGACTCTGACCCTAATTTATTCTTGCAGTAACTCTTGCAAATTAATTAGGGTCAGAGTCGAATTATTGAGCAATTGATCGCTATTTTTCGATAATTTAATTCCTGGCTTCATTAAATCGAATTAACGTTGCATTTAAATTATGCGTGGATCTTTCTTTTTTCCAAAGAATTCGATAGAGCAAAAAAAAAGCGCATCAAAAGCCAGAATCAATGAGGGTCAGAGTAGATTTATTGGGCAATTACCGAATGTTGTCAAATAATTCGACTCTGACCCTAATTTAGATTTTGGGAAAGCGTTGCAAATTAATTAGGGTCAGAGTCGAATTAACTGGCAACTTCAAAAATTGCTTTTTAATTCTACTCTGACCCTAATTTATTTAACATTGATTCGGGGATTTTTAGCCGAGCCAGAGGCGGTAGCCGACGCCGGTTTCGGTGAGGAGGTGGCGGGGTTGGGCGGGGTCGGGTTCGAGTTTGTGGCGCAGGTGGCCCATGTAGATGCGCAGGTAGTGGCTGCTTTCGGCGTGGCCCGGGCCCCAGACAGCGCGTAGCAGTTGCGGGGCGGTCATCACGCGGCCGGCGTTGCTCACGAGGACGGCGAGCAGGCGGTATTCGGTGGGCGTTAAGTGGACGTGTTCGCCATTTCTCGTCACCACACGGTCTTGCAGGTCCACTGACACGTCGCTGAAGTGTGTTTTGCTGTCGCCGCCGGCGGCGGGTTGGCGCTGGCGGCGCAGCGTGGCGCGCACGCGTGCGAGGAGTTCGCCGGTGCCGAAGGGTTTCGTCAGGTAGTCGTCGGCGCCGGCGTCGAGGGCGCGGATTTTCTCGCTCTCGGCCACGCGCGCCGACAGCACGATGATCGGCACCACCGACCATTTGCGCACGTCGTGGATGAAGTCGATGCCATCGCCATCCGGCAGGCCGAGGTCGAGCACGATCAGGTCGGGGCGGCGCGTGCCGGCGTCGATCAGGCCACGCGCCATGCTCACCGACTCGTGCACCTGCCAGCCTTCCTGTTCGAGGGCGGCGCGCACGAAACGGCGGATTTGCGGCTCGTCCTCGACCAGCAGTGCGCAAGGCACGTCAAGCATCGTTTGTCTCCATCGATAGCAAGTCCAGTTCAGGGGGGCTGCCGGCCGGCAGCGAGAACACGAAGCCGGCGCCGCCTAGGGTTGATGCGCAGGCGCGGATCATGCCGCCATGCGCGCCGATGATCGCGCGGCAGATCGCCAGGCCCAGGCCCACGCCGGGCAGCGCCGATTCGCGCTCCCCGCGCGTGAATTTTTCGAAGATCGCTTCTTCGCTGCCGGCGCGCAGGCCCGGACCGTCATCGCTCACCGTGACGTCGATCCAGGCCCCGCGCGCCAGCGCGGAGATCTCGATGCGCGAGCCGGCTGGCGTGTATTTTGCGGCATTTTCAACGAGGTTGCACAGCACGCGTTCGATCAGCACGGCGTCGAAGCGCACCAGCGGCATGTCGGGCGGCAGACGCACCGTCACCGTGTGCTGGCGCAACGCCGCGCCGCAGGCGCGCAGTGCGCTGCCGACCACTTCTTCGAGCGCCTGCCATTCCAGGTTGAAGCGCACTTCCCCGCTTTCGATGCGCGCCATGTCCAGCAGGTTCGCCACCAGGGTCCCCATGCGCACCGCTTCATCGTGCAGCGCCTGCGCCAGCGCCTGTGATTTATCGGGCAGCACCGGCTCGCCACGCAGCAGCGATTCGGACAAGCCCACCAGCGCCGTGAGCGGCGTGCGCAGATCGTGCGACAGCGCCGCCAGCAGCGAATTGCGCAGGCGCTCCGATTCCATGTTCACCAATGCCGCCTGCGCAACCTCGACGTAATGCACGCGCTCGAGCGCGATCGCGGCCAGCGCCGCCAGGGCGTCGAGCTGGCGCCGCTGCTCGGGAATCAGTACCCAGCGCCCGCCTTCCGGCTCGATCGCCAGCACGCCGCGTGTGCGCATCGGCGCCACCAGCGGCAGATAGAACAATGGGCATGCGGGCAGCGTGTCCGTGCCCAGGCCCGCCGGCTGCGCGTGGTCATATGCCCACTGGGCGATGCCCAGGTCGACGTTGCCGGGCGCCGGTCCAGTTGCGCCGCCATCTTCCGCCGCCGGCATGCCGAGCCGCCCGTCGGCATCGGGCACCAGCAGCGTGGCGCGCGCGCCGAACGCATTCTGGATCACGGCGCGGCTCGACTCGAACACCTGCGACGCCGCCAGCGCACCGGATAACTCGCGCGCGAATTCGTACAGCGCGCGCACGCGCCGCTCGCGCTGCGCCGCCACGCGCGCCTGGAAGCGCAGGCCAGCTGTCAGGTGCCCAGTAATCAGGCCGACGGCCAGCATCACGGCGAACGTGATCAGGTACTGCACGTCGCTCACCGCGAAATCGAAACGCGGCGGCACGAAGAAGAAATCGAAGCTGGCTACGCCGACGCAGGTGGCGGTAACCGATGGCGCGCGCCCGAAACGCATGGCCACGAGCAGCACCACCAGCAGGAACAGCATGACGATATTGGCCAGATCGAGCCACGGCCTCAGTGGCGTAGCCACCAGCGCCGTGAGCAGGCTGGCACCGGCAGCCAACGCGTGCGGCAGCAATGGCTGGCCTGGCTCTGCTGCTGCACCCGTAGCCGCCGTGGCGCCGCTGACCGCAGCAGGCGGCACCGCCGGTTGCCCGATCTCGATCAGGTCCACACCCGGCGCGAGCCGCGCAAGCCGGCGCGCCGTTCGCCGGCGCCAAGGCCAGCGCGAGCCATCCCGGCCCAGCGCGATGCGCGACAGATTATGGTCGCGCGCGTAATCGAGCGTGCTGGCCGCGATGTCCTCGCCCGACAGCACGGCCGTGGTGGCGCCCAGGCTGTGCGCGAGTTTGAGCGTGTCCATGATGCGCACCCGCGCGGTCTCGGGTAGCTTGCCCAAGCGCGCCGTTTCGACATACACCGCATGCCAGGCCGTGCCCAGTTGCGACGCCATGCGCGCACTGCTGCGCACGACGTGCTCGGCGTGGCTTCCCGGCCCGAGACACACCAGCAGGCCGGCGCCGGTCTTCCAGATCGCGTCGATCGATTGCGCTTCACGCCAGGCGCGCACGTCGCCTTCGACGCGGTCGGCCGTGCGGCGCAGCGCCAGTTCGCGCAGCGCGATCAGGTTGCCCTTCCTGAAGAAATTACCGGCCGCGCGCTCGGCCTGCTGCGGCTGATACACCTTGCCCTCTTTCAGCCGCGCCAGCAGCGCGTCGGCCGTCAGGTCGACCATCACGATCTCGTCGGCGCTGTCGAACACGCGATCGGGCACCGTCTCGGCCACGCGTATGCCCGCGATGCCGCCCACCACATCGTTCAGGCTTTCCAGATGCTGCACGTTGACGGTCGTGAGCACGTCGATGCCCGCCGCCAGCAGTTCTTCGACATCCTGCCAGCGCTTGGGATGGCGCGAACCGGGCGCGTTCGAATGCGCCAGTTCATCGACCAGGATGACGCCGGGCGCACGCGCCAGCGCGGCATCGAGATCGAATTCGTCGAGCGTCTTGCCGCGATAGTCGATGCGCCGCCGCGGCAGCAGTTCGAGCCCGTCGAGCAGGCGCGCCGTCTCGGTGCGTCCGTGGGTTTCGATCACGCCTACGAGCGGTGCGGCGCCATCGCGCTGCAGCTTGCGCGCCTCTTGCAGCATGGCGTAGGTCTTGCCCACACCGGCCGAGGCACCAAAGTAGATGCGCAGGCGCCCACGCGCTGCGCGCCGGTCCTGCTCGCGCAGTTGCGCTAGCAGTGCGTCGGGGTCGGGTCGCTGGTCGTCGTGCGGCATCATCTAGCGAGTATGACCGCTTTCGGGGCCGCTGGCCACGCTGGCCACGCCGGCAGCCTGGTCCAGCGCCAGGTTCAGCGCCAGCACGTTGACGCGCGGCGCACCTGGCAGGCCCGGTAAAGGCAGCTCGGTATGCCGTTCGATCAGCGCGCCGACCCGTTCAACCGGCATCGCACGCGCACGCGCTACCCGTGCTGCCTGGTAATGCGCGCCCGCCACACTGATCTCGGGATCGAGACCGCTGGCCGACGCCGTCACCAGGTCGACTGGCACCTGCGCCGTGTTGGACGGGTCGAGTGCGCGCAGCGCAGCCACGCGGCCCTTGACCGCTTCCTGCAGGGCCGGGTTGAGCGGGCCCTGGTTCGAGCCGCCCGAGCCGCCGCCGTTATTGGCCATCGGGCCGGTTGCCGATGGCCGGCCCCAGAAGTAGCCTGGCGCAGTGAATGACTGGCCGATCAGCGCTGAGCCGACCGTCTTGCCATCCCGTTCCACCAGGCTGCCATTGGCCTGGACGGGGAACGCCGCCTGGGCGATCCCGGTCACGGCCAGTGGATAGAGCACGCCGCAGATCAGCGTGAGCACCGCGAACAGCACGAGTGCGGGGCGAAGAATCGATTGCATGAAAACTCCTAGGTCAGATTGAGCGCAGTGAGCGCCATGTCGATCAGCTTGATGCCGGCGAACGGCAGCAGCAGGCCACCAAGGCCGTAGATCAGCATGTTCCGGCGCAGCAGGGCCGCCGCGCCAATGGCGCGATAACGCACGCCGCGCAGCGCCAGCGGGATCAGCACCACGATGATCAGGGCATTGAAGATCACGGCCGACATGATGGCCGACGATGGACTGGTCAGCCCCATCACATCCAGCGCCTTCAGCTCGGGATAGGTGGCGACGAACATGGCCGGCACGATCGCGAAGTACTTGGCGATGTCGTTCGAGATCGAGAACGTCGTCAGCGCGCCGCGCGTCATCAGCATCTGTTTGCCGATTTCGACGATCTCGAGCAGCTTGGTCGGATTCGAATCCAGGTCGACCATATTGCCGGCCTCCTTGGCCGCCTGCGTGCCCGAATTCATGGCCACCGCGACATCGGCCTGGGCCAGCGCCGGTGCGTCGTTGGTGCCGTCGCCCGTCATCGCCACCAGCTTGCCTTCGCTCTGGTACCTGCGGATCAGCGCGAGCTTTTCTTCCGGCGTCGCTTCGGCAATGAAGTCATCGACCCCCGCTTCGGCCGCAATCGCCGCCGCCGTGAGCTTGTTGTCGCCAGTGACCATCACGGTCTTGACGCCCATGCGGCGCAGTTCGGCGAAGCGCTCACGGATGCCGCCCTTGACGACGTCCTTGAGTTCGACCACGCCCATCACGCGGCTGCCATCGGCCACCACGAGCGGCGTGCTGCCACGGCGCGACGCTTCGTCGACGCTGCGTTCCACGTCGCTGGGCCAGACCGCGCCGAGCGACTCCATGTGACGCCGGAGCGCCGAGGCGGCGCCCTTGCGCAACTGCCGCTCACCCAGGTCCACGCCACTCATGCGCGTCTGGGCCGTGAACGGCACGAACACCGCGCCAAGCGACTCCATTGCCCGTTCGCGCAGATTGAAGCGGTTCTTGGCCAGCACCACGATGCTGCGGCCTTCCGGCGTTTCGTCGGCCAGCGACGCCAGTTGCGCCACGTCGGCCAGTTCTTCTTCGGTCACGCCGGGCGCCGGCAGGAAGGCAGCGGCCTGGCGGTTGCCGAACGTGATGGTGCCGGTCTTGTCCATCAGGAGCACGTCGACGTCGCCGGCCGCTTCCACCGCGCGGCCCGACGTGGCAATCACGTTGGCCTGCAACATGCGGCTCATGCCAGCCACGCCGATGGCCGACAGCAGGCCGCCGATCGTCGTCGGGATCAGGCACACCAGCAGCGCCACCAGTGCGGTGAGCGTCACCGGCGAACCACTGCCGGACGCCTGCACGGCAAACAGCGAGAACGGCAGCAGCGTCACGGTCACGACCAGGAACACGATCGTCAGCGCCACGAGCAGGATGGTCAGCGCGATCTCGTTCGGGGTCTTCTTGCGCGACGCGCCTTCGACCATGCCGATCATCCGGTCCAGGAACGTCTCGCCGGGATTGGCGCTCACCTGCACCACCAGCCAGTCCGACAGCACGCGGGTGCCGCCGGTAACCGAGCCGAAGTCGCCGCCCGACTCGCGGATCACGGGCGCCGATTCGCCGGTGATGGCGCTTTCGTCGACCGAGGCCACGCCGTCGACCACTTCACCGTCCACGGGAATCACGTCGCCAGCTTCGACCAAAAAGAACATGCCCTTGCGCAGATCGCCCGACGGGCAGGCCTGCCATGGCTCGCCATGCTTGGGCGCCTCGAGCTTTTTCGCCGTCACTGTCTGGCGCAGATTGCGCAGCGATGCCGCCTGCGCCTTGCTGCGGCCTTCGGCCAGCGCTTCGGCGAAGTTCGCAAACAGCACCGTGAACCACAGCCAGACAGCAGTGGCCAGGATGAAGCCGGCGCTTGTTTCGCCGTGGCCGGCCAGCGCCTGGAACCACAGCAGCGTGGTGATGATGCTGCCGATGTAGACGACGAACATCACTGGGCTGCGCAGCTGCGTGCGCGGATGGAGCTTCTTGAGCGCGTCAAGCACCGCCGGCCAGACCAGCGCCCCATCGAACAGGTTCAGCGACTTGCGCGGCGCCTGCACCGGGGTTGCTTCAGTTGGGTTGGTCACTGATTGATCCATTGTCATTCTCCGAACAATTGCAGGTGTTCGACCACAGGACCGAGCGCCAGCGCCGGGACGTAGTTGAGAACACCGACCAGCACGACGATCGCGGCCAGCATGGCGACGAACATCAGGCCATGGGTGGGCAAGGTGCCGGGTGTGGTGGGCAGGCGCTGGCGGCCGGCCAGGGAGCCGGCAATGGCCAGCACCGGTACGATCACGGCAAAGCGGCCGAACCACATGGCCACGGCCAGCAGCGTGTTGTAGAACGGTGTATTGGCCGACAAGCCTGCAAACGCGCTGCCGTTGTTGTTGGCGGCGGACGTGAGCGCATACAGGATTTCGGAGAAGCCGTGCGCGCCCGGATTGGCCACGCCGGCCGCCCCAAGACCGGTCGTGACGGCCAGCGCGGTGCCCAGCAGGACCAGGCACGGCGTGACCAGGATGACGACGGCGACCATCTTCATCTCGAACGCACCGATCTTCTTGCCCAGGTATTCCGGCGTGCGGCCGATCATCAGGCCGGCGATGAACACCGTCAGGATCGCGAACACCAGCATGCCGTACAGGCCCGAGCCGACACCGCCGAAGATCACTTCACCGAACTGCATCATCACCATCGGCACCATGCCGCCCAGCGGCGTGAACGAATCGTGCATGGCGTTGACGGCGCCGCACGATGCGGCCGTGGTCACGACGGCGAACAGGCTCGATGCGGCGATGCCGAAGCGGGTCTCCTTGCCTTCCATATTGCCGCCCGACTGCAGGCTGCTTGCCACCTGGTCGATGCCCATCGGCGCCAGCAGCGGATTGGCTTGCTGCTCGGCGGAGAACGCCCCGATGGCCGCAATCACGAAGATCAGCGTCATCGTGCCCAACACGGCCCAGCCCTGGCGGGTGTCGCCCACCATGCGGCCGAACGCGAAGCACAGCGCGGCCGGGATCAGGAAGATGGCGATCATCTGCGCAAAGTTCGACAGTGCGGTCGGGTTCTCAAACGGGTGCGCCGAGTTGGCGTTGAAGTAGCCACCGCCATTCGTGCCCAGCATCTTGATGGCTTCCTGCGAAGCGACGGGACCCATTGGAATGACCTGCGTGTCGGCACGTGTCTCGACTGCCGCCTGGCCATCGCTGGCCGGCTGCGTGTACGTGACCGGCTCGATCATCTGCGCTTCGGCGTGCGGCGCCAGGCTCTGCACCACGCCCTGCCCCGCCAGAAACACGGCCAGGATCACGGATAGCGGCAGCAGCACATACAGCGTCGAGCGCGTGACGTCGACCCAGAAATTGCCGATCGCGCCGGCCGAACGGGCAGCAAAGCCGCGGATCAGCGCGAACGCGACGGCGATGCCGGTGGCGGCCGAAAAGAAGTTCTGACCGGCCAGGCCGACCATCTGGGTCAGTATGCTCATCGTCTGCTCGCCGCTGTAGCCTTGCCAGTTGGTGTTGGCGACAAAGCTGACGGCGGTGTTGAAACTCGAATCGGGGCTCACGCCCGCCATGCCTTCCGGGTTGAGCGGGAGCCAGCCTTGCAGGCGCTGCAGGCCATAGACAAAGATCACGCCCACCGCATTGAACGCGATCAGCGCCAGCGCATAGGCTTTCCAGGTCTGGGCGGCGCCGGCAGCGGGACCCGCGGCGCGCAGCAGCACGCGCTCGATGCCGCCGACCCAGCCCAGGCCGGGCACGGCGCCCGGTTGGATGTCGGCGGCGCCGATGCGCGCCAGCAGCGCGCCCAGTGGCCAGGCCAGCGCCAGCAGCACGACCAGAAACAGCGCGAGCAGCGGCAGAAACTGCGTCATCAGTTCAGTGGTGGCCATCACATGTCCTCCGGTTTGAACAGGGCGATCAGGAGATAGACCAGGAGCGCGCAGGCGGCCAGGCCGCCGATCACGTAGGAGAGATTCATTGCTTGCCTCCGAGGAGTCCGCAACCGCTCACCAGCAGGCAAGTCAGGCGGACAAAGACGAGGAGCGCGCCGATATAGATGAGATCCATGGACGTTCGCTTTCAGCGAGGTTGTTATTCTGGTGGTTGGATTCAGAAGGTGCGGCTGAGGCTCAGCTGCAGCGCGTCGCGGCCCGTGAACTTGCCGTTTCTTGGCGAGGCGTACGCGCTCTTGCTGGCGTTGGTACCGACATACGCGACGGCGACCGTGGCCAACGCGAAGCTGCGCGAGGCGCCGATCTTCCAGTCGGTGTAATCGGCTGCCGGGTTGTTGTCCACGCGCTGGCGGCCCGCGTGCAGCTGCACCGTGATGCCATGGCCGGCGTCGAGATTGGCGCCGATGTCGAGATAGCCGCTGCCTTCGCTGTCGACGAAGCCGAACAGGTTCGTGGTGGCGTGCGAATACTTGATGTAGGCAGGGCCGTAACCCAGTTGCGCATACACCTCGGTGGTGTTGGCGTTGACGAAACCGGCGACCTGGCCCAGGCCATTGTCCGGATACAGATAGCGCAGCACGCCGACGTCGTACGTCAGACCCGAGGACAGGCCGACCGCGATCTCGCCGCGCTTGCCCGCGTACAGGTCGATCTCCACGTCGCCGTCGCCCCCGGCGTCCTTCGCGAACTTGACGGTAGAGCCCCAGGCGCCGGCGTACCAGCCAGCGGCGTGGACGTAATCAAGACCGCCCTGCACTGCCGGTTGCAGGCGCGTCTGCGAAATGCCGCGGTAGCGGTAGTCCGATGTGATCGCGGCGTTGAAGGTGACGGGGGATGCGGCTGCGGAAGGTTCGGCCAGCGCGACGGTGTCGGTGACCTGGCCCTGGGCCGCGCCACTGATGGCCAGCATGGCGGCTGCCGCCAGGGCGGAGCGCCGTGCTTGAATCGATGCGTTCATGGTGTCTGCTCGTGGTTGTGTTGGAACCCAGGCGGCGCACGATAGCGCCGCATGGAACACGAGCAGGTTAGCGATTCAGGCGTAAAAACCGGGTATAAAGCTTGGCCCCCGGTGTATACGTGATGTAAACGTCGGCCTTAACGCACCGGCTGCGCGCGCAGCCAGTCCATGTACTTCGCCACGCCGGTGGCCGCGTCGGTGAACGGTTCGTTGTAGCCGGCTGCGCGCAGTGCCGAGATGTCGGCCTGCGTGAAGCTCTGGTACTTGCCCTTCAATTTGTCCGGGAATGGCAGGTATTCG
This sequence comes from Oxalobacteraceae sp. CFBP 8761, assembly GCA_014841595.1. Classification (NCBI taxonomy): domain Bacteria; kingdom Pseudomonadati; phylum Pseudomonadota; class Betaproteobacteria; order Burkholderiales; family Oxalobacteraceae; species Oxalobacteraceae sp. CFBP 8761. The sequence continues at coordinate 590,342 of JACYUE010000002.1, read as the reverse complement.
AGCAGCCCCTGGTCGACGATCTCCTGCAGCGTCAAGGCCGGCTTGCCTTCATTGGCCAATGCGTTGGCGGTGGCCACCGCCAGGTCGTTGAACGGCTGCGCGCGGCCGGTGCCCAGGTTGAAGATGCCGCGCTGTTCGGGATGGTCCAGGAAGAACAGGTTGACCTTGACGACATCATCGATGTAGACGAAGTCGCGCATCTGGGCGCCGGCTTCATAGCCGTCGTTGGCGCCGAACAGGCGCACCTTGCCGTCCTTCAGGAACTGGTGGTACTGGTGGAACGGCACCGACGCCATCGTGCCCTTGTGCCCTTCCAGCGGGCCATAGACGTTGAAGTAGCGCAGGCCAACGACCTGGCTGCCCGCATCCTTGCCCTTGGTGGCCCAGTAGCGGCGCAGGTACTGGTCGAACAGGAATTTCGAATAGCCGTACACGTTCAGTGGCCGCTCGAGCGGCCGCTCTTCGCGAAACACGGTGCCGGCGCCATACACGGCGGCTGACGACGCGTAGATGAACGGGATGTCCTGGCGCTGGCAGAATTCGAACAACGCGACCGTGTAGTCGTAGTTATTCTTCATCATGTAGCGGCCATCGGTCTCCATCGTGTTCGAGCACGCGCCCTGGTGCAGCACGGCGGTGAACTTGTTGTCGAATTCACCGGCCTTCAGGCGCACCAGGAAGTCTTCCTTGTCGGCGTAGTCCGCAATCTCGGCGTCGACGATGTTATGAAATTTTTCGGGCCGCGACATATTGTCGACGGCGAACACGCTGAACGGCTGGCGCGCTGACAGTGCATGCACGAGGTTCGCGCCAATAAAACCTGCGGCGCCGGTAACCAGAATCATGATGGGGTCCTCTGTTAAATCGTTTGGCTTGCCCGCATCACGCGGCGGCAAGCATGGATTGCAAGGGCTGCCAGACAGCCTGCGGCAGGATCTGCTTCATGCAGTTCTGGTGGCCCAGCGGGCATTCGCGCTGCTGGCACGGCGAGCATTCGATGTGCAGCCACAGGATCTGCGCCAGCTGCGACAGCGGCGGCGTGTGGCGCGGATCGGTCGGGCCATAGATGGCCACCACGGGCCGCCCCAGCGCCGCGCCGATGTGCATCAGGCCCGAGTCGTTCGTGACCACGGCGGCAGCGCGCGAGATCAGCGCGATGGCTTCGGCCAGCGAAGTCGACCCGGCCAGGTTATGCGCCTGCGGCGCGATCGCCGTGATCTCGTCGCAGACCGCGCGGTCTTTCGGTGAGCCGAGCAGCAGGATCTGTACATCCGGGCGATGCGCCAGGATCGTTTGCGCAAGCTCGGCAAAGTACGCGGACGGCCAGCGCTTGGCGGGGCCGAATTCGGCGCCCGGCGCAAACACGACGTGCGCGCCGCCCGGCAGCTGCAGGCGCGCGAGCGCGGCCTGCGCTTCTGCTGGCGCCACGGTCATCACCGGTTCGGGCAGACGCTCTGGCCGCGCCAGATCGCGCACCGGGGCGTCGGCCAGTGCCTGATAGAACTGAGCCATCGGCCGCGGCGCGGTCTTGTCGTCGTGGTGCATGACATTGACCAGGCCATAGCGCATCTCGCCCTTGTAGCCCACCCGGCGCGGGATGCCGGCCAGCCACGGGATCAGGGCGAACTTGAGCGTGTTGGGCAAGACGTATGAGTCGGCATAGCCGCGCGCCTTGAGCATTTTTGCGAACGCCTTGCGCTCTTTCCACTGCAGCGCGCCATGCTTGAACGGCGACTCGAGCACCGTGTCGACTTCGCGCATCGCGCGCCAGACCGGGGCCACCCAGGTGGGCGCGACGACATCGATCGGCCGGTCGGGATGACGCTCCCGCAGCCGGCGCAGCAAGGGCTGGGCCATGACGGCGTCGCCGATCCAGTTGGGGGAAATCACAAGGGTGCGCTGCATGGTGTTCATCAATCTTGGGCGAAGGGCACAGGCCGCGATTATAGCAATCGTGCGCGATGTGGCGTGCCGCCCGGCCAGATGGACAAATTGACCAATCGTCGTTCGCGGCGCGCTGCCAGGACTATAATTTGCCGATGCACAGGCTTCGCACAACTCGCGCGCTATTTGGCTGGACCGTCCTCGTGGCGTTCCTGTTCGGCCTGTTCACGCCCGTACTGTCGCATGCGATGGCCCTGGCCACCGCCCAGCCGCCCAGCACTTACCTGAGCGAGATTTGCAGCGCCAGCGGCACCCGCCACGTCCTGGTCGTGGACGATGCGGGCCAGACGACGGCGCCACCGGTGCCCGACATGTCGCACTGTGACCTGTGCTGTTCGCACCAGCACGCCGCCATGGCGCCGCCGCCCTACGCCGGCGCACTGCTGGTGGCAAGCCTCGAGCGCGATCCCTACCCGCCCCTGTTCTATCAGGCGCCACGTCCGCAATTCGCCTGGACAGCTGCGCAATCGCGCGGGCCGCCCCCCTCCCTTTCCTGATCCGTCCTCACCCTTGATTCCGGCGCTGCATCTTCATGCAGCACCGGTGGACCATGCGCGGCACGCCATCGCCGTTCGTCGCGCGCACAGGAAATGCAATGACCCCATGTCTTCACACCCGGCCGCGCACGATCGCGCTCGCCCTGGGCTTTACCTTCGTCGTCCCGTGGCAGGTGCACGCCCAGACCATCCCCACCGTCGAGATCACGGCCGACGCACCGCGCGCCGGCAGCCTGCTCAACCTCGACACGCCGCTCGATACCGCCAGCCGCCTTGGCTTGAGCGCACGTGAAACCCCGGCCACGGTCACGGTTGTCGACCGCGCCCTGATCGACGTGCGGGGCGCCCAGGACACGCAGGAAATCCTGCGCGCGATCCCCGGCGTGACCGCCCACAATGCGCCGGGCAATATTGGCGTGAGCTACCGGGGCTTCGGCAGCGGCTCGATCAGCCAGCTGTTCAACGGCATCAACGTCCAGTACACCATCGCCGCGCGCCCCGTCGACAGCTGGATCATCGACCGGGTCGAAGCCATCGGCGGGCCGTCGAGCTTTCTGTATGGCTCGGGCGCCGTCGGCGGCTCGATCAACTACATCACCAAACTGGCCGAGGCGCGCGAGTTTTCAGAAGCCCAGGCACGGCTTGGCGCGCATGGCTTGAAAGAAGCATCGGTCGGCCTGAATCGCCAGCTGAGCGATGGCCAGTATGCGCGCATCGACATCAACCACCGCGACACCGGCAACCCGATCGACGGCGTCGACAGCCGCTCGACCCAGCTCGCGGCGTCCCTGCTGTCACAGTTCGGGCGCGGCGTGACGCACACGCTGGCCTATGAATTCCAGCAGGAAGACGTGGACCGGCCCTACTGGGGCACGCCGCTGGCCAATCCGATCGCGGGCCAGGCGCGCATTCTCGAGGCTACGCGCTTCAAGAACTACAACAGCGCGGACGGCGTGTACGACCAGCGCGTGCACTGGCTGCGCTCGATCGGCAAGTGGCAGGTCAGCGATGCGCTGCAGTTCACGAACACGCTGTATCTGTACGATGCGCTGCGCGACTACCGCAATGTCGAGACCTACCGCTTCAACCCGTCCAACACGGCCGTGGTCCGCTCGGCCGCCCTGCTCCAGCGCCACGACCAGCGCATGGTGGGCGACCGCCTCGACGGCGTCTACAAGAGCCGCATCGGCGCACGCCGCAGCGACTGGGCCTTTGGCCTGGACGTCAGCGTCAACAAGCAGACGCGCTTTCCGAACAGTCTGCCCGCCACGGTCAGCACAGTCGACCCGTACGACTTCGTCACCGAGCGCTTCTTCGCGGTGCCGGGCATGAGCCCGGGCTTCCGCCCCGACCGCGACAACAAGGTCACGACCACGGCCCTGTATATCGAGAACCGCACGGCGCTGGTGCCCACCCTGAACCTGGTGACCGCGCTGCGCCACGAGCACATTGAACTCGACCTGACCAACCGCCGCGAGGTGACCAGCGCCAGCCCGGCCAGCTTCGCGCGCAGCTACACGCCGACGACGGGCCGCCTTGGCCTGGTATGGGACGTCACGCCCGACATGAACCTGTATGTGCAAACTGCGACGGCGGCCGATCCGCCGTCCGGCGTGCTGTCGACCGCCTCGTTCGCGGACGTGCGCAATAACAGCGAGTTGACCACCGGGCGCCAGTATGAGGTGGGCAGCAAGCTGGGATTCTGGGATGGCAAGGGCACGGCGACGCTGGCCGCGTACCACATCACGCGCAAGAACATCGCGACGCAGGACCCGAACAACAGCGCCCTGACCCTGCTCGTGGGCGAGCAGACGTCGCAAGGCGTCGAACTGGCCATCGGCCTGCAGCCGACGCGCCGCCTTGGCCTGCAGGGCAATGTCACGTACGTGGATGCCGAATACCAGAACTACCGCCAGGGCAACGTGTCGCTGGCCGGGAAAACGCCGGTCAACACGCCGGCAACCGTGGCCAACCTGTGGCTGTCGTACGCCATCACGCCAGTGCTGCAGACGAACGTCGGCGTGCGCCGGGTCGGCAAGGTGTATGCGGATGCGGCCAACACGCTGTACTGGCCGGCCTATACGTTCGTCGACCTTGGCCTGGCCTACCAGATTAACCGCGACGTCACGCTGGTCGGGCGCGTGCGCAATCTGACCGACCGGATCTACGCCGCCAACGTGAACAGCACGATGGCGTACCTGGGCGCGGCGCGCACGGCGGACGTGTCGCTGCGCGTGGCGTTCTGACGGGGAGTCGGGCATGAAAGCACAACTCAAACGCTGGCTGTTCCTGACCCACCGCTGGCTGGGCATCGGTGGCTGCGTGCTGTTTGCGATGTGGTTCGCATCGGGCATCGTCATGATGTACGTCGGTTACCCGAAGCTGACCGATGCCGAACGGCTGGCGCATCTGCCGGCGCTGTCGCAGAACGCCCCGCCGCTGGCACCAGACGTGGCACTGGCCAGGGCCGGCGTCACCGGGTCGCTGGACGGGTTACGCCTGGCGGCGTCCAGTGGCGGACGCGCCGTGTACGTGGCGACGCCGATCGCCAGCGGCAAGACCGGCGCCATCGTCATCGACGCCATCAGCGGCGCGCGCGTGGAATCGGTGAACGCGGCCGATGCGCTGGCCAGCGCTGGCGCCTGGGCCGGCCCCGGCGTGAACGTGCTTTACCGGGACGTCATCGACGAAGACGCCTTCACCCATTCGCGCGGGCTCGATGCGCAGCGCCCGCTGCACCGGGTCGAGGTGAATGATGCCGATCGCACGCTGCTGTACGTGTCCGGGAAAACCGGCGAAGTCGTGCGCGACGCAACGCGTAGCGAACAGTTGTGGAATTACGCCGGTGCCTGGATCCACTGGCTGTATCCGTTTCGCGGCAATGTGTTCCAGCCTTACTGGACCAGTATCGTCAATTACCTGGCCATCGCCGGTATCGCGGCCGCGCTGTCGGGCACCGTGGCCGGCATCCTGCGCTGGCGCTTTCGCACGCCGTACCGCAGCGGCGCACGCACGCCGTATCCGGGCGCGATGATGCGCTGGCACCACGTGACGGGCTTGCTGTTTGCGCTGGTGACGATCGCGTGGATCTTCAGCGGCCTGATGTCGATGAACCCGTGGCACATCTTCGATACCGGCGCGCCCAAGCTGCGCATCGAAGCGATGCAGGGCGGGCCCTTGACGCTGACGGGCCGTGACGCCGCGCCGCCGGCGCTGCTGGCCGCCAGCACCGGCGCCGTGCGCGAGTTGCGCTGGGTGCGCGTGCTGGGCCAGAACCGCGTGCTGGCGTACCACGCAGGCGGCGCGCCGCAGGTATTGGACAGCCACACGGCGCGACCGGTGACGCTCGACACGGCGGCGCTGTGGGCTGCAGCCACGCACCTGGTCGATGCACCCGTCGCACGGGTCGAGCAACTGGCTGCGTATGACCTGTATTACTACGCACGCGATGCGCACACGATGATGGGCGGCGCCGACAAGCCGCTACCGGCATTCCGTCTCGTGTTCGACGATCCGCACGCGACCTGGGTGCATCTCGACCCGCATACGGGTGCGGTGCTGGGCCACATCGACAGCGGCAAGCGCACCAGCCGCTGGCTGTTCGCGATGCTGCATTCGTGGGACTGGCTGCCGTTGCTGGAACGGCGGCCGCTGTGGGACATCGTGCTGGTCGTGCTGAGCGTCGGTGGTCTGCTGCTCAGCGTGACGGGTGTGGTGATCGGGTGGCGCCGGCTTGGCAAGAAGCTGCGCCCGGCAGGGGTCAACCCGCCGCGTGCCGCCGTGCCTGCGCCGAGTCCGGCGCCGGTAACCGGTCGACATGGTTGATCTTCACGAGGCGCACGAACGAGAGGATGCGGATGACGAGCCAGCCCGCATCGAACTCCCACCACTTCATCGACAGCTTGGCCGACGCCGGGTTGGCGTGGTGGTTGTTGTGCAGTTCGGCGCCACCGAAGATGATCCCGATCGGGAAGAAGTTACGTGACGCTTCCTTCGTCTCGAAGTTACGGTAGCCCACCACGTGGAAGATCCCGTTGATGAAGCCCGAGGCCCAGAATGGCAGGATCGAAAACTGGAACAGCCAGATCAAGAAGCCGTTGGTCACGCCAAACGCCAGCATTTCCAGCGCCAGGAACAGGAACGCGCCGCGGAAGCGGTGCTTCGTGTACAGGTGCGCGTCCATCCAGTCTTCCTTGATGCCCACGCCGTAGGCCTTGATCAGGTCCGCGTTGCGGGCGGCCTTCCGGTACAGCAGCGTGCCCTTGGTCAGGATGGTCCAGAGGCCGTGGATCTGCGGGCTGTGCGGGTCGTCGACCGTGTCGCACTTGGCGTGGTGCTTGCGGTGCACCGCCACCCAGGCCTTGGCGGTCACGCCGTAGGTCGTCAGCCAGATCCACAGGCGAAACAGCTGGCACAGCATCGGGTGGAACGTGATCGCGCGGTGGCTGCGCGAACGGTGCAGATACAGTTCGCTGGCAAACACGGTCATGATGTACGACCCGGCCATGGTGAGCGCGACGCCCGTTGGGGTGAGCTGGATGAATCCTTCGAACACGTTGTTTCTCCTGTTGTACACGGTCTGTGGACGTAACGACGTCCTGACAATGCGACAAGAGTAACGTGCGACTACCGGTTTCTAACGATTGAGAAGAGCGGTATTTCGGGGCCTGTTTGCATGACAAATGCGAACCCTTCTACCGCGCGTCAGCCGATCATGCCAAGCGCCCTGACCTGCTTCACCCACTGCGGGTATTCGTTCATCAACAGGTCGTACAGCGCGGCGTCGGGATGCTCGTCGGGCGAGGCCACCGAGAAGAAATCCGCGTTATCGACAAGGCGGCCATTGAGCTCGTCGAGTTTTTCGAGGAACGGGAAATCCGAGTCGGCGAAGCTGGCCAGCGCTTTCGCTTTGGACTTGCGCCCTTTGCCGATGCCCATGAACTGCCAGAAGATCGGCTCGCGGCTGGCCCAGCGCAGCTGGCGTTCGGTCAGCGGCTTGTCGGACGTCGAGCCGTCGGTAACGAACATCACGTACACCGGCACCGCGGCCTTGGCGACGGCACGGCGTTCGCCACCACACGCATCCGGGAAGTAGTGGCGGCGCACGGCTTCGATCGCGGCGCCGTAGCGGGTATCACCTTCGAGCGGGTGGCGCGTGATGATGCCCTTGATGTAGTTCGGCCAGTTCGACAGATCCATCGCCTCGCCCTGATGGACGTTGCGGCCAAACAGGAACACGTCGATCTCGCCGTCGTCATCGAAACGGCAGCCCAGCGCCAGAATGCGCTCGGCGAATTTCTGCACCAGACCCTTGCTGTACAAGGCGCTCATCGAACCGGAGATGTCGAGCACCAGGCAGACCTTGGCACGATGCTGCGCGAGGCCCGCTTTTTCGAGCGACACGGCAGCCGACTTGACCAGATTGACCAGCTGCGGTGCGGCCTGGGCCACGCGCTTTTCGAGGTCGACCGATGAAGGCGCCGGGGGCGCCGCCTCCGCCACTGCGCCGCCAAAGTGGCGCACCAGCGCATCCAGGCCGCCGTTGAAGCCCTGCCCCACGGCCATGAAACGCCAGCCGCCATCCTTGCGATACAGCTCGCCCAGCATGACAGCGCGCTCGCCGGCAAAGTCGCTGCCGCTGAACGTGAAACGCGCGAACTCGCCTTGCGGCCCAACGAGACGCAAATAACCGGTCTGCAGTTGCGCCATCGTCGCTGCGCCCTCGGTGCTGGCGACGATGCTGACGCGCTCGACCCAACCAGGTAGCCGCACGAGCTGGAAACTGAAGCCCGCAGCATCCTGGCCGACCGCATCCAGCGCCACGCCGCCGCAGGGGGTCGCAGGCTGGTTGAAGAAGGTCATGTAGCGTTCGTCCGCCAGCTTGCCGGCGGCGTCCAGCGCAAAGCACGCGACATCGAGCACCAGGCCCTGGGCCGACACGCCCGCCTGCAGGACGCCCTCTGGCGCCACCGTGGACAGGGGCAGGCGCTGGCCCCGGGAGAGTGCTTGCATGATCGTGTCCCTGTCAAAAACGGTCGTTCAACTTGTCGTCAAAGCGGATCGGCGATGCGCGTGACCAGCACCGACGCGATACGGCGTTCCAGCACTTCTTCGACTTCCATGCGCAAGCCTTCAATCTCGATGCCGTCGCCCACCAGCGGCAAGGTACCGAAGCGCTCGAGCATCAGGCCGGCGAGCGACGTGTAGTCGTCGGTGTCGCCCACCAGCGCGTCCACCTCGAGCACCTGTTCCAGGTAGTGAAGATCGGCCGTGCCATCCACGCGCCAGCGCCCGCCGCCCAGGTCCTGCACCACGGGCTGCTCGTCTTCGTCCGGGAATTCGCCGGCGATGGCTTCGAGGATGTCAATTGGCGTGACCAGACCCTGCAAGGTACCGTATTCGTCGGCGATGATGACCAGCTGGCCGTGCGAGCGCTTCAGGCGATCCATCACCTTGAGCACGCCGCTGGCATCGGGCAGGATGATCGGCACGCGGATATGGTTCGCATCGATCGCGCCCGACAGCGCCAGGTCGGCGATCAGGTCTTTCGCGCGCGCGACGCCGATCACTTCATCGAGCTCGCCCCGGCAGACCGGGAAGAAGCCGTGCGGCGTGGCCAGGAGCTGGGCGCGGATCGTATCGGCATCGTCTTCGATATTGATCCACGAGATGTCCGAGCGGTTGGTCATGATCGAACGCACCGAGCGCTGTGACAGGCTCAGTACACCGCTGACCATATTGCGCTCTTCGAGCTCGAAGGTCGGCTCGTCGGGCTTTTGCTTCTGCTGCTTGCTCGTCACCGGGGCCGGCTCGTCGCCCGGCTCGATCCCGCGCGTGCTGCCCAACAGGCGCAGCACCGCATCGGCCGTGCGATCGCGCAGCGGGATGTGCGCATCCTGCTTGACGAAGTTGCGGCGCGCCAGCTGATTGAGCAGTTCGATGACGACCGAGAAGCCGATCGCCGCGTACAGGTAACCCTTCGGAATATGGAAGCCCAGGCCTTCGGCGATCAGCGACAGGCCGATCATCAGCAGGAAGCTCAGGCACAGCACGACGACGGTCGGATGCGCGTTGACAAAGCGCGTGAGCGGCTTGGAGGCAAACAGCATGACGCCCATCGAAATGACGACAGCGGCCATCATGACGCCCAGCTCGTCGACCATGCCGACCGCAGTGATCACGGCGTCGAGCGAGAACACGGCGTCGAGCACGATGATCTGCGCGACGACGGCCGCGAAGCTGGCGTAGGCGCGCTTGCCGGTGGCGACATGCAGCTTGCCTTCGACGCGCTCGTGCAGCTCCATCGTGGCCTTGGCCAGCAGGAAGAAGCCGCCCACCAGCAAAATCAGGTCGCGCCCGGAGAACGTCAGCGGGCCGAGGGCAATCAGGGGTGCGGTGAGTTTGACCAGCCAGGCGATGACGGTCAGCAGGCCAAGGCGCATGATCATGGCGAGCGACAGGCCGACAAGGCGGGCTTTGTCACGCTGGTGCGGGGGGAGTTTGTCCGCCAGGATGGCGATGAAGATCAGGTTGTCGATGCCAAGGACAATCTCGAGCACGACAAGGGTGAACAAGCCGACCCAGATATTTGGGTCAAAAAGCCATTCCATTAGGTGTGTTTGGTAGTGATTGGCTCGTCATTGTACGCGATCACGCCGTCAATCAACCATATCCCGGGGGCCGCCGTTGTATTGGCGTCGCCGTTCAAAATGACCGTTCGGCGGCCGGTTTGACCGTCGGTGCTGGCAGCAGTGGCTCGATCAACTGGCGTCTCAAAGTGGGCGCGAGCGGCGTGTCCGTGCCCACTTCGGCCGGCCAGTGGCGCGGCAGGTAGTGGCTGCCGAACAGGCGGTCCAGGAATGGCAACGTGGACGCATAGTTGCGGTTGATGTGCTCGTGCCGGCTGTGGTGCCAGTGATGAAAGGCCGGCGTCGTGACGAGCCATTCAAGCGGGCCGAAGCGCCAGCGCAGGTTGGCGTGGATGAAGAAGCCCCACAACGTGCCCAGCACGATCAATGCGGCGGGCGCGGCGCTACCGGCCACCGTCGGGCTGGCCAGGCCCAGCAGATACAGCGGCACGATGCCGAACAGGCGCGTGATGACCATGTCGACCGGATGGCTGCGGGTATTGGCCAAAAAATGCATGCGTTCAGTGCTGTGGTGCAGCGCATGAAAACGCCACAACCACGGCAGCTCATGGCTGAGCCGGTGGCCCCAATAGAAGCCCGTTTCGGCAATCACAAAGGCAAGCACCATGCGCACCGCGAGGGGCAAGCCGGCGATGGCGGTGGTCAAGGCGTCCGGTACCAACCAGGCGGCCAGCATGGCCAGCAGCGCGATCGGCGCGCTCAGCAGCACGATGGGCACCAGGCTGCTGAGGAAGTAATACGCGAGGTTATGGCGCAACTCGCCGTTCGGGCCGTCGTGGCGCACGCCGAACCAGCGCTCCAGAGGCACGAACAGGGCCGTGAGCAGGATCAGCCAGACGCACAGGCGCAGTACGGTGGCGGCGAATTCGGCGGGGGAAACGTTCATGGCAAATGCAGCGTGCGAAATGAGGATCAACCAACAGCAAGCCGGTAGCGGGAAGTGCCTTTGTGGGCAAGCGCGACGCTACCGGGCCTGCAAAATCACACCCGTGCGTTGCGGCGGCGGCGTGCGTTGAAGGCTAGCAGGCCCAGGCCACCGATCATGAGCATCCACGTTGCCGGCTCCGGCACTTCTGCATTCAACGCAACATTATCTAGCAGCATGAATGGTGGAGCGCCTGGTGCGGTGCCCCGGGCCAGGAACGACAGCATTTCGCTGGCGCTGGTCGCGGTAAAGGCCATCGTGGCCGTTTTCCATCCACTAAATGCATTGTCGGCAATGCTCAAAGGCACGGTGCTGGCGGTGGCACTACCGAAGCCTACTTCCCAGAAGTTGTCGTAGTTGGCGCCATAGAAACCGACCTGCTGCGCCAGCGCGTAATCAAACGTCAGCAAGTAGCTGGTGCCGATCGTCAAGCCACTGATCAGTTGAGACAGCATGCCCGGATGGTATTGCGAATCCGACGCAAAGAAATTGCCGCCGGTTGGCGATGCAGTGTAGCCATTGCCCTTCCCTTCGAGCCACAGCGCTGAGCGCGGGGTGTTCGCGATCGTACTATCCAATACGAAGTTATATCCGCCGCCCTTGCCGCCGTTTTCGCTGCTGGTCCAGCCGGTCAGCGTCGTGCGGTCGGATTCAAGATGCGTACCGTTGACCTTCTTGTTACCCCCTTTGGAGGTCAACTCGAAGTCGCCGTTCTTGACCAGAATCGGGCTGCCGTGGGCGATCCCTGCGCTGAACGTGATGAATGCTGACAGGAACAGCAGGACTGACTTGATGCGCATGGGACGGACTCCGTGGAATATCGACATTGGTGACAGATAGCGGCATTTTCCTGGGATCGACATGGCCCGGACAATGAAACTTTTATGGATGATGATCAATTTTTATTGCCTGTAAATATTCTAGCAGGTTCTCAATATGCAAGATCAATATTTATATTGCAATCTTGTTGCTATTATGCATTTTTGAATGGGTTTTTTCCGAAGCACCTGGCGAACCGCAGTGACAGGACACCCACGCTGGACGAATTGCATAAAACAATGGACGAACAGCATGCAGCGAAAACAACAGACAGGTAGGAAGGCGCCGCCGGATGGCAGGCATGCCCTGCCGGTCTGCTACATGAAGTTGTTCAGCGGTTCGTGAAATCACGCACTGACTTAGTACTCTCTGGCCGCGCATCCTGCAGTTTTGAGGAGACACCCCATGTCAGATAATCTTTCGAACAAAGGCAACCCGGACCGCAACCTGATCAGTCTCACCGAGGCTCATGAGGTCCGTTATTGGACTGAAGCCCTGGGCATCAGCAAGGAAGAGCTGGAGCGTGTGGTTGGCCAGGTGGGCAACAGTGCGGCCAAGGTGCGCGAGCACTTGAAGAAGTAATGCAGCGCTTTTTGGAGCAGGACAACACGCCGGTCTGGTTCATTACCGGCTGTTCGACTGGCCTGGGCCGGGCGTTGGCTGAACTGATCGTTCAGCGCGGTTGGCGCGTGGTCGTCACCGCGCGCGACAAGCACGCCATTGCAGACATCAAACGCAGCGCACCGGACCGCGTACTCGCACTGTCTCTCGATGTCACGCGTCCGGCAGCTGTCGATGCAGCCGTTGCTGCGACGCGCGACCAATTCGGCCGCATCGACGTCCTGGTCAACAACGCGGGGTACGGCTACCAGAGCACCGTCGAAGAAGGTGAAGAAGCGGAAATTCGTGCGCAATTCGACACGAACGTCTTCGGCCTGTTTGCCATGACGCGGGCGGTCCTTCCGCTGATGCGCGAGCAGCGCAAGGGCAACATCCTCAACATCACCTCGGTCGCTGGCCTCATCGGTTATCCGGGGTCCGGCTACTACGCCGCATCCAAGCATGCGGTCGAGGGCTGGTCGGACGCGCTGCGCGCCGAAGTACTTCCGCTGGGAATCGGCGTGACCTGCGTCGAGCCTGGGCCATTTCGCACGGATTGGGCGGGCCGCTCCTTGCGCCAGACAGCAAGTGGAATCGCCGATTACGCTGATACGGCGGGAAAACGCCTGGCCGGGACGAAAGAAACGAGTGGCGCGCAGGCCGGCGACCCGGTCAGGGCCGCGCAGGCCATGGTCACGATTGCGAATGGCGCCGACGCGCCACGGCATCTCGTGCTCGGCGCCTGGGGTTTCACTGCCGTTGTTGAGCGCCTGGAGGAACGCGTTCGCGACATCTCGATGCAACGTGATCTGAGTTTGTCTGCCGACTTTGATGACGAGGCATGACCCTTTTAATTGACGAGCAATTTGTTGATGTCTCGTTCTGGAGAATTTAATGAAACCCTATGTTATTTGCCACATGATGTCATCCATCGACGGGCACGCACTGACCGATGGTTGGGATCGGCCATTCAAGAACGCTGCGGGCGAGCTGTACGAAAAGCTCGCCGCGACGTTTGATTTTGATGGCTGGATTTGTGGCCGCACGACCATGGAAGAAATCGCGCATGGTGAAGGGTATCCGAAAGGGTTGGCAAAGGAGCCGATTCCACGTACGCCCTATTTTGCCAAGCGTGATGCGAAGACCTATGCCATTGCCATCGATGGTCATGGCAAGGTTGCCTGGAAGAGTAATGAAGCACTCGGCTCCCACGTGGTCGCGGTTCTGACGGAGGCCGTGTCGGACGACTATCTGGCCTATCTGCAGTCGATCGAGGTGTCGTATTTTTTCGCGGGCAAAACCGATATCGATCTGGCGCAGGTCGTGCAGACCCTGGCCGATGAGCTGGGCACGAAGCGACTGATCGTCGAAGGCGGGCCGCACGTCAGCGGCTCGTTCGTCAATGCCGGCCTGGTCGATGAAGTCAGCGTGTTGATACTGCCGCTGATCGACGGGCGTGGCCATCATCCTGCGTCGTTTGAAATTGCCGAAGAATCCTGGAAGCAGCCGAGTTACCTGAAACTCGAATCGGCAGAGGTACAGGACGGTGGCGGCGTGTGGCTGCGCTACAAGCGATCATGATGCGTTCGGCGCGCGGTGATCATTGATCAACGCGCGCGAGCGTTGGGTCCACGGTCTGTCTGGATGGATTGAGGGCCTGAGACCATCAGGGCCGGCCAGGGATCATGTGCTTCGCTTGCGAAGTCGCTTGCCCAGAGAGATCCCTGGCTTCTCGACATAGTGGTATGCCATGCCAGACAGGGCCAGAGTGATCAGCGCCAGCACCGCAACAAACATCCAGTATATTGGCACCGACATATCAGCCGCGACATCTTTGCCGACAACAAAATTTATCGCCGTAAATAGCACGATGCCGTGGATTAAATAGATGCCGTAAGCGAGTTCGCCGAGCCTGTGAGATGTCGGCAACGAGAGCAGGCCGAACATATTTGCACCGCCGGCAATCACGCAGAAGGCGGTGATCAGCGCGATACACGGCGCAAGCTGCAGCAGATTGTCGAATTGAAGGGCTGCAGCAAAGCAAAGCAGCACCAATACCGATGCCACCTTTTTTTCACAGAATCGCGTAAATCTTGGATCACGCACCAGATACGCTGCCAGGATGCCACCTACAAATACGGCTGCGAATCGACTATTCAATCCGATCCGCCAGCCGATGATGAGTGCTGCGACCGAAACCAGCAGCAAGAGCCAACCTGGACGTTGCCCTACAGCCAGCGAAATCAATGGCAGGGCCAGATAGAAACACCACTCGTAGCGGAGCGACCACGTCACGCCAGCCATGATGATCCAGGAATCGGTATGGCCGTTGAGTGGCGCTGCGGTAGGAATCGTGAACAACAACCACTTCGCGACGGCGAGGAAAATCGCTTGCAGGCTGTCGACGACGCGCCAGTCTGACAGGTACGTAGCCGGGGTCACGTAGCCGGGGTCAGGTCTGACATTCGGACACAAGCTCTAAAAACGTAGCCGGGGTCAGGTCTGACATTCGGACACAAGCTCTAAAAACGTAGCCGGGGTCAGGTCTGACATTCGGACACATAGCCGGGGTCAGGTCTGACATTCGGACACAAGCTCTGCCTTAAGGGCGAATATGCCGCACTACAGTTCAGGCCGTGTCCGTTTGTCAGACCTGACCCCGGCTTGTGTTGGTAGAGATGGGGGTAGGCAGAATTGAAAAAGCCCCTTCACAGGGGCTTTTCAGTATTTTTGGCGGAGAGAGGGGGATTCGAACCCCCGGTAGGCTATGAACCTACACACGCTTTCCAGGCGTGCGACTTAAACCACTCATCCATCTCTCCTGATGGTCGACGTGTGCGTTCCACGAAGCCGCTCATTATAACAACAATTCCTGGTAGTACAAGACCGACCTGACAACGGTCGGGCGAGGCCCTTCCCCCCAACCACCCACGAATGGTATCGTTCCCGGCTGGCCTGCCCATCCGGCACGCTACCCGCAACGGATACGTCGTGAAACGCACATCACTATATCTCATCATCTTTGCCGTGGCCGCTGCTGGCGCCGGCGCCGGCTCCTGGCTCGTGAACCGCACTCCCACCGAGGCGCCAGAAACAAAGCCTACCCCCGCAACCGCCACCAGCACGCAAGACGCCAGCGCCATCGCAACCGAGCTGCGCGCCATGCTCGACGCCTACCGCAAGATCATCGTGCTCACCCACGACGAGGCCACCCTGCCCGCCGCCGAGCGTGCCCAGGCGAACCGCATCGGCCAGCAGCTGTTCCACGAAAACCAGGAACGCATCGGTCGCGTCGAGACGGCGCTGGCCACCCTGATCGCGTCGAACAACCCGCGCCGCTTCGACGCCATCAGCACCCTGCTCGACTACATCGAGTCGGGCAACGGCCTGTACGACGCCGACCGCCTGGCGTTTCGCGAAACCCTGCGCAGCCTGCAGGCGCAGATCGCCAGCGATTCGTCGCTCGCCGCGATCAAGCTGCACAAGCGGATCTCGGAAGACCTCGACGCGCTGGCCGAGATCGAGCGTAATTACGAGAAGGAGATCCGCGCGATCTTCGGGCGCTACGATACCCGCGCGATCGAGCTGAAACGCGAGAAGTGGGACAGCTACATCGCCTACCTGAAAAAGCTCTACACGCGCGAACGCATCCTGAAGGAATACGGCGTCGTGCTGCCCTACCCCGCTGCGCCCGAGCCGGAACCGGCTGCCCCCGAGCCGGCCGCGCCAGCGCAGGCCGGGCGCGAAGGCGCTGAAATCTTCGGCAAGTCGCTTCCGAAAAAGACCGTACTGCTGACCTTCGACGATGGCCCGCACCGCCGCTACAGCGAAGAAATCGCCGCGATCCTCAAGCAGTACAACGCGCCGGCGATCTTCTTCAACGTCGGGCGTAACCTGGGCGCGCTCGATGCGCAGGGTGCGGCCAAGCTGAGCGCCAATGCCCAGGTGAGCCGCAAGCTCAAGGACGCCGGTTACGTGCTGGCCAATCACAGCCTCACGCATGCGCAGCTATCGAAGCAGACGGGCGCGAAACTAAAATCCGAAATCCTCGATACCGACACACTGCTCAAGGCGGTCGATCCGCAACGCTCGTCGCTGTTTCGCTTTCCGTACGGCGCGCGCAATCGCGAAGGCATGCAATTGCTAGCCGATGCGCAGCTCACATCGATGATGTGGAATATCGATTCGCTCGACTGGGCTGATCCGGTCCCGTCGTCGATCGCCGACCGCGTGCTGCGCAGCGTCGAGAAGGAAGGCCGCGGCATCATCCTGTTCCACGATATCCACGAGCGCACCGTCAAAGCGCTGCCGATGATTCTCGAACGCCTGGCCGCCGAGGGGTATCAATTTGCCGGCTGGGATGGCGCGACGCTGAAGGTCGACAACAAGGCAGCGCCGGCGCCGGCGCCGCGCGCGGCGGCCACTGGCTACGCCAATTCGTGGGCAATCCTGGTGGGCATCGATAATTATCCGAAGTGGCCGCGCCTGGAATATGCGGTGCGCGATGCCGAGGGCGTCGAGCGGCTGCTGGTGCAAAAAATCGGCTTTGCGCAGGAGCGCGTGATCACGCTAAAGAATGAACAGGCCACGCGCCAGGGCATCCTGGCCGCGTTCCACGATCGCCTGGCCCACGGCGGCTTGCAGCCGAACGACCGCGTGTTCGTGTTCTTTGCCGGGCACGGCGCCACGCGCAAGCTCAGTTCGGGGCGCGATCTCGGCTACATCGTGCCGTTCGACGCCGACCCGAACAACCTGGCCACCGATGCGATCCCGATGACCGAAATCCAGAACATCGCCGAGAGCCTGCCGGCCAAGCACGCGCTGTTCGTGATGGACGCCTGCTACAGCGGCCTTGGCCTGACACGCGGCGCGGCCAATGCGTCGTTCTTGCGCGACAACGCGCGTCGCATGGGCCGGCAGATGCTGACGGCCGGCGGCACCGACCAGCTGGTGGCCGATGGCGGGCCAAATGGCCACTCGGTCTTTACCTGGACCCTGATGCAGGGGCTGGGCGGCAAGGGTGACCTGAATGGCGACGGCCTCATCACGGCCACCGAGCTGGCGGCATATGTGGCGCCAGCGGTGTCGAGCGTGTCGCAGCAGACGCCCGCCTTTGGCAGCTTGCCGGGGTCGGAAGGCGGCGACTTCGTGTTCGAGCTGCCCGAAGAAACGGAGTTCCTCACCGCTGGCACGGCGCAGCTGTCAAATGATGCGATCGCGCTCAACACGCGGCTCGATGCGCAGGCGTCGAAGGCAACGGGCACCGTGGTGGTCAAGGACCTGCAAGGCGGCGAAACGCGGCTCAAGGCGCCGGCGGCGGTGCCGGTGTCAAGCCGTCAGCAGGCGCAGCGGGCCAACGATCTGGGGCTGCAGCTGTATCGGGAGAAGCAGTATGCGCAGGCCGAGGCGCAGTTTACCGAGGCGCTCAAGCTGCGGCCGGATTTTGCGCTGGCGGCGAACAATCTGGGCTTCGTGTTTTACAAGCAGGATCGTTTTGCCGAGGCCGCGCGCTGGTTTGAAAATACCGTCAAGATCGATCCGTCGCGGGCAATTGCGTATCGCAATTTAGGTGATGCGTATGTGAGGTCGAAGCAGCCGCAGAAAGCAAAGGCGGCGTTCACCACGTATCTCGAATTGGCGCCGACCGGTGCGGGTGCGACGTATGCGAAAGAGCAGTTGCAGCGATTGTGATGGGGCGGCGGACCAGTGGCCCGCGCCCTAAAAAAAACGTCATTCCCGCGGAGGCGGGAATCCAAGCATGCTTGCGTGGCCACCTGATTTTGCTGATATAGCTGCGCAGAGAAACTTGGGTTCCCGCCTTCGCGGGAACGACGGGGTGCGGTTTACGCCGATTCTTTCAACTGCTCCAGAATCGCTGGATTCTCGAGCGTCGACACATCCTGCGTGATGTTCTCGCCCTTGGCCAGCACGCGCAGCAGGCGGCGCATGATCTTGCCGGAGCGGGTTTTCGGCAGGTTGTCACCAAAGCGGATTTCCTTTGGCTTGGCGATCGGACCGATCTCCTTGCCCACCCACGCACGCAGTTCATTGGCGATTTTCTTCGCTTCCTCGCCCGTTGGCCGCGCACCCTTGAGCACGACAAAGGCGCAGATCGATTCGCCCGTCGTGTCGTCCGGCCGGCCTACCACCGCCGCTTCGGCCACCAGCGAATTGGCCACCAGCGCCGATTCGATTTCCATCGTGCCCATGCGGTGACCCGACACGTTCAGCACGTCGTCGATGCGGCCCGTGATCGTGAAGTTGCCCGTGTCCTTGTTGCGGATCGCGCCGTCGCCCGCCAGATAGTATTTGCCACCCAGCTCGTCCGGGAAGTAACTGGTGCGGAACCGGTCCGGGTTGTTCCAGATGGTACGGATCATCGACGGCCATGGGCGCTTGACGACCAGGATGCCGCCCTGCCCGTTCGGCACGTCGGCGCCGGCTTCATCGACGATCGCAGCCATGATGCCCGGCAGCGGCAGCGTGCACGAACCCGGCACCATCGGCGTCGCGCCCGGCAGCGGCGTGATCATGTGACCGCCCGTTTCGGTCTGCCAGAAGGTGTCGACAATCGGGCAGCGCTCGCCGCCGACGTTCTTGTAGTACCACATCCAGGCTTCCGGATTGATCGGCTCGCCGACCGAACCCAGCAGGCGCAGGCTCGACAGGTCGGAATTCTTCGGATGGACTTTCTCGTCCACGTCCGACGCCTTGATCAGCGAACGGATCGCCGTTGGCGCCGTGTAGAAGATGCTAACCTTGTGCTTTTCGATCGTCTTCCAGAAGCGGCCGGCGTTCGGGAAGGTAGGCACGCCTTCGAACACGACCTGCGTGCCGCCGACGGCCAGCGGGCCATAAGCGATGTAGGTGTGGCCGGTGATCCAGCCGATGTCGGCCGTGCACCAGAAGACATCGTCGGGCTTCAGGTCGAACGTCCACTTCATGGTCAGCGCGGCCCACAGCAGGTAGCCGCCGGTCGAGTGCTGCACGCCTTTCGGGGTGCCGGTCGAGCCGGACGTGTAGAGGATGAACAGCGGGTGCTCGGCGTCGACCCATTCCGGCTCGCAGTCGGCCGACTGGCCTTCGACCAGCTCGTGCAGCCACAGGTCGCGGCCTTCCTGGAAGGCAACGTCGCCGCCGGTGCGCTTGTAGACGATGACGTCCTTGACCGTGTTGCAGCCGCCCATGCCCAGGGCTTCGTCGACGATGGCTTTGAGTGGCAGCGATTTGCCGCCGCGCTGCTGCTCGTCGGCCGTGATGACCGCGACCGCGCCGGCGTCGATGATGCGCTCCTGCAGCGATTTGGCGGAAAAACCACCAAACACCACCGAGTGGGTCGCGCCGATACGGGCGCAGGCCTGCATCGCGCTGATGCCTTCGACCGACATCGACATGTAGATGATGACGCGGTCGCCCTTCTTGATGCCGCGCGACTTGAGCGCGTTGGCGAATTTGCAGACACGCTCGTGCAGTTCGCGGTAGGTCACGCGGTTGACGGCGCCATCGTCGGCTTCGAAGATGATCGCGGTCTTGTCGGCGTTGCCGTTTTCAAGGTTGCGGTCGAGGCAGTTGTACGACGCATTGAGCTGGCCGTCGCCGAACCATTTGTAGAACGGTGCGTCGGACTCGTCGAGCGTGCTGGTAAATGGCTTGTGCCAGTCGAGGTTCTCGCGCGCCAGACGGGCCCAGAACCCTTCGTAGTCGCTGGCGGCTTCAGCGCACAGCTTGTCGTACGCGGCCATGCCGCTGACCGTTGCGTTGGCGGCAAATTCGTGCGGCGGCTGGAACACGCGGTGCTCTTGCAGGCCCTGGGATTGCTCCTGCGTCGTCTCGTTGTCGGACATATCAGTCTCCATTCTAGTTAGTGGGTTATGCCGATACCATAGGGGCGCTCGCTTACTGAGCCCTTACACATCGCCCCTCGGCGACTGGCTGGCGCCGCCCGATTCATTCTAACGCCGTCCGTTGCAAAGCGGGCAAGTGCTCTGCCGACGCCACCGGAACGCTGGCGCCGGTGTAAAATGCCGTGCTGAATTTTCTCGCACTTCCTGGAGTTCCATCCCGATGTCGTCTCTGCCGCCGAACCAGCCTTTTCGCAAGCTGTCGCCCCTCAATTCGCTGATTTTCTCGAGCCGCTGGCTGCAACTGCCGCTCTACCTGGGCCTGATCCTGGCCCAGTGCGTCTACGTCTTTCACTTCTGGGTCGAACTCGTCGACCTGATCGGCGCCGCCATGGGCAACGCCGATTCGCTCAAACACATCATCGATGCCGTCAGCGTTCCGGGCGCTACTCGCCCTACCCGGCTCAATGAAACCATCATCATGCTGGTCGTGCTCGGCCTGATCGATGTGGTGATGATCTCGAACCTGCTGATCATGGTGATCATCGGGGGTTATGAGACGTTCGTGTCGCGCATGCATCTGGATGGTCACCCGGACCAGCCAGAATGGTTGTCGCACGTGAACGCGTCGGTCCTGAAGACCAAGCTGGCGATGGCGATCATCGGCATTTCGTCGATTCATCTGCTCAAGACCTTCATCAACGCGTCGTCATACGATGTGAAGACGCTGTTCTTCCAGACCCTGATCCACTTCGCGTTCCTGCTCTCGGCCATGGCGATTGCCTACACCGACCGCATCGTGATGAGCACGCACAACGACAAGCACGCTTAAAACAAACATTCCTGGTACTCCTGAAAGAGCGAACATGGCAACCGTGATTACCCAAGACGACCTGATCGAATCGGTCGCGGCAGCACTGCAGTACATCAGCTACTACCACCCTGCGGATTACATCCAGCACCTGGCGCGCGCCTACGAGGCCGAGCAGAGCCCGGCCGCCAAGGATGCGATCGCCCAGATCCTGACCAATTCGCGCATGTGCGCCGAAGGCAAGCGCCCGATCTGCCAGGACACCGGCATCGTCAACGTGTTCCTGAAAATCGGCATGGGCGTGCGCTTCGAGGGATTCACGGGCACCGTCACGGACGCCGTCAACGAAGGCGTGCGCCGCGCCTACAACTTCGCCGACAACAAGCTGCGCGCTTCGATCGTCGCGGACCCGCATTTCGAGCGCAAGAACACCAAGGACAACACCCCGGCCGTGGTCCACATGGAGCTGGTCGAGGGCGAGACCGTCGACGTGAAAGTCGCGGCCAAGGGTGGCGGCTCGGAAAATAAAACCAAGTTCGTCATGCTCAACCCGTCCGACTCGCTGGTCGACTGGGTGCTGAAAACCGTGCCGCTGATGGGCGCGGGCTGGTGCCCGCCGGGCATGCTCGGCATCGGCATCGGCGGCACCGCCGAGAAGGCGATGCTGATGGCCAAAGAGTCGCTGATGGAAGACATCGACATGTACGAGCTGCGTCAGCGCGGCCCGAACAACAAACTCGAAGAGCTGCGCATCGAGCTGTGCGACAAGATCAACGCGCTGGGCATCGGCGCGCAGGGCCTGGGCGGCCTGACGACCGTCCTGGACGTGAAGATCAATATGTACCCGACCCACGCGGCCTCCAAGCCCGTGGCGATGATCCCGAACTGCGCCGCCACGCGCCACGCGCACTTCGTGCTGGACGGCTCGGGGCCGGTCTACATCGAACCGCCTGCGCTGTCGAGCTGGCCTGATGTGAACTGGACGCCGGACACGCAGAAATCCAAGCGCGTCGACCTTAACACGCTGACCAAAGAAGAAGTCGCTTCGTGGCAGCCGGGCCAGACGCTGCTGCTCAACGGCAAAATGCTGACGGGCCGCGACGCCGCGCACAAGCGCATCCAGGACATGCTGGCCAAGGGCGAATCGCTGCCAGTGGACTTCACCAACCGCGTGATCTATTACGTCGGCCCGGTCGACCCGGTCGGCGACGAAGTGGTCGGCCCGGCTGGCCCGACGACCGCCACGCGCATGGACAAGTTCACCGACATGATGCTCGAGCAGACCGGTCTGATCTCGATGATCGGCAAGGCCGAGCGCGGCCCGGCCGCAATCGAGTCGATCAAGAAGCACCAGTCGGCGTACCTGATGGCGGTCGGCGGCTCGGCGTATCTGGTCTCGAAAGCGATCAAGTCGGCCACCGTCGTCGGCTTTGCGGACCTGGGCATGGAAGCGATCTACGAGTTCGACGTGACCGACATGCCAGTGACCGTCGCCGTCGATTCGACCGGCACGTCGGTCCACACGACCGGCCCGAAGGAATGGTCGGCCAAGATCGAATCGCTGCGCGGCGTGCCGATCAACGTCGCATAACACCTCTCCCCTTCAGCATGGTTTCCACCACGCTTTGCCACGACGCCCCGGTCGGTATGTTCGACTCGGGCGTCGGCGGTCTCTCGGTGCTGCGCCACATCCAGGCGCAGCTGCCGCATGAACACCTGCTGTATGTCGCCGATTCCGGCTATGCACCGTATGGCGACAAGCCGGAAGCGCTGGTCATTGCGCGCGTGCTGGCGATTGCTGATTTTCTGATTGCGCAAGGTGCGAAGGCTCTGGTGGTGGCGTGTAATACGGCCACCGTGGCGGCCGTGCGCGTGCTGCGTGAGACGCATCCGGGGATGCCGGTCGTTGGGGTGGAACCGGGGTTGAAGCCGGCTGCTGCCTTGACCCGCAATGGCAAGGTGGGCGTGCTGGCCACCGAGCGCACGCTGCGCGGCGCCAAGTTCCTGCAACTGCGTGAACAGATCCATCGCGATACGGGCGTCGACTTCCTGCTGCAGCCGTGCGTGGGCCTGGCCGACCAGATCGAATTCGGCGAGATTGAATCGAGCGTCACGACGGCCATGCTGGAGCGCTTCATTGCGCCGCTGCTGGCGCAGGATGCCGATACGCTGGTGCTGGGCTGCACGCACTATCCGCTGGTGCGTGGAGCGATTGAGCGGCTGCTGGTGGATGCGGGGCGTGGTGATGTCGCGCTGGTGGATACAGGGGACGCTGTGGCGCGGCAACTGGCGCGTTTGCTGGTGGCTGGTGGGCTGGCGCGGGATGTTGGTTCGGATGCCCTGCCAGCTGGCCTGACGGGCTATACGACGGCCAGTGCGGCGGCGCTGACGGCGGCGTTTCGCAGCCTGCTGGGGATCGATCCGCCTGTGTACGCGGTCGACATTGCCGAGCCGCAAGCACCCTCTGCTTCGACATGCAATTAAATTTGCAAGCACGGGCTAAAGTTTATATAATCTTGTTCTGTCGCGGAAACAACGAGACAGATGTAGTAGTTCAGTGGTGGCTGTAGCTCAGTTGGTAGAGTCCAGGATTGTGATTCCTGTTGTCGTGGGTTCGAGCCCCATCAGCCACCCCACAGAATGCAAGTAAAAAGCCCAGTCTTCGGACTGGGCTTTTTGCGTTCTGAGCCGAACAAAAGCCGGGGTCAGGTCTGACATTCGGACACGACCTCAACATTGAGACTGTAGTCCTTCCTTCAAGACATCGAATTTCTTTGCTCAGCAAATTTCCTGGGCTATTGCTGCTATGTTAAGCGAGATCCCGTGTCCGAATTTGATACCTGACCCCGGCTTCCCTGGCTTCACACGGCAACGCGAGAACGTCGATCGAGTCGGCGCTGCGCTCCTGGATGGCAGTCACGTCGTCTTCGGTGAGTGCGGGTGCTCCCCCGTCCGGACAAGCGCCGCGCCATAAACAAGCAAGTGTTTGCTGAGTTATCTCTGATCCGGGTAAGTTAACCCCACATCTCAAGCCCGCTGACCTACGCCAAAATCTGGTAGCGACTATAAATAGAAAATATCCCTATTTCAATTGGGAGGGGTTATGGCCTATTTCATATATTCTGGGGACGTGGAAAAACTAAACGGTCGCGCACCATTTTCAGACGGCGAGTGTGTAGCACTTGTGCAGGCAACGACAAGTGTTGGGCATACGAGCCGATGGAGGCCAGGACCTCGCGTAGTCGACCTGAGCTATTTGAATCCGGGAACTGTGATCGCAAACTTCGTATTCGACAAGCAGGGTAATGGACGCTTCCCGAATCAGCATGGATACCATGCAGCGCTGTTCGTGGATTTTTGCGGGAGGGGCGTGTCGAGCACCACAGCAAAAAACATACGGGTCATGGACCAGTGGCGCACGCGCATCCCAAATACCGTCAGGCAGCGGGAAATCGTCGCGCGGGGCAAAAGTAAGGCCCAAGGAAATGCCTATTCCGACTCAGATAACGCAGACCAGTTCTACGTGGTGGTTTCCAAATGAAGGCAGCACTGCTCGCAATTATCTTGGCTTCTGGCGCCGTGCAAGCAGAGGTAATCGACTGTCCTGCGAAGAATTCTGGAGCGCGACTCATCGGGGCCGGCATGTTTGAAGGTGATGGAAAACAGTACGAATTGATGGGTGAGCCGAAAATGGTGCGCGGCGGCCACGATGTCAGATTCGGCTTCAGTGGTGGCGAGGTGAGGTGGATAGCCTGCTGGTACGAGCCCACTACCGCTCGCTGGTATCGCGTTAGCGCTTCCGCGAGACATTGCATACTCAAACAGCGAACAGTGGAGTCGCGCCAAGTGACAGCATCCGTCCAGTGCAAATGATTTTGCGCCCCTACTTCGGCCAGGCCCAAAAAAGTAGCGTCAGGTCAGAAAGATGGGGGCGGGTCCGACATTCAGACACGTGCCCTAGATTCATCCTGTTGTTCTTCCAATGCGGCAAACAATGTCTTTGCTAAGCCAAACTTTTCAGTCTTCGACGTTATGGTAAGCCTGAGCTCGTGTCCGAATGTCAGACCTGACCCCGGCTTTGGTTTAAGTCAGCGGCTCGCAATCATCACCTGCTCAACCCCATTCCACACCAGTTGCGTATTCAAATCCCGCGACGCCGACAGCTTGCCGTTGACATACAAATTGGTCCTCAGCGCATAGCGTCCCTGCGACGCATCCTTCGGCAGCGTGATTTCAAACGAGTTCTCGAAGCGACCGCCCGAATTGTTGGTCAACGCCTTCGAGCCGGATTTGAACTGCTTGCCATCCTGATCGAACACCACCAGCTCTTCGCGCACTTGCATGACCGGTGTCGTCGCACCGTTGACCAGTTCGACGGTTGAGTTGACCACCACCGGCTTGCCACGCTGTACCGTGCTGGCGTTCAGGCGCGGTTGATACGACACTACTTGCGGCTCGGCTGGCAGGCGGCCGCGGGTGCGGATGAAGTCGTTGTCGACCTGGGCGGCGGTGCGGGTCTGGCGTGATTGCGAGTTGATCGCCACGCAGCCAAGTGCGGCCACGATGCCGCCGGCAGCGGCGCCGCGCGCTGCGCCGCGTTTGCCGTCCATCAGCGCGCCCAGCAGTGCGCCGGCTGCGGCGCCCATCAGTGCCGATGAGCCGACGGCACACGGGTCCTGCTCGGCGGCGACGCCGCCTTGCGGGTACTGCGTTTGCGACATGCCGCTCTGGCCCGTGGTGGCGCAGCCTGATACCAGGCTCGTCAGCAACGTCAGGACAACGATCTTTTTCATTGGCGTTTTCATGGTTTTCCCTGATGAGACTGCATTATCTGATGGTGGTTTCTTCTTGCAGCATCTGGCGTTCGCGATCGCGGATCTGCTGCATCATGCTGTCGAGCTGCGGATTGTTCGGGTCGGCCCGGCGCGCGCTTTCTACGTAGGTTTTTGCGGCATCAAATTTTCGCTGCAACAGCGCCTGCTCGGCGTCACGCAGGAACATCGTTGCCATCGACGTGCGCTGCGCTGCGCCGGCGTCTTGTGTACCTGAACCACTTGGCGCAGTCGGCGCACGCGGCGCCACCGGCTCCTGCACCTGACTTGGTGCACGCTGGACCGGTGCAGCGCCCGGCATGAAGACCTCGGCAGGCGGCGCCGGTTGGGCTGCAGCGGCAGCGGCGGCATCCAGCGCGTCGACCTCCCATTTGAGCTGGTTCAGGCTGGGTTCATCGCGGTTCAGGCCCGTCAGTTTGGCCAGTGCGGCCCTGGCTTGCGCCTGGTCACGTGCATCGAGCGCACTGCGCACGTCAGCCAGCGCTGCCTTGATGGATTCCTGGGTCGCTTCCAGCCTGGTGCGCAAGGCTTCGGCCTCCGGCTTGTTTGAACACGCCGCTGTCAATTCGTTCAGTCCCGCGCGCGCACGACCAGGCCGGCTGTCCTGCAGCAAGCCGTCGATTGCGCGGAAATTGCGCTGGCAGGCATTGTCGGTCTTTTCCGCTGCCGCAATCGCACGTTGCAAGGTGTTGACCTTGGGGCGCTCCTTGTCGCCGCATTCGGCGCTGGCCCGCAGCGCCTGGGTGCGCGCGGCGGCAAGGTCGCCCGAAGTAACCGCCTGGGTGCCCAGGTCGAAGGCCGATTCGCAGGCGTTTTCCTCGATCACCGGCTTGTCATTGGAGCCCACGTTGTAGAGCACAACCAGCAGCAGTGCGATCCCGCCGGCGATCCACTTGCCCTTCCCGCCTTTGCGCGTTGCGGGCGGTATTGGCGCGCGATCGGCCGCAGGGCGGGAAGGCGTTGCGGGCGCAGATGGCGGTGGCACGGCAGCAGCCGGCGGGACGCTTGCCGTCGGCGCGGCAGCAGATTGCGGCGTTACGACAGGCGCGGCAGGAGTGTGAGGCGCAGGCACGCTCGGCGGCGCTGGTACCGCAGCAACCGGAGCAGCAACCGCAGCAGCAGCCGGCACAACCTTGCGCACCGCCCCATCCACCCCTTCACCACAGAATGGACAGAACGCCACCTCACCCTGCAGTGTCGCACTGCAGCCAGAACACTGTTTCAAAGTCTCGCCCTCACAGCATCGGTGGCAACGGCGGCGGCGATGCCGGCGCTGCGAACAGCATCGTCAATTCCGGCAACTGCCCCAGCTCACCCCAGGCTGCAAGACCGGCGCGCCACACCTTCGTACCGGCAACCACCACCTGCCCAGTCTGCACCATCTGCACGATCTGCTGCGCGGTATAAGGCCCGAACTGCTGCCCACCAATGCCCAGATGATATTGATGCTCGACGAGCGGTGGCGGCATGCCCAGTGGCGGTGGCGTCGCGCCCAGCGGCGGTGGCATGCCAGGCATGCCCGGCGCGCCGGCCGGGAACGTGGCAACAGACGCAGTAGCCTGCGGCGCCAGCAACGCGTCTAACTTGCCGGCATTGAACGCGTCCGGCTTGATGACGTATTTCAGGCGCAGATGACCATCCTCGCCTGGCTCGCGCACTTCCCAGTCGTACGCGTCTTCATCGGAATCCGGCACGACGCTCGCCCACTCCGTCAGCACCTCGAGCAATTGCTCGTCAGCGCGGTCGATGTCGCGCTGGCTCATGCCCTTGCGGCGGGCCTTCTCGGCCAGCTCGCGCTTGGCTTCGCCGGCAATCGCGCTGGCAAAGCCCTTGCGATCGTCCTGCGCGCCGGTGGCGTCTTCCACCAGTTTCGGCGTGTAGACGGCTGTCTCGTAGTAGCTGGCCAGCGCCGCCAGGGCGACGGTCTGGCTCGCGTCGAGTTCAGCCAGGCGCTCCTGCACCCGTTCGACAATGGCGTCGCGGTAGGTGGCCGGCAAGCCGTTCTGGCGAATCGCCCGTTCGTTGCCGATGCGGCGCACGTCGCCGCGCGCGACGGCAAACTGGTACTGCCCGCGCGGGATCACGCGCTGGGTCGAACGGGTCAGAATGCCCAGCATGATCGCCTGCAGGTACTGCTTGAAGTCTTCGGCCAGGCGATTGATCTCGTCGGTCGTCGGCGCCATCGGATGGCTGAACTGGGTCGAGTCGATGTGCGTGTGGGTCGGGTTCTTTTCGGCTTCCTTGCGGTAGCTGGTGCGCCACCCTTCCATGCCGCGCAGCACCGTCATCGGGATGCCGGACAGTTCGCAGTAGCAGACGGCGCGGCCCGGCACGCCGGTCTCGACGATGGACAGTTGCGCGGCCGTGATATTGGCCTGGGTCGGCACGCAGGTATTGAGTTCGGCGCCGAACAGGCGTTTGAAACGGTCGGCATTGGCCACACCCACGAAGCACTTGAACTGGTCAGCCTTGACCGTGAAGTCGCCCGACAGGTTCGCGTCGATCCACGGCATCGCGCAGGCCAGCAGTTTGCGGAAGCGGTCCATCCGTTCGGCCGGATTCATCTGTTCCAGCGCTTCGATCAAGGGATCGTGGTCGACCGTCTCGGCATCGCCCGCACCGGCCAGCGTCAACTGCCGCTCGGCCATGCGTTTGACTTTGTTGATGATCTCGCTGCGCTGGGCAGCGTCGCCCAGCATCGGGAACAGCACCTTCGAGCCGCCCAGGTCCTTGAACGCTTCGTCGGCCCATTCGCGCAGTTGCAGCGCGTTTGGCATCGGCACGTTGCGCTCGGCCACCGGCACCGTGATCAAGGTGGCGTGGTCCTTGTTCAGGTCTTGCTGGATGATGGCATTGGCGTGCTGCAGCTGGCCCAGCATGGCCAGCACGGCTTCGCGGCCGGCTTGCAATTCGCCGACCAGGCCGTTCCAGATGGCGCGGCCCTGGGCGTCGACGCCGTTCTTCTTGCCCAGCCAGGCGGACAGGTCGGCCATCAGGATCGCCGCTTCGTCGGCCGCCTTGGCGCGCAGGTGGAACTTGAGCGCGTTGGCGATTTCGGTGCGCAGGTGGTCCAGCACCGTGACCGCCTGCTTTTCGTTATTGCTGCTGAAGAAGCCGCCCTTGGTCTGCTCGAGGTTGGCCAGCAGGCGTTCGTATTCGCGGGTGCGCACCGCTTCCTTGATTTCGCGGTAACGCTCGCTGTTGAGCTTGAGTGCGCTGATCAGGCCCGTGCCCGGTGCTTCAAGCCGGTCCTTGATCTGCTCGACCAGCGACAGCACGTATTCGAGGCCGCCGAAATCCTTGTTATCGAGGTAGGCATAGAGCTGATCACGGATCGCGTGCTTGATGCGCTCCAGCACTTCGCGCCGGCGTTTCACGACGCGGTCTTCGGTCGTGTCGGCGGTGGAATCCTGGTCGCGCACCGAGTCGCGCTCGAGCTGCTGAACGGTGTCGCGCACCTGCGTCGGCCACTCTGCGCGGTCGAAGCCGGTACGGATGCTGTCGATGCGTGCATTGACGCGCTGCTCGACGCCGGCCAGCAGCAGGCCGTGCTTGTCCTGCAGCAGGTCGTCGACGAGGGCGTAGTCGAAGAACTCGCCGCTCGAGCGTTTCAGCTCGACGTTGCGGTCGGAGAAGGTCGGAAAATCGCTGAACGGCGCGGCCCGCAGCGCCATCTGGGCCGCCATGAATTCGTCGCGCTGCTTGTCGGTGGCGCGATTCACGCCGGTGTCGGCGCCGCCCACGCCAAAGAAGGCCTTGAGCATCGCGCCGGCCCAGCGGTGCGCGCGCTCTTCGCGCCGCGCTTCCTGGCGCGTGTCGAGCACGGCCTGGCCAAACGACGAGAAGCGTTTCGAGTACGACAGGCGCATGTCGGCAAAGCGGTTCTTCGGCACCAGCGCATCGTGCAGGAAGTTCTTGTGCTGCGCCTGGTTCACGGCCACCGAGCGCTTGCGGCGCGCGAAGTCGCCCGAGGCGAAATCTTCGAACAGCGTGTCGGCCACCATGTGGTAGACATCCTTGACGTCGTTCGTGTGCTGCTGCGCCAGGTTGCCCGAGTCGATCAGATAGACTTCGCTGTACGGCTCGCGCGGCAATTCCGGCTGGTCGTAGGCGTCCCAGCGGCCCACGTAGCCTTTGTTGCCGAGCATGGCCGATTCGAGTTCCATCAGCGCGGCGTAGCCGTTCGCTTCGGTGCGCTCCTTGTTGGCGCCCGCGTAGCCGGTCGGCAAAAACAGCATCAGTTCGACATCGGCATTGCCCACTTCGGATTTGGCCAGCCAGCGCGCCAGCAGACCCATGTCGAGGAAGGCGCCGGAACCGGTACCGCCGGCTACCGAGCCCACGATGACGATGCGGAATTTCTCCGTTTCCATGCGCAGGCCGAGGCGCGCCAGTTGCTGCTCGTGCGACAGGCCGGCCTTGAGCGTCTTGAGCTTCAGGCGGATCTTGTCGCGGATCTTGGTGTACTTGTCGAACAGGTACAGGCGCGAGACGGCGCGGATCTGGCCCGCACCCTTCGATGGATCGATGCCCAGTTCGCGGATTTTCTTCGGCGTCAGCGACAGCCATTCCTTGATGTGCGGGTATTTCTCGAGCGCGTCGTCGTCACGACTGTACTTGTCCATGTCGAACGCTTCGACGATTTTCTCTTCGTCGGTGAACTTGACCTGGTCAAATTGCAGGTCTTCGGCCTGGGCGCGGCCGCTGTCGATGACGGCGCCCGTGTCGAGGTCGAACTGGATGAACTG
Organism: Oxalobacteraceae sp. CFBP 8761; assembly: GCA_014841595.1. Classification (NCBI taxonomy): domain Bacteria; kingdom Pseudomonadati; phylum Pseudomonadota; class Betaproteobacteria; order Burkholderiales; family Oxalobacteraceae; species Oxalobacteraceae sp. CFBP 8761. The sequence continues at coordinate 559,676 of JACYUE010000002.1, read as the reverse complement.
CGCGACCGGAAATTCGGCCAGGCTGTCGACGCGGGTGCGCGCGCCGTTGCCGCCCCACAGCGTATTGAGGATGCGGCGGCGTACGCGCATCAGCACTTCCATGCCGGTGCCGCCAATGCCGATGAACAGCGTCGGGCGCAGGTCGATGCTCTGCTCCTGCTTGCGCTCGCCCGTGCCGGCGCCGATCGTTTGGTTCAGATTATCTGCCATGTCGCGTTGTTCCTGGTCTGGGTACTTATTTGCGGGAAGACAGCAGCATCAGCACCAGCGCAATCAGGCCGATCAGCGTCAGCGGTCCGATGATCAGGGGCGCCATGAACTTCGGTGCATTGATCGCTGCCAGCACGACGCCGGTCGACAGGCTGGCCAAAAAGATGAACAGCCACCAGCCGGCCGCATTCGCCTTGCCCGGTTGAATACGTTTTGCCACCAGCGTGTTGGCGTAGGCATTTTTGGCAAAGAAGAACGCAATGAACAGCACCAGCAGGACGCCGCCGCCGATCAGCGCATCGCGCGATGACGTGTCGACGTCGGTGGTCACCGGCAGCGATTCGACCGTCTCGGGCGTTCCCGTGGCGGGGGTCGCGGGGGTCGCCGCCGCTGCTGGCGCCTGTTGGCCTTCGACCGGTGCCGGCAGGGCAAAGCCTGCGTTATCTTTTGCTTGCTGCGTCATGCCACGTTCTCCTGAATGGGATAAAGACTACTTGAATGGATTACGACGCGATCGTCAACGTCTGGCCCGGCTCGACCTGGACCACGCTCGGGCGACCGAGCCCGCGCCGGATTTCGCCGACCGCGGCGCCGTCGTCGGCCTTGATCGCCAGCGACTTGAACGGCTTGAGCAGCACGTTGCGGCGCACGCCATTGACCATGATCGGATAGCGCGTGGTTTTCATCGCCAGAAACGCGAGCGCAGCCAGCGCCAGCAGCAACGCCAGCACGCCGCCGACGATCACGAGCACGGGCGTCAGCGGATATTGCACGCGCACGATCAATGGCACCTGGGCCGTGGACGATTTCACGCTGTCGGGCGGCACGAACATGTCTGACAGCGGGTCGCCCGGGAACAGTTCCTGCATCTCGGTCTTGAACGATGCCGGCAAGGCCAGCCGCTGATTGCGCAGGCCCAGGCTCACCGACATCGGCATGATCACTTGCTTGCCCATCGCCGCAATGGCCTGGCGCGACCAGGCCGACGGCACTTCTTCGAGCGGCAGCTTGAAGCTCACCTCGATCGACTGGCTGGCGCCCGGCGCAAGATTGTTCACGGCGGTCGGTGTCACCATGAGCGGTGTCGTACCGGCGCGCGTGCGCAACTGGCCATCGACGGTGGCCTGCGCAATCAGGTAGGGATAGAACAGGTTTTGCAACGACGCTTTCAGGCGCACTTGCGGGACCAGCTTGTCGGCGTCCACGTCGAGCACGACGGTGCGCTTGTCGGTGCCCATCGAGGCCGTCATGTTCGGGGTATTCAGTACCGCCTGCGGCACGATGCGCACGCCGTCCTGGTCCACCGGTTTCAGGCGCGCCGGCGGTTTCGTCAGGATGCTGGCGAGCCGGCCTTCTGCCACCATGCGGCCCAGCTCGTCGCCCGCTTCCTTGCCGTAGGCCAGCCCGTAGACCATCAAGCCCTTGGCGGCAAAGAACTTGCCCTGCACCGGCATACGCAGCGGGAACACCACGGTGCGCGTAATCGACGGCTCCAGGTGCAATAGCCGATAGAACTCCAGGTTGCGCGCCGCCGTGGCGGGATCATTGCCGGGGCTGTTCTTGTTGTTGGTGAAAATCCAGATGATGCCGGGGCGCGACTTGAACGTCTCACCGATCGTCTTGGTCACCGCTTCGCGAAAATCGGTGTCGGCCAGTGCGCTGGCGCTCTTGCGCGCAGGCGTGAGCGGCGCCAGCCAGCCGGCGACCTGGGTAGCGCCATCGCTCTGCCCCAGCAATTGCGGCGACACATTGCTGCCGCTGGACTGGCTGAACGCCAGCACCATGACCTTGTCGCCCGGACGCGCGGCGGCATTGGCCACGGCGGCGATCAGCGGCTTGAACTGCGATTGGGGATCGGCATAGAACGGCTCCATCCAGCCGGAGTTCTGCACCAAAAATGCTTGCTGAATGGCCTGCGCCGGCACAGCGCACAGACCCAGGACGACGCTCGCGAGCGCCGCACACCACGCGCGCGGCATCATTGCTGAACGTCCCAGCCGAGGATGCGCTGCATGCCGGGATGGTAGGCCCACAGGTACCCGTCGTGCAGGAAAAGGCGCAGTTCCCATGGTTTGCTGACCGCGATGGTGTGAAACACGATGTCGTTGTTCTCATCATCGTAGACCAGTTGCGCGCGCATCCGTTCAGCCGAATTGAGCAAGGTGCCCAGGCCGGCCGTGCTGTCGATGCGCAGGGCCAGTACGGCGCTGCGCTCGCCCAGCTCCAGCAGCGGCACCACGACCGTGTTGGCCGCGCCATCGTCGCCATGTTCCGGCTCGACCCACGGATCGGTTTTCAGCTTGGTGGCAAAGCGGTAGTTGATGGTACCCGAGCCGATGCGCGGATTGAGCGCGGCGACCTGTTCGTGCTCGTTCACGCCAAGGCGCACGTACACATAACTGTCGAGGCGGCTATCGAAGCACAACTGCCACAGCGAACCCGAGCGCGCCATGTGCGCGCTGCCGAACTCGAAGTGCGGTGTGATGCCGTTAGGCCAGGCCAGGAACGTGGCCGCCACACTGCCGTCGGTCATTTTCTGCAGGCGCAACTGCCCTTCCGCGCAGGGCCAGACCGCAAGCCGGCCATAGGCGCACGGCGCCCCCATCTCGCCCAAAGTCCAGCTGCCATCGACGCGCAGTGGCGGACCGGCCACGCCATGGGCGTCGGCAAACACGAACTGGACCACGCCGTTTTCATGACGAATCGGCGCCCAGACCTGGTGATCGAAGGCTACCGGTGCCCCCACGACCGGGGCGTTGCCGACGTAATCGATCCGGAATTGCAGTGCTGCGAAATCGGGCACCAGCATCGCCAGGCCATGTTCGGTGGGGATATACAGGCGGCTGTTGAACGCGGCGGCCATCTCGGCGCGCCAGGCATGAACCGGTAAATTGGATTCGGACAGCAGGCGCGTGCCGGTGCCGAGCAACGGCTGCCATTTTTTCGACGCCGGCAGCCAGCCGAACAGCGTGCCCTTGCCCGTATCGAGCGCCAACAACACGGCGCCGACGGTGCCGAACGTGCCCGAGAAGAATTCGTACTCGCCGGGCGGTGGCAGCGGCAATTCCATGTCGGCCATGCTGTCGGCGTCATGCCGGCGCAGGCGATCGACCGGGACGCTGTGGCGCGTGCGCTTCAGGCCAACGGCTTCCGGCATCCCGGCGTCGGTGATGGCCGATGCGCCGCTTGGCGCGATCCAGCTGGCACCGCTCGGGGGATTGGACGCCAGTTGCGCGCCGTCGATGGGCGAGAAATTGAAATCGGGGGGATACAGCGTTGACGCACCGTGCGCACGGCGCATGTTCATGATGGCGGCAATATCTGCAGAACCCAATGAGGCGGCGACGGGATTACCCATCACCGTGCGATTCAGGCGAATCTCGCCATCGTTGGCTGCCATCGTCCAGCTGCCGGAAGCGAGATCCCAATCAGCCGTTTTCTTATGATCCATCTTGTATTCCGAATTTCTCAAACACGATTACCCTTCAACTATTTTCAATATGCTTAACCAAGAATAAGGGCTTATCAAAAACATAAAGGGAGCAACACTATCTTACCTTCTTTTTTGTCCAAGTGGAAACGCAGCTGGTGCCTTGCTCATCATGCGAACAACACCCGCGCCGCCTGTCAAAACGCCTTCAATTCCTGGTGGAATCTTGTACGGATTGGGCAGGGGCGAATTCAGGTAGACTGCCGCAGTCATTATGTCGCTGGCGATGTGCTGGCTCCCTGACGTGATATTGCGTGCCATCAGCGCAATCCGGGAACTTGAAGAACGGTTCCCTTCTTTGGCATCCGCTTTTCCAACATAAATCAATGCATACATTTACCCAATTTCCCGGCCGTGACGCGATCGATGCGGCACTTGCCAGCGGCAACGTCACTTTTCTCGATTGCATGCTCGATGCTGCCGATCTGTCGCGGCTCGACCTGCGCGGCAGCAGTTTCATCAATTGCAGCATTGCCGAAACCTCGTTTTACGCCGCCAAACTGGCGCAGACCACCTGGCAGCGCTGCCGCGGCCGACAAGCCGATTTCGAAGCCGCCGACCTGACCGACGCGCAGTTCCAGAGCTGCGACCTGAATAACAGCAGCTGGCGTCGCGCGCGCCTTGCCTCACTCACCTTCAAGGGCTGCAAACTGACCGGTGCAAATTTCGAAGAAGCGGCGCACCTGGGTCTGACCTTCGAAGAATGCCTGCTGATCGGCGCCGACCTGCGCCGCATGTCGTTTCGCAAATCGACGTTGAAGGAACTCGACTTTTCCGATGCCGACCTGGCCGCCTGCGACTTTCGGGACACCGTGTTCGAGGGCGGGAGCCTGCGCAACGCCAGCCTGAAACAGGCGCGCTTCGACAATGCCGACCTGCGCGAAGCGGATCTGTCGGGCTTGACACTGGCCGACGTGAAGCTGTTCCAGGGCGCCTGGATCACACCGCGCCAGGCGGCCGAATTGATCAGCGAGCTGGGCCTGCGTGTGGCCTGAGCTATGCAGCAGTTGTAACAGGGCGGCGACAATCCGGGTGCAGCGGCAGCGCTGTGCGACAATCTGTTGGTTTTCTACAAGTAATCAGAGTCCCTATTGCTGACGACCTCGGGCGTTTGCACCAGTGGCGGCTCGCCATTCCCCCCCGATGCCAGACACCAGTGCCGTTCCCGAAATCTCCCGCCTGACCGCTGAAAAGCGCCCCGCCGTGCGCAATGCCGTGCTGTTCGTCGTGGCACTTTGCCTGCTGCTGCTGGTGATCCAGATTTCCGACAGTTGGCGTGCGCGTCAGGAACGTCTGGCCGAAGTGGCCGTGGCCACGGCCAACATGTCGCACGCGCTGGCGGCGCAGGGAGAAAGCGCCGTGCGCGTTGTCGATACCGTGCTCTCCGGCGTGGTCGAGCGCGTGGAAACCGATGGCACAGAGCGCGGCGCGGCGCGCGCCCGGTTGCAGCTGCATCTGAAGAATATGGCCTCGCAGGTCGATGAGCTGCATGCGCTGTTTGTGTTCGGCGCCGACGGGCGCTGGCTGATGACGTCGCAAGACCGCACGCCGCAGTACAACAATGCCGACCGTGAATACTTTCAATATCACGCTCAACACCGGGATCGCGGCGTGCATGTGGGCAAGCCAGTGCGCAGCCGGTCGAGCGGCGAATGGGTGTTGCCGGTATCGCGCCGGCTCGATCATCCCGACGGCACGTTCGCCGGCGTGGCACTGGGCACCATCCGCATCGCGTATTTTTCGACCCTGTACGAAAGCTTCGACGTCGGCCGCGCCGGCGTGGTCATGCTCACGCTCGACGATGGCACGATGGTCTACCGCCTGCCGCACAGCGAATCGCTGATCGGTACCAATGTCAGCAACGGCCCGATCCAGCAGATGTACCTGAGCCAGGGGCCGGTGGGCTCCGGCATGCGGCGCTCGAAGATCGACGGCATCGAGCGGCTCTACAGTTACCGCCACCTCGACACCTATCCATTGATTGTCGCGACCGCGCAATCGAGGGAGGAAATCCTTGAAAAATGGCTGCAGTCGGTGCTGACACAAGCCACGATCACGTTTGTCGCCATCGTGCTGCTGCTGGCTTTTGGCTGGCGGCTGGTGCGCCAGATCATGATTCGCGACCATCTGCAAAACGAACTGGTGGGGGCGCGCGAGCAACTGCAGGAACATAACCGCGCATTGACCGTGCTGGCCGACCACGATGGCTTGACCGGCATCGCCAACCGGCGCCGTTTCGAAGCGGCGATGACGCTGGAAAATGCGCGCGCGGCGCGTAGCGGGCTGCCGCTGTCGATCGTGCTGATCGACGTCGACTACTTCAAGCGCTTCAACGATACCTATGGCCACGTGGCGGGCGATGCCTGCCTGCGCCAGGTAGCGGCGGCGCTGCGGAACAGCCTGGTGCGCCCGGCCGATCTGGCGGCGCGTTATGGGGGTGAGGAATTCGTGGCGCTGCTGCCGGATACCGACCCGGCCGGGGCCAGGATGGTCGCCGAGCGCATCCGCTGCGCCGTGATGGCACTGCAGATCGCGCATGCAGGCAATGACGCCGGGGTCGTGACGATCAGCGCCGGCGTGTACACGTCGACGGTGGCCAGCACGACCGGGGAAGGCGTGGCGATTGCCGCCAGTACCCTGGTAGAACGTGCTGACGCCCTGCTCTACCAGGCCAAACTGTCAGGCCGTAACCAGGTCTGCGGCGGCGACGGCACGGTCGCTTGAATCGTGCCCTGCGGCGCCGCTGCCTGACCCATTAATAGCGGTTTGGATTGCTCGGACGGTCGTCGTGGCGGTTCGGGACGCCGTCGCGATCGCGGTCGCCGCGTGGACCGTTGTCACGGCCGCGCACTTCCTGGCGCCAGCCACCGCGGTCAAGGTGCCAGCCATTACGGTCCTGGCGCCACTGTGCACGCTGATAGGCATAGCCCGGACGCACTTTTTCCCAATGGCCGCCCACCCAATCGTGGCGGCGACCGTTCCAGTTCCAGTAACCCGGCACCCAGTCGAAACCACGGCGTGCATTCGGCACGGCTTCGCGGCGCAGCGCTGGCGGCGCCTTCTTGATGATGATGACATCGGCGCGCTGGTGATGCGGCTGGGCTTGCACCGGTGCGAAAGCCGAGGTGCCGATCAGGAGCGCGGCAGCAGCAGTGGTAGCGGTCGAGAGGAAGGTTTTCATGGTGTGCTCCGTTTCGGTTTCTGTTTGTATGAACCTACTATAGCGGGCACATGCGGTAAAAAACGGGATTGAACCAAGTCATTACAGTAGTAACATATGGCAACAATCTTGTAACAACCAAGATTGTTTGGTGCGGAGAGGATAAGGCGCGCAAGACAGTGCTGCAGGGGCTGAAACGACGCAGCCGGCACATGGGCCGGCTGCGTGAAAGGAAACGTAAAGGGAGCGTGGATCAGTCCAGCTTGAAAGCGTAGTCGATCTTGGTCCAGGTCTGTGCTGGTGCGCCGTCCTTGGTGCCCGGCTTGAACTTGCACGAGGTCAGGCCCTTGACCAGCGCGCGGTCCAGGTTCTTGAAGCCGCTCGACTTGTCGATCTTCGATTCCGTCACGGTGCCGTCCGCGGTGACCAGGAACGACGCGGTGGTCGTGCCCTGCTCTTCATTCATCAGCGACGCCTTCGGGTACTCGATGCTGCATTTCTTTGGATCGAACTGGGCCGAGGTCTCAGCGGCGAAGCTCGCGCCGGCAGCGGCGGTCAGGGTCAGTGCAACGAACAGTTTGGCGGACAGGTTTTTCATGGTTTCCCCACTTAAGGTTTTTGAATTGAACGGCAATGGTCTGGGTGTGCGCCGCACGGCTGGCCGGCGCTGGTCGACTACATAAAAATCAGAACTCTTCCCACTCGTCGGCGCTGGCGGTGGCGCTGACGGCGGCTTTCTTCGGCTTCGGCGCTGCAACTGCTTCACCCGCTTTTTTCGGTGCAGCCGATGCTGCAGCCGGCTTCTTCAGTGCCGGTGGCGCCGGGCGCTTGACGACCGGACGCGCCACCACCGCCGTCGAGGTCACGACTGGCGCCGCTGCCGGGGCCTTGGCGTGGGCTGGAACGTGGTGCTCTTCGCCCTCTTCCAGCTTGAAGATGCTGACCACACGGGCCAGCTCGCCTGCCTGATCCTGCAGACTCTGTGCGGCTGCGGCGGCTTGTTCGACCAGCGCAGCGTTTTGTTGCGTCATGCTGTCCATCTCGATGATCGACGTGTTGACCTGGGCGATGCCGGCACTTTGTTCGGCGCTGGCGTTGGCGATTTCGCTCATGATGTCGGTCACGCGCTTGACGCTCGAGACCACTTCGTCCATCGTCACGCCGGCCTGGCCAACCAGCTTGCTGCCGCGCTCGACCTTCTCGACCGAGTCGCCGATCAGCGTCTTGATTTCTTTGGCTGCCGCTGCCGAACGCTGCGCCAGGTTGCGCACTTCGGATGCCACGACCGCAAAGCCACGGCCCTGTTCACCGGCACGGGCCGCTTCGACTGCTGCGTTGAGCGCCAGGATGTTGGTCTGGAAGGCGATGCCATCGATGACGCCGATGATGTCCGAGATCTTGTTGGCCGACGTATTGATCTCGCCCATCGTGCCGACCACTTGCGACACCACATCGCCGCCCTTGCGGGCCACGTCCGACGCGGTTGCCGCCAGCGCATTGGCTTCGCGGGCACTGTCGGCATTCTGTTTCACGGTCGCGGTCAGCTGCTCCATCGCCGAGGCGGTCTTTTCCAGCGAGCTCGCCTGCAGTTCGGTCCGCGACGAGAGGTCGATATTGCCGGCGGCGATTTCACGCGAGGCGGTACCGATGGTTTCCGTACCACGACGCACTTGCTCGACGATACCAACCAGGCTGTTGCGCATTTCCTTCATTTCGACCAGCAGGCTGCCGCGGTCCGATTCTTTCGTGTCGATGGCGATCGACAGGTCGCCATGGGCGATGCTGCCGGCGATCTTGGCCGTGTAGGCTGGCTCGCCACCAAGCTGCTTGAGCAGGCTGCGGGTGATGGCCACGGCAGCGACGATCCCCATGACGACAGCCAGGACAAGCAGGATCAGCATGAAGTTACGGGCATTGGCGAACGCTGTTTCGGCATCGGCCTTGCTTTGGGCATTCTGTTTGTCTTCGAGGGCCGACAACGCGTTCAGGGCGTCGGTCCATTTACGCTGCACGGGACGCACTTCGCGAATCATCACGCGGGTAGCGTCCATCGCATTTGCAGCCAGGTACAGTTCGGTCGCGCGGGCGATGGCGGGCATCGCGGTGGCCTCGTGTTCCTTGATCTGCGTCAGCAGCGTCTTTTCCTGGGCATTGGCGTACTGTGCGAACAGCGCCGCCAGCTTGGCCTGGGCCGCATCGTACTTGGCGGTTTGTTCCTTGAATTTGACGATTTCCGGTTCCATGTCGGCCGGGTCAGTCATCAGGGTCAGCACGCGCAGCGAAGCGAGGCGATCGCTGACATTGTTGCGCATCTCGACCACGAGACCGGTCGATACGTTGCTGACGCTTACCACGTGATCGAGGCGATCCTGGATCTGCGCCATGCGCAGGATACCGACCACCGCGACTGCGACCAGCAGTACCAGAACCAGTGCAAAACCGAGGGCCAGACGGGTGCCGACCTTCATGTTATTCAAATTCATTCGTGTTTTCCCTGTAACTTATTGATCGAAACTCGCCCGGTTGAGATCGCGTCACGCGATACACCGTACGATGCGCAAGTGAAATCTATGTTTCTTATAGTTTTCAGCTATTTCCTAAAGGATAAATCAAGATTTCCTCAACCAGCGAGAAAATCTCTTTCTCGAATGAATTGTTTCACCGCAACAACAGCGCTGATAGAGTTCAAGAATTGGAACAGGGAAACATTATGGAACTGAGGTTGCTCTTCGGCAAGCAAATTTGAAACTTCAAGATAGTTTCGACAAGGAAATGTCTCGCTTTGTCGACAGGCGAAAAAAAAGCGTGCCAAGGCACGCTTTTTGTCGGTGAGGTGTGCTTATGCGGTCGCTGGCATCCGGGCGGCAGCGGCAAGCAGCAGGCGTGCATCGCCCAGCGCCAGCTGCTTCGAGTCCGACAGCGTCTGGCGGAAAGCGCGTGCGCCCGGCAAGCCCTGCATCAGGCCCAGCATATGACGCGTGATGCTGTTCAGTTTCAAGCCCAGCGGGCCGTACTGGCGCAGTTGCGCTTCGATGTACGGGATCATCGCTTCGAGCACGTCAATCCGCGTGCGTGCCGCGCCAGGGGCATCGTAGAAACGGGCGTCCCAGTCGGCCATCGTCCATGGGTTGTGATAGGCCTCGCGCCCGAGCATGACGCCGTCGACGTGCTGCAGGTGCAGCGCGATCTCGTCATCACTCTTGATGCCGCCGTTGATGATGATTTCGAGGTCAGGAAACTCGCGCTTTAGCTCATATGCCACGGCGTAGCGCAGCGGCGGGATCTCGCGGTTTTCCTTCGGCGACAGGCCCTTCAGGATCGCATTGCGGGCGTGCACGATGAACGTCTTGCAGCCGGCATCGGCGACCGTACCGATGAAGTCGCGCACGAAGCCGTATTCTTCATTGTGATCGATGCCGATGCGGTGCTTGACGGTGACGTCGATCGAGACGGCGTCGCGCATCGCCTTGACGCAGTCGGCCACCAGTTGCGGCTCGTTCATCAGGCAGGCGCCAAACGAACCCTTCTGGACGCGCTCGGAGGGGCAGCCGCAGTTCAGGTTGATCTCATCGTAGCCCCACTGCTCGCCGAGCTTCGCGCTCTTGGCTAAGTCACCCGGGTCGCTGCCGCCCAGTTGAAGGGCGACGGGATGCTCGATGTCGTCGAAGCGCAGGTGACGCTCGGCGTCGCCATAGACCAGGGCGCCCGTGTTGACCATCTCCGTGTAAAGCCAGGTGTAGCGGGTGATCTGCCGATGGAAGACGCGGCAGTGGCGGTCGGTCCAGTCCATCATGGGGGCAACCGACAGGCGGCGGGATGGCGGCACAATGGCAGTAGTAGCGGGGATGGTGGAAGTAGTGCTCATGCTGGAGGGTCTGGTCGCCTGGGCGCAGGCGATGAATACTGTCGAAAACGCGCCATCATAAGCCAAAGCTGTTCACGGTGCATGCATGCAGCCGGATCGGTTGTGGCAAGCGCCACGGTGCACGACCGCTAGACTTGAGAAAATATACCGTCGAGTTGGTTTCCGATTTCAGGTCGCATGCCAAGGCTTGAACAGTGCCGTGCAAGTGCTGGTGTCTGACAATGTTAGGTTGAGGTCGTGTCCAAATGTCAGACCTGACACCGGAGTAAATATCAGACGTGACACCAGAGTATGACTAGCGCCGTGCTAGGCCATGGCTGAACTGGAATTTGTACAGCCTAATATCTTCGGGCGCTCGACAGAACAGGTAATTGTCTAACGCTACGCAGGTCACTTTAGACAGCATAGCTTCGGTCTTAAGTTTTGCAGATGCAAATTCCCTTTGGTAGGCCGGCTCATTGACCCATTCTAGGACAGCAGTGACTCCGTACATCGCGCTCCACATGTCACTCAAGCTCGGCAGTTTTTCATGGAGGTCGCGTGCAACCTGCTGCAACTGCGATCCTTCAAGCTGCTCAACTGTCGCGCGCTGAAAAGAGTAATGAAGGACATCTCGTATCGTCTGATTTCCTTGAATCGGCTGTTTTAAAACCTCAGCGAGTCGCACTAGGTAAAACTCAACATCGGCCTTTGTGTCCCGCAAATACGACTCATCGAACGTGTGTTTGTGCGTCTTCTGCTGAATGCGAAGCTGGTAGAAAAGCAACAGCACCGTGAGGATTGTTAGGAGGGGACCGTAGATACCAGACATGGCGGACCCCATCTCGGCCCACAGACTATGGTCTTTACTGATCTCTTTTCCGAAGATGTTCACATAGACAACAACAGGCATGATTAGCATTATTACGGCGACGCTCCACAGACCTAGCTGAACTATTTTCCAAACTCGTTTCATTTTATTCCTGCACGTTGGCAATGATGTTAGTTCGGCAACGATACAGCATCATGAGTACTCTGCACAGCAATGTAGGTCAAATAAGGTGGTAGTCGTCTGGACAGTCAGAAGGTCCTCATTTTGCCTTATCCATAACTCCGTGCACCTCTTGTGAAAAGGTGAGGTTGAGGTCGTGTCCAAATGTCAGACCTGACACCGGAGTTACAGGAACGTCGGACTTGAGAAAAGATACCTTCAGGGTTGGTTTCCGATTTCAGGTCGCATGCCAAGGCTTGGACAGTGCCGTGCAAGTGCTGGTGTCTGACAATGTTAGGTGAGGTCGTGTCCAAATGTCAGACCTGACACCGGAGTTGCTAGAGCGCCAATGCCACCATCAACCAGACCACTTGCTCGGTCGACAAACGTCGATGACAAATGCTCGTCGCCTCAGTCTTCTGCACAGCTTGCTGGACCCGCTCAAGCGGCAAATGCTCGCCCAGTCGATGCCAGTCAGGCGCTTCAAGGTGATTGGCCAGGAAGTGGAGCGTGTCGTCGAGCATCGCAACGCAAGGCAACACAAGCCAATAGCAGACATTCGCGTTTGCAAGTTCCAAATGAAAATGCCGTCCAGTCTTAACTGAACGGCATTAACCCAATAGGTGGCCTTTTATCGTCGGCGTGTTACGCAGCTACCTGCTCGCGCTCCTCGGTGATATCGTTCAGCTTAGTCCTGAACACAAGTGGCGCGGAGATATTTGGAATCGGTGCTTGTGGACCGCCAGCACCAGACACCACTACACTCCCAAAGTTCAGTATTCGCCCCATAACCGATTGGTTGACCTGCACACTCTCGACCTTGGTGTTCTTGAGTTCAACTGTCTTCCGACTAATCAGACCAAACTTCGCGATCACACGCTTGTTGGTAATGACAAGCTCGGTCGTCAAAACATTGATGACAGCAATTGCAACGAACAGCAATCCTAGCCCCATAAAACTGACCGTGAGTATTCCAAGCAAGAAGAGAAACCACTGCGAAGCCCAAGAAACTCGAGCTTCGTACATGACCTGCTCATCTCCCGCCAAGTTGCGATTGACATACGATCCCATTCAAATCCCCTGATAATTTCAATTGGGAAATCATACTTGATTATGTACAAGCAACATAAGGAATCTATATAGTCATGCGATTCGCATAGCACCGAAACAACGTTGTGCAAAACTGCAAGTTGCCTTGATCGGGATTTGGAAGAAGCAAGAAGTTCATATGCCTAAAAAGTACGGCAACAATTGAACCGTGCGTTCCAGCCCAAATGGACATCAGAGTGACTGATGACCTGCAGCCCCGAAACTGGACGGCATGTCGTAATGCCGCCGCTCGTCAGCGAGTTTGCCGAGGACCCTACATCATCAACTGCAGAAACGCTCCACTGAAATCCACCGCCTTCTCCAGCACCAGATCGGCACAATACGCGCCGTCAAACTTGACCTGTTTCTGGACGATGGCTGACATCGCGCCGTCACCGGCATGGCTGGAAGCCGATAATACGCAGTCCCACTGCTCTCCAGCTTTTTTCACTGTGGTGATCGCAAGGGAACGATCGCTGATTTCAAAGGTTATAAGTTTCATCACATGTTCGCAAAATATGTGAAGAACTATACCCTAGAGCAACAGAATACACGCCATTCAGTTACCGTAAAACAACACCTGAAACGAATTTTTGTTCCGAATCTCGTACTTCATACCGGCGCTGCAAAAAAACGCAAGACCTGCCTGCAGTCCCCATGCAGGCAGGTCCCAGCTGACATCGCAGTATGACTTAGAAATCAACCTGCGCCGACACCAGCACCGTGCGTGGCGCTGCCGCCGTGCCGACGGTCGCCAGCGTGCTGCTCGACAGCCAGTAGCGCTTGTTGGCAGCGTTCTCGACACTGGCGCGCAGCACCACTGGCTTGCCCATCAGCTCGGTGCGATAGCGCGCGCCGAGATCAAAACGCGTCCACGACGAGATGTACACAGTATTGGTGACATTCTGCGCCAGCTCGGCCGTGTGAATCGCACGGGCATTGAGGCTCAGGCCGCTAATCCATGGCAAGTCCCAGTCGACGCCAGCGTTGAATGCATTTTTCGGCACCCCCGTGGCTTTCTTGCCTTCGTTGATGCCGCCGGCGGTGCGTTGCTGCTTTGCGTTGTAGAACGTGGCGCTCGTCATCAGGCGCAGGCCCGGTGCGGCTTCGCCGACTGCCGACAGTTCCAGGCCGCGATTGCGCTGCGTGCCGTCCAGGCTGTAGACCGTCGTCAGCGGATCGGTGATCGCGTTCGGGCGGTCGATCTGGAACACGGCGGCGCCGAGCAGGACGCGGCCGGTATCGACTTTCGTGCCCACTTCGTATTGCTTGGACTTGAATGGCGCGAAGACTTCACCGGCGTTCGCGGCCGTGGCCGGGGCGGTGCTGCCGCGGGTCAGGCCCGACGTGAAGTTGGCATACAGCGACACGTTCTCCATCGGCATGACAACCAGTCCAGCCAGCGGCGACACGGCGCTTTCGCTGTATGAGCTTGTCACCGCGCCGCTTGGCGCCACGTTATCGGCCGATACCTTCTGCTTGCGCAAGCCGCCGGTGAACAGCACGCGGCCATCGAGGAACGTCAGCGTATCGGTCAGCGAGACGCTTGCCAGCTCGGTTTCCGACGTCTTGGTGGGCGCCAGACGGTTGCCCGTCATCGGCGTGATCGCGACCGGGTTGTAGATGTTCGACAGCTGCGACGAGCTGGCCGGGGCTGTCAGATAGAAGCTGCCCGCTTCACTGTCCAGGCGCGAGACCGAGGCGGTGATGAAGTGCTTGATGCCGCCCGTGTCCAGGCTCAGGCGCGCGCCGACTTCGCCGGTCTTGCTGCGTCCATAGGCGTCGTACCAAGCGTTGGTCAGGCGGAAGTTGCCGGCAGCGTCGACCGCATTCAGTGCGCGCGCCGTCGGGAAATCCTGCTCGCTGGCGCCGTAGTGGTAGCCGGCCGTCGCGTAGACCATCAACTGCTTCGACACGTCGTATTCGAGGCGCGAGGCGATTGTCGCGTCGCGGAACTCAAGGTCGGCGCCGCGGTACACGGCGCGGTGGCCCGACGGTGGCGCCGGGATCGACGCGATGTCGGGCCGGAAGCTGTTCTGCGCGCGGAAGTTGTCGGTCTTTTCTTGCTGGCCGTAGCTGTCCAGGGTCCAGCGCAGTTTCGGCGAGCGGTAGTCGAGCGCAATTGCGGCCAGCCCGAAGTCCTGCTTGCCGTCGTCGATATTGGTGTCGCCGCCGCGGATCACGCCATTGACGCGCACGCCCCAGGCGCCGTTGTCGCCAAAGCGGCGGCCGACGTCGACGTGGGTGCCAAACAGCGCCTGGCTTTCATAGGTGGCGGTCACGCGCGTCAGTGGCTGGTCGCCGGCGCGCTTGGTCACGATATTGATATTGCCGCCAACGCTGCCGTTCGGGCTGATGCCATACATCAGCGTGCCAGGGCCCTTGAGCACTTCAACGCGCTCCATGATGGCGGCCGGCATGCGGTTCGACGACGACAGGCCGTACAGGCCGTTCAGGCCGACGTCGCCGCTGGTGACATTGAAGCCCCGGATCTGGAAGTCTTCGCTGAAACCGCCGGTCGACGTCATCACGCGCACCGACGCTTCGTTGACGACGACGTCGGCCAGCGTGCGCACCTGCTGGTCTTCGAGGATCTGCGACGTATAGTTGGTAGTGGAGAACGGCGTCTTCATGATGTCCGCCTCGCCCAGAATGCCCAGGCCGCCGCTGCGCCCGATCTGGCCGCCAGCGTAGGCCGGATCGGCCTGAACTTTCGCACCGGTGATGATCACCTTCTCTACCGCAGGCCCTGCCTCCTGCGCATTGGCGGCAAACGGCAGCACCAGCATCGGCGCCGAGGCGACAGCGCCAACAAGCGCGCTCCTGATCAGGCGCGACAGGATCGATTCGACGGGTGGGCGCAGAGGAGCATTGGCGTGTTGGGTCATGGTTTGGCGATCGTAAGGTGCGAAAAACCGGAATTCTAACAGAGATGAGAATCATTATCATCCTCATTCGCATTCTCGAACGCTTGCTATTGCTGCGACGTCCGACAAGGTGAGGCGGTCAGCGCAGGCCTGATTACCCGCTGAAAAATTTATTTCAACAAATTGGATAAAGAATTTAATGCCGTACGGAAATGTGTCGCCTTGTACTCATGAGAGCGAGTGACGCACTCGACATACAGAATTCTTCCCCTACATTTTCGGAGTCCATCATGCTGAGCCTGCACACCAACAACGCTGCCCTGTCCGCACAAAACGCCATCTCGAAGACCCAGAGCAATCTGTCGACCTCGATGACCCGTCTGTCGACCGGCTACCGCATCAACTCGGCAATGGATGACGCTGCCGGCCTGCAAATCGCTTCGCGCCTGAAAGCCCAGACCTCGGGTATGGCCGTTGCCATGCGTAACACCCAGAACTCGACCGCCATGCTGCAAACTGCGGAAGGCGCGCTGGATGAAGTGTCGAACATGCTGATCCGCATGAAGGATCTGGCAACCCAGGCTGCCGATACGTCGTCGAGCATCGCTGACAAGGAGTCGATGCAATCGGAATACGACGCACTGGGTACCGAACTCGGCAACGTGCTGAAGAACACCAAGTTCGGTGGCGAAACGCTGATCGTCGGCGGTACCATCGGCGCTGCCATGAAATTCCAGATCGGCGCTGATGCAAACGAAGTGATGAACATCACGATGGCCACGGACGTGACTGCCATTGCTACCGACGTGGGCGCTGCCACCGCGTCGTACGCTGCCGGCGCCGCAGGCACGGAAATCAGCACCGCCGCTGATGCCACCACTGCGATCACCGACCTGACCACCGCACTGGCATCGGTCAACAAAGTCCGTTCGAGCCTGGGCGCCGCCGCCAACCGCCTGGAACACGTCAACAACAACCTGTCGAACATCAGCACCAACACCAAGCAAGCTACCGGCCTGATCATGGACGTCGACTTCGCCACCGAAAGCGCCAACATGACGTCGAGCCAGATGCTGCTGCAAGCCGGCACCGCCATGCTCAAGCAGTCGAACAGCATGTCGTCGATGGTCATGTCGCTGCTGCAATAATGGCCGCATACCCGGGCCTCACCCCGGGTAGAGTTCAAAGGCCAGCCACGCGGTTGGCCTTTTTTCGTTTTTGACAGGCATTCCAATGGCCCAGATGTTCCCCGTTGCCGCGCTGCCCCCGCCAACCCTCGCGCCGTTGCAGGTCGGCGCTGTGGTGGCCCCGTCCGCCGTCCTGGCCGGTGGCGCAGATGCGCTGCCGCTGCCGTTCCCGGCCCCACTGGCGCCGGAAACCCAGGCCACGGGTCAGCCGGGCCCGGCCTCCGACGGCGATGGCGCCGCCATGCGGCCGGACCAGGTGCTGATGGCGCGCCAGCTGGCCTATCAGCAGCAGGACGGCGCCGGCCTGGCGCGCGCCTGGCGCAGCCAGGTGCGTAACCATGGCAGCCAGTTGACCAGCCGCGCGCTGGCCGACATGGGCGGGCATTTGTCGCCGGCCATGCTCGCTGCCGGACAACAGGGCCAGGTCGTACACCAGCCCCAGCTGCTCGCCACGCACCAGGATGCCTGGCGCTTCACGGTCCATGGCGCCGGCGACAAGCCGCAGCACCTGGCCGTGCTGGCCGACGAGGCCGACAAGCCTCCCGGCCGCCGGCGCCGTGCGCGCGCTGCGCTACGGCTCGAACTCGAACTGGCCGACGGCAGCGCCGTCGTGATTCAGGTCGAACCGACGCCGCAGGGCCTGGTCATCGAGGTCTGCGCGCCCGACGCGAGCGCGCTCACGCGCCTGCGCTGGCTGCAGCCCGAACTCGAAACCCTGTTAAAGCGCGCTGGCCTGACAGTGCTGCGCTGGGGCTTTCGCGACGCCCTGCCCCCCGGGCGCAGCCACGCGATGATCGCCAACGCCGAAGAGGCGGCGCAGGCGCTGACGCCGGCCGTGTTTCGCGCCGTGGCCGAACTGGCGCTGCTGCTGCCCGCGCAGCGCGGGCGCGGCTGACTGATCGAGCCGGCTGAGCAGCGCGCCGCCCCCGGGGCTGCGCCGACTACAATGGCGCTTGTCTTCACGCATTCGCCCTATCAATGACACGCTGCAGATGCACGCGGCCAGCTGCGCCGCTGCCGGTGAGCTCACCGGCATGACCAAATCCCAGACCCCTGCCCCGGCGCCTTCGGCCAACGACGCCGCGCCGCCGCCGTCGGCGTTCGGGCCGATGCGCGCGCCCGTGTTCCGCATGCTGTGGCTGACCTGGCTGATCGCCAACACCTGCATGTGGATGAACGATGTGGCCGCCGCCTGGATGATGACGTCGCTGACGACCGCGCCGATCTGGGTCGCTCTGGTGCAGACCGCATCGATGCTGCCCGTGTTTTTGCTCGGGCTGCCCAGCGGCGCACTGGCCGACATCCTCGACCGGCGGCGCTATTTCATCATCACGCAATTCTGGGTCGCCGTCGTGGCCACGATCCTGTGCGCGGTGATCCTGGCCGACGCCATCACGCCACCCGTGCTGCTGGCGCTCACGTTCGCCAACGGCATTGGCCTGGCCATGCGCTGGCCCGTGTTCTCGGCGATCGTGCCCGAACTGGTGCCGCGCGCGCAGTTGCCGGCGGCGCTGGCATTGAATGGCGTGGCGATGAACGCGTCGCGCATTGCCGGACCGCTGGCTGCCGGCGCCATCATCGCGAGCCTGGGCAGCGCCTACGTGTTCGTGCTCAATGCGGTGCTGTCGGTGATTTCGGGCTTCGTGATCATGCGCTGGCGCCGCACGCACGTGCCAAGTCCGCTGGGGCGCGAGCGGATCGGCGGCGCAATGCGCGTCGGCCTGCAGTTTGCGCGCCATTCCAACCGCGTGAAAGCGGTGCTGGCGCGGGTGGCGGCGTCGTTCTTCCACTCCACCGCTCTGATGGCGCTGCTGCCGCTGGTCGCGCGCGCGCAGGGCGGCGGCGGCGCCGGCGTGTTTACGCTGCTGCTGGCCTGCATGGGCGGCGGCGCGATCAGCGCCGTGTTCTTCCTGCCGCGCATGCGCCAGGCGTTCAGCCGCGATACGCTCGTCATGGCCAGCACCGTGCTGTCGGCGGCGATGATCGCGGTGGCGGCGGTCAGCACGAACGTGGTGCTGACCTCTAGCGCGATGTGGCTGTCGGGGATGGCCTTCATCGTATCCGCCAATTCGCTGAGCGTGTCGATGCAGATGGCCCTGCCCGACTGGGTGCGGGCGCGCGGGATGTCGATCTACCAGATGGCCCTGATGGGCGCGAGCGCGACGGGCGCCGCAGCCTGGGGCCAGGTCGCGACGCTCGACAGCGTGCAGCACAGCCTGTTGTATGCGGCTGGCAGCAGCGTGGTCGTCATGGCGCTCGTGCTGCGTTTGATTCAGGACCGCGAGCTGCTCGAAGACATGACGCCATCGTCGGCGCTCAAGGCGCTGGCGCCGTCTCTCTCGCCGCTGCAGGATGGCGGGCGCCTCGTGCTGACAGTGGAATACCGGATCGACCCGGAGCGCACCGAAGCCTTCATGGCGCTGATGGAACTGAGCCGGCGCGCGCGGCTGCGCCAGGGCGCGCTCAGCTGGACGTTGCTGCGCGACGTCAGCGATCCGGGCCTGTTCACCGAGCAGATCATCGATCCATCCTGGACCGAGCACCTGCGCCGCTTCGACCGCGCCACGGCGGGTGACGCCGCGCTGCGCGAGCGCAAGCTGGCGTTTCACCTGGGGCCAGATGGCCCGGTGATCACACGGCGCCTCGTGGCCAAGGGCTGATCAGCCCACCGTCCCGACGATCGACACGTCGCGGTTTTCGGGGATCTCGTTGTACGACAGCACGTGCAGGCCCGGCGCGAACAGCCGCGCATAGCGCGCCAGCAGCGGCCGTACCTGCGGCAGCACGAGCAAGAGCGGCGGTGTGTGCTGCCCCTTCATCTGCTCGCGCGCGACCGGCATATTGATCTGCAGTTGCGCCAGCAGTTGCGGATCGATCGGATAATTGTCCAGCGCGACCTTGCCGCCGCCATTCTGGCGCGCCTGGTTCAGCGAGCCAAGCAGCATGTTTTCCAGTTCGGCCGACAGGTTAAAGGCCGGCATGTCTTTCTTTTTGCCGAACAGCGTCGAGACAATCTGGCGCCGCAGCGCGCAGCGTACTTCGGCCGCCAGCAGGATCGGGTCCTTGGTCGTCTCCGAGCTGTCGAGCAGCGTGGTGGCGATCACCACGATGTCCTTCAGTGACACACCTTCGGTGAGCAGCACGCGGAACACGCGCAGCAGCTGGGTGTGCGTGAGCGCCTTGTCGAGCGCCGCGGCCAGCTTGGGCGACAGCGCCGTCAGGCGTTCCAGGATCGCCGGCACGTCTTCGTGGCGGAACAATTCGTGCAGGTATTCGCGCACCACTTTCGACACGTGGGTGGCGATCGCGCTCGGCACTTCGACCACCTGGTAGCCCAGGCCCAGCGCATGCGCCTTCTGCTCGGGCAGGATCCACGTGATCGCCATCCCGTACGCCGGCTCGATGCCGGGGATGCCATCGAGTTCGCCGTACACGTTCGGCGACGGGATCGCCAGCAGATGGTCGGGCATGACTTCGGCCTCGGCCACGACGGTGCCCGACAGGCTGATCGCGTATTGCGTCGGGCGTAGCGCCAGGTCGTCGCGCACCGAAATCGCCGGCAGCAGCATGCCCATCTGCTCCGACAGGCTCTGGCGCACGCCTTTGATGCGTTTGGCCAGCGGCTCGGCCTGGGCGCGGTCGATCATGCCCACCAGCTTGTAGCCCACCGCCACCGTGACCGCCTGCACGACCGGCAGCGCCTGCCAATCGAGTTCGGGTACGCGGTCGTCGCGCAAGGCCGCCTCGATCTTTGCCACGCCCGCCACGTCCGGCGCGCCGATACGTTTGGCCATCGTCCAGCCGACCCACGCCAGAACGCCGGCGGCCACCGTGAAGAACCACCACGGCATGCCCGGCACGATCGCCAGGATCATCATCACGCCGGCCGCCGAGTACAGCACGCCCGGCTGCGCCAGCAGCTGATGGCCGACCTGCTGTTCGAGGTCACCCGACTCGCCGATGCGCGTGACCAGGATCGCGGCGGCCGCCGACAGCAGCAGCGCCGGGATCTGGCCAACCAGGCCATCGCCGATCGTGAGCAGCGCGTACACGCGGAATGCGTCGCCCAGCGGCAGGTCGTGCATCAGCGCACCGATGGCGACGCCGCCGATCAGGTTGATGATCAGGATCAGGATCGAGGCGATGGCGTCGCCGCGCACGAATTTGGAGGCGCCGTCCATCGCGCCATAGAAGTCGGCTTCGGCCGCGACGTCCTTGCGCCGCGTGGTCGCCTGCTCCTGGTTGACGAGGCCGGCATTCAGGTCGGCGTCGATCGCCATCTGCTTGCCCGGCAGCGCATCGAGCGTGAAGCGGGCCGAGACTTCCGAGATGCGCTCGGCACCCTTGGTCACGACGATGAAGTTGATGATCATCAGGATCACGAACACCACCAGGCCAACGACGAAATTGCCGCCAATGACCACGTTGCCGAACGATTCGATGACCTGGCCGGCCGCGTGCGTGCCTTCATGACCATGCAGCAGGACGACGCGGGTCGACGCCACGTTCAGCGCCAGGCGCATCAGGGTGGTGCCCAGGATCACGGTCGGGAATACCGAGAAGTCGAGCGGGCGCCGCGCCGTCACGGCCACCAGGATCACGATCAGCGCCAGCACGATGTTGAACGTGAACAGCACGTCGAGCAGGATCGGCGGCAGCGGCAGGATGATCATGCCCAGCAGCGCGATCAGGAACACGGGCGCGGCGAACTTGTGGCGACGCAGCTCTCCCACGAATGCGTTGAAGGTATTCGTCACGGTCATGCTTGAGCCTCACTCAGGTGCGGTGGTACGACCACCTCGTTGGGGAACCGGGGCGGCGCCTGGCGCCTGCCTGCACGGAACGCATTCAGTTGTAAAACATAATTCAGCACTTGCGACACGGCCTGGTACAGCGGCGCGGGAATCTGCTGCTGCACCTGGCTCGTGTGATAGATCGCGCGCGCCAGCGGCGGCAGCTCCACCACCTCGAGCCCGTGCTCGGCAGCCACGCGGCGGATGAACAGTGCCATCTCGTCGACGCCCTTGGCCACCACGAACGGGGCCTCGGCGCGGTTGACGTCGTACTTGAGCGCCACCGCGTAATGTTCGGGATTGACGATCACAACGTCAGCCGTCGGCACCGACTTGCGCACGCTGCGCTGGGCCAGCTGGTTTTGCAGCTGGCGGATGCGCTGTTTGATTTCCGGGCGGCCTTCGCTGCTCTTGTGCTCTTCCTTAAGGTCCTGCTTGCTCATGCGCTGGTTGCGCATGAAGAGAAAACTCTGTACCGGCACGTCGATCAGCGCGAACAGGATGAACACCGCCACCAGCGCCATCAGCGCGTCGAACACCAGCGTGCCGCCGGCGCCGATGGCGTCGTCCAGCGGCATGCGCTGCAACTCGATATAGCCCTTGATGCTGCCGTTCGAGACGTGCCACAGCACGATGCCGAGCACGATCGCCTTGGCCGCCGATGTCAGGAAGCCCACCCAGTGCTTCTGCTTGAACAGGTTGCCCAGATTGGTCAGCGGATTGAGGCGGCTGAACTTCGGCGCCAGATTCTTGCCGCTGGCGACGATGCCACCCGGGATCGCGCCGGCAATGACGATGGCCAGCGGCACGGCCAGCAACGGCAGCACCATGTGCACGAGCAGCAGCAGCGCGGACGAAAACACGGTCGACATCGCGTTCTCCAGGTCGCCCGCCTCGCCCAGCGGCACGAACACGAGACGAAACAGGTGGCGCATGTCGTCCAGGTAACCGGGCAGCATCAGCATGAAGACCTTCAGGCTGATCAGGATGCCAACAGCCGTCGCCAGGTCGCGCGAGCGCGCTACCTGCCCTTCGTCGCGCGCTTTCTTGAGTTTTTGCGCCGAGGGTTTTTCGGTCTTGTCGCCGCTGCTGCTATCGGCCATGGGCCAGCCTCATTTGTTCGGTCAGCATTTCCAGCAACTGGTTGGTCATCGCGATGTAGTGCTCCGGGATGAAGCGCACCAGCTGGATCAGCATCAGCAAGCCAAAAATCGTCACCAGCGAAAAACCCAGTGAAAACAGGTTCAGGCTGGGCGCGACGCGGTTCAGAAAACCAAAGCCGATCTGCACCACCACGGTGGAAAACACGAGCGGCAGCGCCAGCAGGATCGCGGCGGCGAACACCCAGCTCAGGTTCAGCGCCACGGCTTCGAGCAGCATCGGCTGCAAGCCGCCGCCCACCGGCCAGGCCAGAAAACTCTGGCCCAGTACTGCCACCAGCACCAGATGCGCGTCGATGGCAAAGAACACCAGCATCGCCACCAGCGCCATCAGGCTCGAAATCACATCCGACGCCTGGCCATTGACCGGGTCGTTCATGGTCGCCATCGAAAAGCCGATCTGGCTCGAGGCCAGGAAACCCAGCATGCTGATGGCCGCCATCGCGAACTGCAGCGCCAGGCCGATGACGGCGCCGATCACGGCCTGCTCGAACATCGCCAGCACGCCGGCCAGCGAAAACGCATCGGGCATCGCACCCTTGCTCGTGAGTGGCAGCATCAAAAACGACAGCACCACCGCCAGCAGCGCGCGCACGGGGATGGGGATCGTCCCGTCGCCCAGTACGGGCGCGGTGATCATCATCGCCATGATGCGGCAGAACGGCCACCACAAGGCGCCGATCAGCGGCATCAGGAAGCCGTACAGTTCCATCGGCGCGCGCCCTGCCCTAGCCGACGAGCGTTGCCGCGCGCTGAAACACCGAGACGCAGTAATCCATCAGCGTCGACGTCATCCAGTGGCCGGCCAGGATCACGGCCAGCAGCGTCACCAGCAGGCGCGGCAAAAAACTCAGCGTCTGTTCGTTGATCTGGGTGGCCGCCTGCACCAGCGCCACCAGCAAGCCAACCAGCAGGCCCGGGATCACCAGTACCATCACCATCAGCATGACGATCTGCAGGGCCTCGACCACGAGGTCGACGGCGATATCGGGACTCATCGCGATTCTCCCGTGGCCAGGCCAGGTTTGATACTAGTAAGCATGGATGCTGCCAACCAGTGTGCTCACCGTGAGCGTCCAGCCATCGACCAGCACGAACAGCAGCAGCTTGAACGGCAGGGAAATGACAAGGGGCGAGAGCATCATCATGCCCATCGCCATCAGCACCGACGAGACCACCAGGTCAATGATCAAAAACGGGATGAACAGCATCGCGCCGATCTGGAACGCGGTCTTCAGTTCGGACAGCACGAACGCGGCCAGCTTGACGGGGAAGCTGTGCTGCTGCGGCGGCTGGGCCGTCGATTCACCGGCCAGGCGGGCGACCTGCGCCAGCGACGCCTTGCTGGTCTGGGCCAGCATGAAGCGCGAGACAGGTTGCTCGGCGATGCGCAGCGCAGTCTCGAGGCCGATCTTGTCCTGGTCGTACGGCAGGAAGGCCTGGGTCCAGACCTGCTCGCCCACGGGGCGCATCACGAGGATGGTCAGGATCAGGGCGATGCCGGTGATGATCCGGGTGGGCAGGCCCTGCTGCAGGCCGAGCGCCTGGCGCAGCAGCGACAGCACGATCACGAAGCGCGTGAAGCAGGTCATCATCATGACCATCACGGGCAGCAGCCCGAGCAGCGTCATGAGCACCAGGATCTGCGACTTGACGCTCATGCCGGCACTGGTGGACGTGGCGCCGGGCAGCACGCCGGCCAGCAGGTCCTGGTTCTGGGCTGCGGCCGGGACCGCGATCAGCAGACCCACCAGCAGCGCCGACAGAAGCGCAGGGGCACGGGCCCTTACGCCCCCGGTAAAGCACATCATGGCGCGAGAATGTCCAGGTTCAGGCCTTCGAGATCGATCACCTTCAGGCCGTACTGCTCGCCCGCGACCACGACTTCGGCGCGGCCGATCGGGGTGCCGTTGACCTTGATGACCAGCGGCTCGCCGGCGAGCGAATCGAGGGGCAGTACCGACGATGGCCCGATGTCCATCAGTTCCTGCAGCGAGATCCGCACCGAACCGACTTCGAGGGTCAGCGTGACGGGGATGCGCCGCATCATCTGCGGCAGCTGGCGCGCACCGGTGCGCCCGGCGGCGGCTTGCAACGCATCTTCGCCGTCCAGGTCGTCAATGATGACGTCGCCACCCAGTTGCTCGTTGAGATTCATGTCCATTATTCGGCATCTTCAAATGAGGTTAAACACAGCTTGCCCTTGTGCTCTGCTACTGCGGCGGTGAACAGGCGCGAGTTATCCAGCACGACATCGGCGCGACCGAGCGCCACGGGAATCACATCGCCGACCTGCAGGCCGAACAGTGTGGCGAGCGTGATCTCCTTGCTCACCAGGCAGCCGTCGAGCTTGACTTCAAGGCGCGTGGCCAGCGGCTCGCCCGGCATGCGCGCGCCGCCCGCCGCGCGCACGGCGCCGCGATCGGCCTTGATGCCCTGCAGTACGCAGGCCATCAGGGCGTGGTCGAGCCCGATCCAGATCTGCCCTTCCGGCGCAGCCTGGGTCGGCTCATCGGTATCGCGCCGGCCGTACTGCGCGCGCAGCACGGCGCGCAGCACCCATCCGGTCTTGCCGGGTGCGCCCGCCGGCACGATCGCGGCGCCGGCGCCGGTCTTGACGGGTGCGGGCGCGCTGTCCAGCCGGGCCAGGCCATCGGCCACACGTGCATCGAGCTGGCCGGCCAGTTGCTGGGCAAGTGTGACAGCGAGACGCTCTTCGGTCGCCGTGACCCGCTCCAGCTCCGGGCTCTGCTGCACCGCAGCAGAATTCGCTGGTTGACGGCGTGCGTAACGCCCTTCCAGCAGCCCCAGAAGCAGGGTTCGTTCAAAGGCGACAGCCGCCACGCCATAGGGTCCGCTGACCCCGAGCCAGCGCAGTCCGGGCTGCTCGGGCGCCCGTTCGAACGCGAGGTGTTCGAGACGGTAAGCACCCCAGTGCCGGCGCCCGCCGGGCGATGCCATCTCGGCGCCGATCGCCTCGGCCAGCCCGGCAGCAAAGGCCGGAAGCAGATGCACCGGCCGTCCCAGCAGGCACGGATCGAGCACCTGGTGGTCGCGTCGTCGGTCAAGTTGATTGATTGGCATCTGTCTTAATCGGAAGTAAATGTCACATTGATTTGATTCCCAACAGCAATAATTATACAGCGACTTTTACCGTCGGAACTTTGACATATCGCTTTGATTTATCATTTGCCCTACGGTAATATTGAGTCATTGCACCGCATCATTCTCCACTTCTCATAGGAGATTTTGAACACGGACGCTACTGGTACCGCATTGTGTCTTGATGATATTTGGCGCGCCACACTCCGCAGTATTTAACAATTTCCGACCGGAAATCACTGAAAAACGCCATGCTTTTTGTGGTCGATTAGCAACATTAAATTTTCAAGGAAACGATGATGGCAACCGAACTTGCTGGCCTGATCCAGGCTGATCTGTCGCAATTGACCAACGACGCAAATCGTCTGGCAATTGCACCGGCTGCTGCCTCGTTTGCCGAACTCGGCGCACCGACGGGTAGCGCCGGGGCGTTTTCATTTACCCAGGCGATGCAGAGCGCCATCGCCGGCGTCGATGCCCAGGATCAGGCCGCGAGCGCCCGCGTGACAGCGGTTGAAACCGGCAAGAGCGATGACCTGGTCGGTGCCATGCTGGCCAGCCAGGAAGCCAGTCTCTCGTTCTCGATGCTGATGCAAGTACGCAACAAGGTCATGGGCGCAGTCGACGAACTGCTCAAGCTCCCGATCTGATCTACCTGACAAGCGACGCTCACGTGCTCTCCTCCCTCAAGTCCCCCTTCAGCGGCAAGCTCGCGCTGCCCGCGCTGCCACCACTGCTGCGCAACAATCTGCCGCTGATGCTGGGCCTGGCAGTGGCCGTCACCGCTGCCGTCATGATGTTCATGTGGCAGGATCAATCGAGCTACAAGCCGGTCTTCGGCGCGCGCGAGAAAGTCGTTGCCGCCGACATGATGACGGTGCTCGAAGCGGAACAGATTCCCTACCGCGTCCATCCGGACAGCGGCCAGGTGCTGGTGCCGTCGTCGCAGCTGGGCAAGGTGCGCATGCTGCTCGCGGCCAAGGGCGTCACCGCCCAGCTGCCGGCCGGCCTCGAACTGATGGACCGCAACGACCCGCTGGGCGTGTCGCAGTTCGTACAGGACGTGCGTTTCCGGCGCGGCCTCGAAGGCGAGCTGGCGCAAAGCATCCTGACGATGGATTCGATCGCCAGTGCCCGCGTGCACCTGGCCATCGCGAAGACCAGCTCGTTCGTGACCGGCAATACCGACGGCAACTCGGCGTCGGTCGTGGTCGCCGTCAAGCCGGGCCGCAGCCTGGGCAACGAACAGATCGCCGCGATCGTCAACATGGTCTCGGGCAGCGTGGCGGGCCTGTCGCCGCAGCGCGTCTCGCTGGTCGACCAGGCCGGCAACTACCTGTCTTCGCGCATCGACCTGGCCGACGGCTTCGATGGCGCCGCGCAGGGCGACACGGCCGCAAAACGCCACGCCGACGAGGTGCGCGCCAACGTCAACGACCTGCTCGCGCCGATCCTTGGCGTGGCCAACTACAAGGTCAGCGTGACGGCCGCCGTGGACAACGACCGCATCGAAGAAACCCAGGAAAAATACGGCGAAGCCCCGAAAGTCACGAGCGAAGCCATGCGCGAAGAAATGGAAAAAAGCCGCATGGCGATGGGCGTGCCGGGCACGCTGTCGAACCGGCCGCCGGCGCCGGCCGTCACGGACGCGGCGGGCGCCCCGCCTGCCGAAAAAACCGACGATGGCAGCGCGCGCAAGAACGCCACCACCCGCCAGTACGCCTACGACCGCGCGATCACGCAGATCAAGCGCGAGCGGGGCCGCCTGAAAAAACTGTCGGTGGCCGTGGTGCTCAACGCGAGCAGCGCCGCCGACGGCAAGGCCTGGACGCCGGCTGAACTGACGAATATCGAGAAAATCCTGGCCGGTGGCCTGGGCATCGACGCTGCACGGGGCGATGTGCTGGCCGTGTCGGCCATGAAGTTCCCGGCCGCCCCGGTGGAACAGGCCTGGTGGCAGCAACGCGACAACATCGTCGACATGGCGAGCTGGGCCTTGTGGGCCGTCGGCGCGCTGCTGGCCTACTTCCTGCTAGCCCGGCCGCTGCTGCGCGCCGCCACCACGCGCCTGGCGCCATCGCCAGCCACGCCGGCCATCCCGGCCACACCGGCATTGCCGAGCGCCACTGCCGCGGCGCCGCTCACCGCGCTGCCTGGCAGCGTGGCGGCGCTCGAAGCGCCCGCGCAGGGCAGCCCGGGCGCCGTCATTCCCCTGCTCGAGAACTACGACTTGCCGCCATCCGGCTCGCCGGTCGACGTCATGGTCGATCACCTGAGAGTGCTGGCGGCCAAGGAGCCGGAGCGCGTTGCTGAAGTCGTCAAACAATGGGTACAGAAAAAACATGGCCGAACTGAATAACATCGAAGACAGCGACCTCGAGGCCGGCTTGACCCCGGTCGAGCAGGCGGCCATCGTGCTGCTGTCGATCGGCGAAGAACAGGCTGCGGCCGTGCTGCGTTGTCTCGAGCGCGACGAACTGATGGAACTGACCCAGGTCATGTCGCGCATGAGCGGCATCAAGGTCGACACCGTCAAATCGGCGCTGCAGACGTTCTTCGACGATTACCGCCAGCAAAGCGGCCTGCATGGCGCCTCGCGCAGCTACCTGAAGCGCTCGCTGGACCTGGCGCTGGGCAGCGACATCGCCAACAGCGTGCTCAATTCGATCTATGGCGATGCGATCCGCCCGAAAATGGCGCGCCTGCAGTACGCGTCGCCGAAGTGGCTGGCCGAATTCGTCTCGAGCGAGCATGTGCAGATGCAGGCCGTGTTCCTGGCCTTTTTGCCGCCTGCGCTGGCCTCGCAGATCCTCGAAGCGCTGCCGGTGGAAGGCCGTGAACTGGTACTGCTGAACATGGCGCGCCTGGACGAGATCAACCGCGACGTGCTGCACGAGCTCGAAGAGCTGGTGGGTCGCTGCCTGGCCGCGCTCGATACGCAAAGCGCCAGCGTCGAAGGCGTGCGTCAGGTCGCCGACATCCTCAACCGCCTGCAGGACAACCGCGCCGGCATGGTCGAACTGCTGCGCGCCCACGATCCCGAAGTCGTCTCGCAGATCGAGATGTCGATGTACGACTTCTTCATCCTGTCGCGCCAGACCGAACCGGTCATCTCGCGCCTGCTCGACGACGTGCCGCTGGAGCAGTGGGCGATCGCGCTGAAAGGCGCCGAAGCGCCGCTGCGCGACACCATCCTGGCCGCGATGCCGCGCCGCCAGGCACAAAGCTTCGAAGACCTGATGCGCCGCTCGGGCCCGGTGCCGATGTCGCGCATCGAGCAGACCCGCCGCGAAATCATGACCACGGTCAAGGAGCTGGCCGACGCTGGCGAGATCGACATCCAGCTGTTTGCCGAAGCGACCGCCGAATGAAACCGTTTCGCACTTACCACTTTCCGCCGCTGCACCAGTTCAGCGCGGCGCGCCCTGCCGGCGCGTCCGCCGGGGCGGCCGGTGGCAATGCCGCCGACGAGTGGCAAAGCGCGCTGGCCGACGGTTATCGCCAGGGCCAGCGTGACGGCTACGAGGCGGGGCTGGACCAGGGTCGCGCCGACGGCATTGCCGCAGGCAAGATCGAAGGCCTCGAACGGGGCATCGACGAAGGCCGCGCGATGGCGCTCGAGAGCTTCGAACAGCTGGCCAAACCGGTCGATGCGATGCTCAAGAGCCTCAAGAAACTCAAGACCGACCTGCGCACCGCGCAGCGCACCGAAGTGGTCGAGCTGGTAGGCAAGATCGCGCGCCAGGTGATCCGCGCCGAGCTGGCGCTGCAACCGGTGCAGCTGCTCTCGCTGGTCGAGGAAGCGCTGACCGTGATGCCGCCGTCGCGCGACCAGGTCGAAGTGTTCATGAATCCGGAAGAACTGCGCCGCGTGCTGGAGCTCGATCCGAAGCGCGCCAAGAAATGGACGATCCTGCCCGACCCGGCGCTCGAAGCCGGCGAATGCCGCGTGCGTTCGGGCGACCATGAAGTCGATGCCGGTTGCCAGGGGCGCCTCGCGGCCGTGATGGAACAGGTCCAGAACCAGTTGCTCGGTGAAGGGGAACGGGCATGACGGGGTTGGCGCACTCACTGGCCCATTCGCTGGCCGACTCGCTGCGCGCCGTCGAACTCGGCGCGGTGCCGGTGGCCACGCCCACCGGGCGCCTGGTCGGCGCCCAGGGACTGCTGCTGGAAGCGAGCGGCTGCCGCCTGCACACGGGCCAGCGCTGCCGCATCGAAACGGTCGATGGCGAGTGGCTCGATGCGCAGGTGGTCGGCTTTCGCGACAAGGTCTCGTACCTGATGCCGTTCAAGAAGGCGACCGGCCTGGCCACCGGCGCGCGCGTGCTGCCGGCGGCGGACAAGGCCGAGCTGATGATCGGCCCGAGCTGGATGGGCCGCATGGTCAACGGCCTGGGCGAGCCGATCGATGGCCTGGGCCGCCTGGGTGGCGACCAGCCGCTCGCCCCTGCCCCGCCGCGCGTGAATCCGCTGAAGAAAACCCCGGTGGACGAGCCGCTCGACGTCGGCGTGCGCGCCATCAACGCCATGCTCACCATCGGCAAGGGCCAGCGCGTTGGCCTGATGGCCGGTTCCGGCGTCGGCAAATCGGTGCTGCTGGGATTGATTACGCGCCAGACCGTGGCCGATGTGATCGTGGTCGGCCTGATCGGCGAGCGCAATCGCGAGGTGCGCGAATTCGTCGAGCGCTCGCTCGGGCCAGAAGGCCTGAAACGCGCCGTTCTCGTGGTCGCGCCGGCCGACGACAGCCCGTTGATGCGGGTCATGGCGACCGAGCTGTGCCATGCGGTGGCGGCGCATTTTCGCGACCGCGGCCAGAACGTGCTGCTGCTGTGCGATTCGCTGACGCGCTACGCGATGGCGCTGCGCGAAGTGGCGCTGTCGCTGGGCGAGCCGCCGGCCACGCGCGGCTATCCGCCATCGGTGTTTTCGAACATGCCGCAACTGGTCGAATCGGCCGGCAATGGCGAAAACCCGCAAGGCAGCATGAGCGCCATCTACACCGTGCTGGCCGAGGGCGACGACCAGCAGGATCCGGTGGTCGACTCGGCGCGCGCGATCCTCGATGGTCACATCGTGCTCACGCGCGAACTGGCCGAGCGCGGCCACTACCCGGCGATCGACATTGCGCAATCGATCTCGCGCTGCATGGCGCAGGTGGTCACGCCGGAGCACACGCTGGCCGCCCGCAAGCTCAAGGCGGCCCTGGCGCGCCATGCGCGCGTGCGCGACCTGATTCCGCTGGGCGCGTACGTGCCGGGCGCCGACCCGGAGACCGACCGCGCCGTAGCGCTGCAACCGCATATCGAGACGTTCCTGTGCCAGGGCACGCGCGAAGGCGCGCCCATCGACCATTGCATCGACGCCCTGAAAGCGATCATGGCATGACACGTTCGACGACCATCCGCAGCCTGGGCACCCTGGTGCAACTGCGTTCGACCCAGGTCGAACGGCTGGAAGCCGATCTGGCGAGCCAGGAAGCCACCCGGGTGCGCTACCAGAACAATCTGCAACGCCTGACGGCGCTGACACACGGCAGCGGCGCATCGGGCGCGGCGCTGCAGATCAATCCTGCGATGGCGCTGAACTGCGGCGCCTACAAGCAGGGCGTGATGGCGCTGGCCGACAGCCACCGGGTCGACCTGTCGCTGCACCAGGCGAACATGGCGGTGTCGCAGGACCGGCTCAGGGATGCCTGGGTCGGACGCGAACTGCTGGGCAAGGTACTGGCGCGCGAACAGAGTGCGCAGGCCGCCGGGCAGGAGCGCGCCACCCGCAAGCGCGAAGACGATATCGCCACCCAATCCTGGCTGGCCGGGCGGGCCTGAGCCCAACCCGAACGCACACGCAACCACAAGGAACCCATCCCATGGCAACGGCAATCACCTCACCGGTCTACGATCCCGTCCCGACCGCGACGAATCTGGCGGACAAGTACGTCGCGCCGCGCCAGCAGATCCTGACGACGCAGCTGGCCGCCGCCACGGCCGCCGAGCGCGGTCTGACCGAGATGAATTCGGCGTTGCTGGCGTTTCAGACCAGCCTGGCGGCGCTCACGGGCGCAAACAAGAAGGTGTTCGCCCAGTCCGCCGTGTTTGGCGACACCACGATCGGCAGCGCCACGGCCAGCAGCAAGGCCGCCGCCGGCACGTATGCGTTCTTCGTCAAGCAGATCGCCACGGCCAGCCAGGTCTCGCTCACGGGCCTGACCGACAGCACCGGCGTGGCGGGCACGCTCAAACTGAACATGGGCGGGGCCCTCGCCTTCGACGTCGACATGGCCGCGGCCAACACCGACGGCGGCGCGCTGAGCACGCGCGAACTGGCCGCCGCCATCAATGGCGCAGCCGGCAACGGGGGCAAGGTCACGGCCTCGATCGTCACCACCGGCGGTACGGCGGAGCTGGTGCTCACCGCCCGGGATACCGGCCTGAACTCGGCCATCACGCTCGATACGAGCGGCATCACCGGTACGTCCAGCCTGGTTGACGCCAATGCCGATCCGGCGCGGCGCCGGGTGCTGGTCGAGGCCCAGGATGCCGAAATCCGCGTCGGCGCCGAGAACGGCACCGCGATCACGCAGGCCAGCAACACGTTCACCGCCGTCGATGGCGTCAGCATGACGTTCACCCGAGCCCAGACGACCGGCGCGGCGCCCGTCACGCTGACCGTGTCGGCCGACACCAAGACCACCACGGCCAACGTGCAGGCGTTCGTCGACGCCTACAACAAGCTCAAGACCACGCTGAGCAAGCTGACCGCCAGCGGCGATGCTGCCAAGGGCGTGGCCGGGGGCGCGTTCGCGCATGACAGTGGCGTGCGCGCGCTGGGCGACCGGCTCGGGTCGCTGCTGCGGCCCGCCAGTGGCGATTCGCTCGCGGCCTACGGCATCATTTCCACCCGCAGCGGCACGCTCGAACTGGATGCGGCGCGCCTGACCAGCCAGCTGGCCGTCAATCCGACCGGCCTGGACGCGCTGATCGGCGCGCCAAGTTCATCGGCCCCGACCGGCATCGCCGGTGCGCTCGACACCTACCTGAAAACCTGGAGCAGCAGCGTCGACGGCCAGATCAGGCAGCGCCGTGAACAGACCACCACCCAGCAATCGCGCCTGAGCGACCGCCAGGCTTCGCTCGACGGGCAGCATGAAGCCGCCTACCAGCGCTACCTGCGCCAATTCACGCAGCTGCAGACGATGCAGTCCGTGATGAACAACAACGTATCCCTGTTCGATGCCCTGTTCAGCAACGACAAATAACCACAGCTGGATTCCCACCATGTCCTATCAAGAAGCCTACGGCAGTTACCACGCAGTGAACCTCGACGCGCAGACCACGCGCGCCTCGCCGGTCGACCTGGTGCTGCTGCTCACCGACGGCCTGCTCGACGAACTGGCGCGCGCCCGCGCGCACATCGTCGCCCGCCGCTACGAACAGAAGGCAAACAGCATCAACAAGTGCGTCGAGATCATCAATGGCCTGGCCAGCTCGCTCGACTTCGACGGCGGCGGCGACACGGTCGCCAACCTGGCACGCATCTACGATTTCTGCGCGGGCCGCCTGCACACGGCCGGCATCAAGCTCGACCCGGACATGGTCGATGAAGTCACCCGCATCCTGTCGACCATTCGCCAGGGCTGGAAAGGCGTCCAGGAACGCAATGGATAGGTCACTCGTCATCGGCCGCCTGGGCGCAGAGCTCGACGCCGCCGTCAGCGGCGCCGACTGGGATGGCCTCGAGCGGGCCGTGGGCGACCTGGCGCGCCAGTTGCAGGCACTGGCCGTCAAGGGCCCGTGGAGCGCCGCCGAGCGTGCGGCCCTGCGGCAACTGCAGGCAGCGCACGAGCGCGCCGCCCATGCGGGCGCCGCTGCTGCTGCCGGCCTGCAGGCGCGCATGGACGAGATGCGCGACAACAAGGAAGGCTGGATGGCCTATGCCCTCGCGGGCGCAACCGAACCTGGTGAGATTGTGCAATGAACCTTGCGATGAACAGCGCCATGAATACTGCGACGCGCGCGGCCGGCAGCGTGGCCGGCAATCCCGCGCCGGCAACGGCGCCCGATACGCTGGCGCCGCCTGCCGGCGCAGCCGGGGCTGACACGCCGGCCCAGGCGCCTGCGACGCCGCCAGCGGCGGCCATGCCCTTCGGTCACTGGATCGCACGGGAGCAAGCGTTGCCCGAGACCGCCGCTGCGCCGCAGGGCGATACCGTGACAGCGCCGGACGCCGACGCCGGCGACGCCAAGGCAGCGCCCGAAGAAGAGCACGCGCCTGACGTCCTGCTGGCCGCGATGGCGCCGCTGGTGGCGCCGGCCGCACTGCCAGCGATGATGCTGGCGATGCAGGGTGCGAAGCCCGGCGTTGCCGGTGATGGCGCTGCTGCGCCCTCCGATGATGGCGTGGGCCAGGCGGGCGGTGCACGCGCCACACTGGCAGCGGCCAATGTGCTGACCGCCGCAGCGCCGCCGATCCTGCCATCTGCCGTGCAGGCCGCGGGCATGCCGGCAGCAGCAACCGGGCCTGGCCCGGGCGACGCCCAGCCGGTGACGGCGCAGTCGAACGCCATGCCTGCCGCCGCGCCGGTGTCGGGTGAGGCCGCGGCCGAGGCCAGCGCCGAGGTCGCCAGCGTCACGACGGCGCCGGGCGTGAGCGCCGCCACGCCGCCGGCGGGCGCGCGCGGCGCCGACAGCATCGTGCTGGCCGGCCCGCCGACCGCATGGCGCCAGAACCTGCACGAAGCGCTGGGCGAGCGCCTGCAGCTCCAGCTTGGCCGCAACATCGACCAGGCCACGATCCGCCTCGAGCCGCCGATGCTCGGCCGCATCAACATCGCCATTCGCCACAGCGGTGGCAACCTGGAGATCCATATCGCCGCCTCCAACAGCGACGTCTTGCGCCAGCTGAACGCCGTCAGCGACAGCCTGCGCAGCGACCTCGCGGGGCGCCAGTACAACAGTGTCTCGGTCAACGTCAGCGACGTGCCGCGCATGCAGGCCAGCGCCCAGACCGGCGGCCAGACGCCGGGCCAGGGCCAGGCCGATGCCCAGGGTCGTTCGCGCCAGGAACAGGAACAGGCGCGCACCCCTGGCCGCGCGCTGCACGACGAAACCGCTGCCGGCGCCACGCTTTTCTCGATGAACTGACACGACCCCCATGAAATCAAAACTGATCATCGCCATTGCCGCAGTCGCCGTCCTGGCGGCCGCCGCCGCCGGTGGCGCCATGTGGTACACGAGCACGACCGCAGGCGCCGCCGTGGCCGCCAAGCCGGCGCCCGAGACCAAGCTGACCAAGTACGTCACGCTGGACAAGGTCATCGTCATGCTGCGCCGCGCGCCGGCCGAGCAGGCCACCCATTACCTGTCGGTCGACCTGGTGCTGGCCACCACGGCAGCGGACGAAAAGGCCACCAAGGAACAGTTGCCGCTGCTGCGCAGCATCGTGGTGTCCGCCCTGTCGGCCCGCACGATGACCGAAGCGTCCGCCAT
Organism: Oxalobacteraceae sp. CFBP 8761; assembly: GCA_014841595.1. Lineage (NCBI taxonomy): Bacteria > Pseudomonadati > Pseudomonadota > Betaproteobacteria > Burkholderiales > Oxalobacteraceae > Oxalobacteraceae sp. CFBP 8761. The sequence continues at coordinate 524,292 of JACYUE010000002.1, read as the reverse complement.
GACGGTGGACCAGTACGCGGCCGAGCTGAACAAGGTCTTCAACGCCAACTATGCGAAGGAAAACCACATCAAGCCGTTTTCCGAAGTCATGGTCGGCAAGCTGATCATCGAGTGATACGCAGCCTGATCCCGGAGACGCCGTGGCCTACATGACCGATTACGTCGATGCCGCCGCCAGCGAATATGGCGACGTGGTGGCCAGCGCGGGCTTGTCGCCGCAGGACGAGTCGCGTCACCTGGTGGCGTATGCGCCGCTGGTCAAGCGCATCGTGCGCCAGCTCGGCAGCCAGGTCTCGGGCGCGCTGGGGCGCGAGGACATGGAACAGATCGGCCTGATGGGCCTGCTGGAAGCGCTGCGTCGCTATGGCACGCCGGACACCGGGTTTTCAAGCTACGCCGCGCTGCGCGTGCGCGGTGCAATCCTGGACGAATTGCGGCGCCAGGACTGGCGCCCGCGCGCCGTGCGCCAGGACAGCCACCGTCAGCGCGACGCCCTGCGCGCACTCACCCGCAGCCTGGGCCGCGAGCCGACCGAACAGGAAGCGGCAGGCGCACTGGGCCTGAGTCCGGATGAATATCAACAGTATCTGCTGGCCGAAAGCGCCGAAGAAATGCTCAGCTTCGACGAGATCCTGCAGGAAGCGGTCGGCGCCGCGCAGCACACGCCCGGCCCGGAAGACGCCTACATGGTGCGGCGCGGCCTGGAACAGGCGCTGGCCAGGCTGAACGACAAGGAACAGCACGTGATCCAGATGATCTACGAGTTCGAACTGAGTTACAAGGAAATCGCCGCCGTGCTCGACCTGTCCGACGCGCGCGTCTGCCAGCTCAACAAGAGCGCGCTGGCAAAAATGAAGACCGCGCTCCGGCGCGACTGAACCGACACCACAGAAACCGCCAGAAAGGCACCACGTCATGCAGCAATTACTCGGTATCGCCATCGTGCTTGGCGCCGTCTTCGGGGGCTTTACCCTGATGGGCGGCACCTTTACCTCGATCTTCCACCCGATCGAGCTGTTGATCATCGGCGGCGCCGCGCTGGGCGCGCTGGTGCTCGGCAACCCGAGGCACGTCCTGGCCGAACTGGGCCACCAGCTCAAGAAGGTGGCGGCGCGCAAGAAGCACGACTCGGAATTCCAGCGCCAGCTGCTGCTCCTGATGTACGAGCTGCTGCAGACTGCCGCCGGTGGCCTGAAGGCACTCGACGCGCACGTCGAGGCGCCCGCCGAAAGTCCGCTGTTCCAGCGCTATCCGGCGATCCTGGACGAAACCAAGCTGCTGGCATTCATCGTCGATAACTTCCGCCTGATGGCAATGGGCAAGATCAACGCGCACGAGCTCGAAGGCGTGCTCGAACAGGAACTCGAAGCCATCCACGAAGAGCTGACGCAACCGGCCAAGTCGCTGCAGAAGATCGCCGAGGCGATGCCGGGCTTCGGCATCCTGGCGGCCGTGCTGGGCATCGTGATGGCGATGTACTCGGTCTCGGGCGGCGCCGATTCGGGCGAGATCGCCGAAAAGATCGGCGCGGCCATGGTCGGTACGTTCATCGGCATCTTCGCCTGCTACGGCGTGCTCGAGCCGCTGGCCAACCTGATGAAACAGCGGGTCAACTCGGACGCCTCGACGATGGAAACCGTCAAGGTCGTGCTGTGCACCCACGTGGCCGGCAAGCCTGCCCTGCTGGCGATCGACGCCGGGCGTCGCCTGATCCAGCTGAATACCAAGCCCAGCTTTGCCCAGCTCGAACAGTGGATCAATGCGATGGGCGGCGAAGACGAATCGCAGAACAAGCGCCGGCGCGCCGCCGACCGCATGACGGGGTAACACGTGTCGAAAACGAACGACAAGCACGAATCGACCATCGTCAAGCGCGGTGGCGGCAAGCACCAGCATGACGAGCATGGCGGCGCCTGGAAAGTCGCGTTCGCCGACTTCTGCCTGGCGCTGATGGCCCTGTTCCTGGTGCTGTGGCTGATCGCGTCGCGCGAGCAGCAGAATCTGAAAGCCATCATCAGCGAAGCAACCGAGAGCGGCATGCTCGAAGGCCAGGGCCAGAAGCCGGCCATCGCCAGCGAACCCAGCGGCAGCCTGATCGAACGCTTCCCGGTACCGCACACCGGCAATGGCGGCCCCGGCAATCCTGGCAGCGGGGGCGATGCGAACGCACCGAAGGTCGGCTATGAAACGCAGGCCGACCTGTCCGCGCTGTCCAAAGCACTCACCGAGCTGTCGGCCGAAGCAGGCCTGGCGCCGAACCTGGCCACCGTGGTCACGCCCTACGGCTTGCGCGTGATGCTGCACGATACCGACAAGCAGGGCATGTTCATGCGCGGCAGCGCGCTGCCGACCGGGCGCTTTGCGCGCCTGTTGCAAAAAATGGGGCCGCTGTTCGCGCAGATGCGCAACCAGATGCTGATCGTCGGCCATACCGACGCCAGCCGCTACGCCGGCATGGACCGCGGCGCCTATTCGAACTGGGCGCTGTCGACCGACCGCGCGCTGTCGGCGCGGGCCCAGCTGCTCACCGGCGGCATGCGCACCGACACCGTGCTGCAGGTGGTGGGCATGGCCGACCGCGGCCCGCTGCATCCCGAACAGCCGCTCGACGGCAAGAACCGCCGCATCGAACTCTTGATTTTGACGGGCGCGCAGTCGCGCGCGGTGGCCGGCATGTTCGGCGCACCGGCCACCGGCGCACCCGCAGCCAGGACACTGGTCGGCAACGCCGGTACGGGCGCGACCGTCAGCCTGCCCGACGCGGTGGCACTGGACACACTGCGCGGCCAGCTGCCGACATCGCCATGACCATCAACACCAAATCACGAGGTAATCGCATGAAAATCTCCGGCACATCGTCGTCCGCCATCACCACCGTGACGCCTGGCGCCGGTGCGGTCTCGGTACCGGTCCAGACCGAAGCACCGGCAGCACCGGCCGCCGCCTTGCAGTCGGCAGTGCTGCAGCCGGCCGCCGATGCGCTCAGCGCCATGCCGGACTTCGACGCCGTGCGCGTGGCCGAGCTGCGCGAAGCGCTCGCACGCGGCGAGCTGCCGTTCGATGCGGGGCGCCTGGCCGGCCTGATTCAAAAATTTCACACGGGACGCTGAGCATGGCCACCCTCACCCGCACCCAGGCCAACACGCTGCTTGCCGATGGCGTCACGCAGGATGTCAAGGAAGCAGCCAACATCCTGATGCTGCTCGAACGCCAGTTCGACGCCGCCGTGCGCCACCGCAGCGCCGAACTGAGCGCGCTGGCCGATGAACTCACCCCGCTGCTCGACGCCATGGAAGCGCGCCGCCAGCAGCGCGTGAATCTCGTGCGCGCACTGCTGGGTCCGCAGGGAACGATGGCGCAGTACAGCGCGACGCTGGCGCCCGCGCCGCGCGCCGCCTTCGAGGCGGCCTGGCAGGCGCTGGAGCAGACGGTGCGCGCCTGCAAGGAGGCGACGCTGCGCAACGGCCAGTTGCTGGCCGAACAGCACGGCATCATGCAGCGCGTGCTGCACGGCGAGGAGCAGTTGTATGCGCCACGTTGACATGTCGACCCGCGCGACCGCGCCAACCGCCGCAACGAGCGCAGCGAACGCAACGCGCCCGACCGCCGCACCCGGCGGCAGCGCGAGGTTTGGCAGCCTGCTGAACGATGTCGCCAGTGAAGTGGCCGCCTACATCCAGCATGGCGACCCGGCTGGCGGCGCTGCCAGCGCACTGAGCGCCGAAGGTGCGCTGCTGCGCGCGCGCGCCACCGGCCTGATCATGGATGGCACCGAGGGCGCTGACGGCGCTGATGGCGTCCCCGCGCCAAACGCCGTCGCCAGGCCGCCCCAGCAGCAGGCATTCCTGGACAGCATCGCGCCTTGGGCACGCCAGGCGGCACAGCAGCTCGGCGTGGCGCCGGAACTGGTGCAGGCCCACGCAGCCCTTGAATCGGGCTGGGGCCAGCGGCCGCTGCGCGCCCCCGGCGGCGCGAGCAGCCACAACCTATTCGGCATCAAGGCCGGGCCGCGCTGGAATGGCGCAACGGGCGACTCGACCACCACCGAATACGTGAACGGCGCGGCGCTGACGACCCGTGAGCGCTTTCGCGCCTATCCGGATGCGGCCAGTGCATTCCAGGATTACGCACGCGTGTTGCTGGACAACCCGCGCTACCGCGGCGCGCTCAATACGGGCAACGATGCGCAGGCGTTTGCGCAGGGACTGGCGCGTGGCGGTTACGCTACCGACCCCGACTACGCGTCGAAGCTGGCGCGCATCGCCGGCAAGCTGCAGGGGACGGCTGAATGATGCCCGGCTTGACCCGTCATTCGCCCCACGGCAAGTCAGGCGGCTGGACCGCGCCGGCGCCGACCACGCGCATGCGCACGACCTGGCCGCTGGCGCTGTTCTTGACCCGGACCACGGCGCCGCGCGCGCCGGCGTCGAGCGCCTCGCCGGCCATGCTCACTTCGATGCCATCCTGGCGCGCCACCATCACGACACCGTCGCCGCGCTTGACCACGACCGGTGCGGCCAGGCTGCCCGCGCGCAGCACATCGCCTGCGCGCAGGCTGCGCCGGCTCGACTGGCCGACGACATTGGCCAGCACGCCGACCGGATCGGCAATATTGGTGATGTCGCGCCGCTCGAGTGCGACATCGGACCCGCCCAGCACCGTATTGGCTGACAACGGCGCGCTGGCCACGGCCACCATGGCCGACACCCGCGCCCGCACGATGAATTCATGGCGCCAGCCGCTGCCATCCGGGCAACGCGCGACAAAGCGCATGCGCGCCGGCTGGCGCGTGTCGACGGCCTCGATGGCGGGCGCCACGCTGCACGCTGGTGCCGGCCGGCTGCTAACCACGGTCAGGTCGAACTCGGGTTCGGACAAGCCGCTGGCGGCCGCCACTTTTTCGAGCTCATCACGTGCAATTTTTTGTATCTGCACAGAAATAGTTTGCGCTGACCATGCTGTGGTGCACAACACACACGCTACAATTATCAGTATTGCCTTAGGGAAACTCATAGGTGGACAATATTGGTCAGGCGGAAACAGTCATTTTAACCAATCCCACTGCACTTCACGGAGAATCGCCATGTCGATCAATTTCAAGCAGGCGCTGGGCGTGCACGCCGACGCGCTGCAGCTGCGCGCTGAACGCACCCGCGTTCTGGCCGCCAACATCGCCAACGAAAGCACGCCGGGCTACACCGCCCGCGACATCGATTTCGCCAGTGCATTGCAGGACCAGCGCGATGCCGACGACGGCATGCCGACCCTGTCGGCCGACGGCCCGCTGTACCGCGTCCCGTACCAGGCCAGCGCCGACGGCAACACCGTCGAAATCGGCGTCGAGCAGGCAGCGTTTTCACAGAACGCGTCCGACTTCCAGACCAGCCTTACCTTCATCAACATGAAGCTGCGCGGTCTGAACAAAGTCATTTCCGGTCAATAAGACCAACCAGGAGCATCCCATGGGATTCAAGGATATTTCACAGATTGCCGGCTCGGCCATGGCGGCACAGACCGTGCGCATGAACACGATCGCCAGCAACCTGGCCAACGCAAACGCAGTCGCGGGCACCGAAGCCGATGCCTACCGCGCGCGCAAGCCCGTGTTCGCCGCGATGGTGGGCGACGCCGGTACTGCCAGCGTGCAAGTGCTCGACGTGGTCGAGTCGAGCGCGCCGCTGCGCCGCATGCACGAACCGGACAATCCGCTGGCCGACGCCGACGGCATGGTGTTCTACGCGAACGTCAACGAAGTGGCCGAAATGGCCGACATGATGGCCGCCTCGCGCGCCTTCGAGACCAATGTCGAGGTCATGGGCCGCATCAAGTCGATGCAGCAGTCGCTGATCCGCATGGGAGAGAGCTGATCATGGTCACCACCACGTCGAATGCCTTCGGCCTGAATGGCAACACGAACGGCAACGCGAACAGCAACGCCGTCGCCCCGGCGGCCAGCCCCGTCAGCGCCAACAAGGACATGTTCACCAAGCTGCTGGTCGCGCAGATCCGCAACCAGGATCCGCTGGCGCCATCGGATCCGGCCGCGTTCGTCAACCAGCTGTCGCAGCTGTCGCAGACCGAAGCGCTGGAAAACATGACCCAGACCACCGCTGCCAGCGCCACCATGCTGCAAAGCCTGCAGGTGCTGGCGATGGGCGGCCAGGTCGGCAACCAGGTCTCGGTCGAGACGGGCCGCGTGCAGCTGGGCGAAACCCCGCTGCAGGGCAGCGTCCAGCTGGGCGGGGCCAGCAGCCTGACCCACCTGGTGCTCACCGGCGCCACCGGGACACAGACACGGATCGAGTTGCCGCCGCATGCCGCGGGCGCGCAGCATTTCACGATCGACCCGGCCAAACTCGGCCTGCCAGCCGGCAAATACAGCATCGCCGCCGAAGCGGCCGACGGCACCCAGCCAGCAGTGGAAATCGACGGCCGCCTGAACAGCGTGCGGCTGTCGTCGACCGGCGGCATCGTCATGCAGGTGGCCGGCATTGGCGACGTCGAGCCGGGCTGGATCACGGGTTTCAACGGCAAGACCACCGGCGCCGATGCGCCCGTCACGTTCAATTAAAAGGATCAGCCATGAGCTTCAATATCGCCCTGTCGGGCATCCAGGCCATCAACGAACAGCTCACGACGCTGTCGAACAATATCGCCAACGCCGGTACCTACGGCTTCAAGAGCAGCCGCGCCAACTTCGCCTCGGTGTATGCCGGCGACCAGGCCAATGGCGTGCAGGTGCAGTCGCTGACCCAGAACATCAGCCAGAACGGCAGCCTGTCGAGCACCGGGCGCGGCATGGACGCCGCGATCCAGGGCCGCGGCTTCTTCACCAGCCGCGATGCTCAGGGCGTCGTGTCGTATTCGCGTGTGGGCATCTTCTCGACCAACGCCGATGGCTTGCTGGTCGATTCGACTGGCAAGAAGGTCCAGGGCTACGGCCCGAGCGTGGGCGGCGTGCTTGGCACGATGGGCGACATCGCCATCCCGACCGGCCAGATCCCGGCCGTGGCCACCACCAAGGTCAGCTACGCCGGCAATATGTCGGGCGACTGGAAAGTCCCGGCCACCGCCTTCAGCCCAACCGACGCCAATACCTACAATATGGTCAAGCAGTCGGTGGTCTACGACTCGCTCGGCACCCAGCACACCGTATCGCAGTACTTCGTCAAGACCGATGCCGACACCGTGACCGTGCACTACAGCCTCGATGGCGCGGCACCGGCCGGCGCCGGCTTTGCCATGAACTTCGGCACCAATGGCCAGATCCTGCCGGCGACGACGAGCGGCACGGCCCTGACCATCCCCGGCGCCGCAACGGGCGCGGCCGACATGACGTTCAGCTTCGACTATACGGGCACGTCCAGGTTTGCCGGCGAAGCAACCAACACCACCAACCGCGCCGACGGCTATGCCTCGGGCACCTTTGTCGGCGTCGAGCTGGCCGAGAACGGTTCGATCGTGGCCAAGTACAGCAACGAGCAGCAGCAGGTGGTCGGCACGATCGCCATTGCCACCTTCCCCGACGAAGGCAGCCTGGTGTCGGTCAGCGATACCGCCTGGATCGCGAATGCCAATTCAGGCGCGCCGCTGTACACGACGCCGGGCGTGGGCCTGGGCGGCAAGCTGTCCAAGGGCGTGCTGGAAGGCTCGAACGTCGACATCACGTCGGAACTGGTCGGCCTGATGACGTCGCAGCGCAATTATCAGGCGAACTCGAAGGTCATCACCGCCGAGAACCAGATGATGCAGTCGCTGATGCAGGCCCTGTAAGTGCCACGCCATGGATAAGCTCATCTTTACCGCCGTCAGCGGCGCCGAACGCACGCTGCGCGCGCAGCAGGTACGGGCCAACAACCTGGCCAATGCCGACACGCCGGGCTTTCGCGCCAATATCGAACTGGCGTCGGTGCAGTCGCTGGGGGGCTACGGCTACGACAGCGTGCACCAGTCGCGCTCGGAAGCCGACACGATTTCCACCCGCACCGGCACCGTGCGCGAGACCGGCCGTCCACTGGACGTGGCCGTCGCCGGCAACGGCTACCTGGCGGTCGAATGGGCTGGCGGCGAAGCCTATACCCGCAGCGGCGCCATTGCCATCGACGCCAATGGCGCGCTGTCGGTCGCCGGCCGCCCGTTGCTGGGCGAAGGCGGCGCGATCGTGCTGCCGCCGCACACGGCGGTCGACATCGCCAACGACGGCACGATCTCGGTGATGCCCGAAGGCGGCACCGTCACCCAGGTCGTCGACCGGCTGCGGCTGGTGAGCGCCGAAGGCGCCGAACTGACCAAGAACGAAGCCGGCCTGATCGTGCCGCGTGGCGGCGAGCCGCTCGCGGCCGACCAGAACGTCAGCGTGCGCAGCCGCGTGCTCGAAGGCAGCAACGTCTCGGCGGTGGAAGAAATGGTCGCCGTGATGGCCCTGAACCGCAGCTTCGAGATGCAGATGAAGATGTTCAAGGCCAGCGACAGCATGAACGAATCGGGCAACCGACTGCTCGGCGCCTGACGCCGGCACAACCTAACAGGGAGCAACCATGAATCCAGCAATGTGGATCAGCAAGACCGGTGTACAGGCGCAAGACGCCAAGCTGCAGGCCATCGCCAACAACCTGGCCAACGTCAACACCGTCGGCTTCAAGCGCGATCGCGTCGTGTTCGAAGACCTGTTCTACCAGGTCGATGCGCAACCGGGCGCCCAGAATGCCGACAACACCGTCAGCAATGGCGTGCAGCTCGGTAACGGCGTGCGCGTGGTCGGCACCCAGAAAGCCTTCACCAACGGCAGTCTGCAGCAGACCAGCCAGCCGCTTGACGTCGCGATCTCCGGCGCCGGCTTCCTGCAGGTGCGCCGCCCGAACGGCGAACCGGCCTACACCCGCGCCGGCCAGTTGCAGGTCGACGCCAACGGCACGCTGACCAATGCCCAGGGCTTGCCGATCGTGCCGCAGATCACGATTCCACAGAACGCCGCCGGCGTGACCATCGGCGAGAACGGCGTCGTCTCGGTGACGATCGCCGGCCAGCCGGCGCCGCAGGAAATCGGCCAGCTGAACCTGACCGCCTTCATCAATCCGACGGGCCTCCTGGCACTGGGCGACAACCTGTTCCAGGAAACCGCCGCCAGCGGCGCGGCCAATGAAGGCCGCCCGGGCGACGCCGCATTCGGCAAGCTCAAGCAAGGCTCGCTGGAAGGCTCGAACGTGCAGGTCGTCGAAGAGATGGTCGACATGATCGCGGCCCAGCGCACCTATGAGATGAACACCAAGGTGCTGTCGGCAGCCGACAATATGCTGCAGACCCTGGCAGCGGCGGCACGCTGATGCGCGCAATTGTCACCGCCCTTGCCGGCGCCCTGTGCGGGCTGGTGCTGGCCGGCTGCTCGTCGCCGATGCCGGCCCTGGCCGACGACGACGCCATGCCGCTGCAGCGTCCGGTGCGCGCCGGCCTCTCGGGCGGCGTGTTCACCGCCGATACGGTCTCGCTCACATCCGACAGCCGCGCCTACCGCGTGGGCGACGCCGTCACCGTGATCCTCCAAGAGACCACGCAGGCCAGCAAGCGCGCCGGCACCAGCATCTCGAAGGGGTCGTCGGTCGGCATCGCGCCGCTGGCTGCGCTCGGCAAGGTCTACGGCAAGACCGGGATCGACATCTCGGCCGACCGCGATTTCGAGGGTGACGCCACCAGCACCCAGCAAAATGCGCTGTCCGGCGCGCTGACCGTGATCGTGCAGGAAGTGCTGCCCAATGGCCTGCTGCGCGTGGCCGGCGAAAAAAACCTGATGCTGAACCAGGGCGAAGAATTCGTGCGCCTGAAAGGCTTTGTGCGCGCCGCCGACATCGATACCGACAACCGCGTCTCGTCGCTGCGCGTGGCCAATGCCCGCATCGCCTATTCCGCCCGCGGCGCGCTGGCCGAGGCCAACACGCCGGGCTGGCTGACGCGCTTTTTCAACAGCCCCCTGATGCCGTTCTGAGGATCTCCATGATTTCGCGCCGTTTTGCGCCATTGCTGTTTGCCGCGTTCTGCGCGAGCGCCCTGCTGCCCATCCACCCCGCCCACGCCGCCCAGGCCCTGCGCAATCTCGTCAGTGTCGAAGGCGTGCGCGACAATCCGCTGGTCGGCTATGGCCTCGTCGTGGGCCTGAACGGCAGCGGCGACTCGACCCAGGTGAAATACGCGAGCCAGTCGGTCGTCAACATGCTCAAGCAGTTCGGCGTGCGCCTGCCCGAGGGCGAAGACGCCAAGAACAAGAACGTCGCGGCCGTGATGGTCTCGGCCACCTTCCCGCCCGGCTACCGCCGTGGCCAGACGATCGACGTAACCGTTTCGTCGCTGGGCGACTCAAAAAGCCTGCGCGGCGGCACGCTGCTGCTGACGCAACTGCGCGCGGCCGACAACGAAGTCTATGCACTGGCCCAGGGCAATGTCGTGGTCGGCGGCCTGAACGCCACCGGCCGCAGCGGTTCGTCGGTCACCGTGAATACCCCGACCGCCGGCCGCGTGCCCAACGGCGCCCAGATCGAGCGTGAGATCGCCAGCGACTTCGCCACCCGGCCGCAAATCACGCTGCGCCTGCGCCAGCCGCATTTCGAGACGGCGACCAATGTCGTCGATGCGATCAACAAGCGCTACGGTCCGGTGGCCACCACGCAGGACGGCACCAGCGTGGACGTCATCGCGCCAAGCAACCCGACCGAGCGCGTGGCGTTCATGGCGCGCCTGACGGCATTGACCGTCGAATCGGGCGTCGAGGTGCCACGCGTCGTGTTCAATTCGCGCACCGGCACCGTCGTCATCGCCGACGGCCTGCGCGTGAAAGCCGCCGCCGTCACGCACGGCTCGCTCAAGGTGATCATTTCGGAGAGTTCGCGTGTCAGCCAGCCGGGCCCGCTCAGCAACGGCCAGACCGCCGTGACGCCCGAATCGAAGCTGTCGGTCGATCAGGGTTCGGGCCAGATGTTCCGCTGGCCGCCAGGCGCGCGCCTGCAGACGATCATCGACACCGTCAACAGCCTGGGCGCCTCGCCCGACGACATCATGGCGATCCTGCAGGCCCTCGACCAGGCCGGCGCGATCGAAGGCGAACTGGTGGTGATCTGATGCGCATCGACGAACTTCGCAATACGAGCCTGGCGACCAACACCGAGAATGCGGTCGCTCCCGCTGCCGAGCCGCAGGCCGATCCGGCCTACGTCGCCAAGGCCACCAAGGCTGCGGTGGAATTCGAGCGCTTCTTCATCGGCCACATGCTGCGCACGATGCGCGCCTCGACCCGCGAGATGGCCAGCGAGGACAGCGTGTTCAACAACCGCGTCAACCAAGACATGCAGGACATGGCCGACGATCTGCTGGCAGGCAATATGGCCGGCCAGCGCGCGTTCGGCATTGCCGATGCGATCCTGCGCCAGCTGGTGCCGGGCGCTGGCGGCGGCAAGACCTGACCGTCTGCACCGGCAACGCCAATCTGCAGTAAAGCTTAACAAGCGGCAAGGATTGGTCGCCTTATCAGGTTAACCCCTGTCCCGAAACGAGTTCCACCATGACGATCATCAACAATGCCCTGTCCGGCGCCCTCGCCGCCCAGATCGCGCTGTCGGCCAGCAGCCAGAACATCGCGAATCTGCAAACCAAGGGATACACCCGGCAATCGGCGCTGTTCACGTCGGTCGGCCCGGATGCCAGCGGGCGGTCGGCCGGCAATGGCGTCGAGGTCAGTTCGCTGATGCGCTTCTCGGACAACTACAAGAGCCAGGCGATGTGGCGCGCCGCGTCGGAACAAGGCGCCTACGCCCAGTCACAGCCCTACCTGACCCAGCTCGAAAGCGTGATGGGTGACGCCTCGGCCAGCCTGTCGGCCGGCATCGACGATTTCTTCAAGGCGATCAACGCCGTGGCTGGCGACCCCGGTTCGACCCCGCTGCGCCAGCAGGTGCTGACGTCCGCCAGCCTGATGGGCGAGCGCATCAACGGCATGAACAATGTCTTTAACGCGCAGATCACGTCGGTGCGCCAGCAGCGCAGCGCGCTGGTCGATGCGGCCAACAGCGACATCGGCACGATCGCGAGCCTGAACCGGCAGATCATGCAAACCCAGGCGGGCGGCGTCTCGGCCTCTGGCCTGATCGATGCGCGCGACAACGCCATCGACGCACTGGCGTCGAAGATGGCGCTGGAAGTATCGACCAACGCCGATGGCAGCCGCGATGTCGCGCTCAAGAGTGGCCAGGCACTGGTGATCGGCAGCATGCACGGCACGCTGCAGGCCGCCGCGACGACGAGTGCGCCGCAGGCGTTTTCGATCACGTTTGCGAATGCCACCTTCACGCTGGACGCCACGAAAATGGGGGGTCAGATCGGTGGCCTGAGCCTGTACGAAATCACGACCCTCAAGCCGCTGCAGGACGATATCGACACGCTGGGCCGCACCATTGCCGAGCGCGTCAATGCCCAGCTGGCGCTCGGGTTCAGCACGCCTGCCAGCGGCCCCGCCGTGGCCGGCACACCGCTGTTCGTCTACACCCCGGGCGGCGGCGCGAATGCACTGAAGGTCGTTGCCGGCTTCAAGGCCGAAGACCTGGCCTTCTCGGGCGACGGCTTGCCAGGCGATACCGCCAATCTGCAACAACTTGCCGCGCTGAAGGGCCAGCCGGTCACGCTGCCCGGGATCGGGACTGTCCTGCTGAGCGACGCCGATACCCAGCTGCTGGGCAAACTGGCCATCGACAGCAAACTCAACAGAGCATCCCTGAAGACCACCGACACCGTGCGCACGCAAGCGGTCGACGACTGGCAATCGACCAGCGGCGTCAACGAAGACGAAGAAGCGGTCAAGCTGGTGGAACTGCAGCGGATGTACGAAGCGAACATGCGCGTGATCTCGATTGCCAACTCGATGTTCGACGCCACGCTCGCGATGATGGGCTAAAGGAATAATCATGCGTATCGCCACTTCCCAGTACCAATCGACGATGAACGCCTCGCTCCAGGTCAACCAGGAACGGGTCAGCCAGATCATGCAGCAGATCGCCAGCAACAAGCGCATCCTGCTGCCGTCGGACGACCCGGTCGACAGCGTGCGCCTGTCGCGCCTGGAGCGCGAGGAATCGTCGGTCCAGCAATACCGCGACAATATCGGCGCGCTGCAGCTGCGCCTGTCCAAATCGGAAGGCTACCTGAGCAATATGGTGGGCGAGATGAACGAGGGCCGCGACCTGCTGGTATGGGCCTCCGACGGCAGCAATGCCCCGGCCGACCTGAAAGCGATGCTGGCGCCGCTGCAGGCGCTGAAGGACAGCCTGTTCTTTAGCGCCAATACGGTCGACCACGAAGGCAACCATCTGTTCTCCGGCACGCTGACGCGGACGGCGCCGGTGGCCTACGATCCGGCCGCCGTACCGGGTGCGCGTTACACGTATGCGGGCAACACCAACAGCCAGAACGTCACGGTCGGCAGTGGCCTGACCCAGCCCGCCAACGAAGACCTGGCGGGCCTCGAATCGCTGCTGAATCAGCTCGACGAGACCATCCGCGTGCTGTCGGCCCCTGGCGCGAGCGCCAATGACCCTGCCGTACGTGCGGTGCTGACAGCCAACCTGAAGGGCTTCGACACGACCCAGGGGCTGGTCTCAAGCAAGATCGCCACGATGGGCGGGCGCCAGAACGTCATCCGGACCCTTGAGGCCAACCACGCCAACATCAGCCTGTCGAACCAGATGGCCATCCTCGACATCGGCCAGCTCGACGTCGGCGTCGCTGCGACTGAGCTCAGCGGCTACTCATCGGCCCTGCAGGCGACCTACAAGGCCTACGCCAAGATCGGCAACCTGTCGCTGTTCGATGCGCTGTGATGCCCATGGACGCCCTGACCCGCACCATTACCCCGCCGGCCGTTCCGGGTAGCAACACGCCGGGCGGCCTTGTCCGCGCTGGCGCCATGGCAGCCCGGGCTGTTGCCGCGCAGCCGTCCGCGGCCGAACCGGCGACGCAGTCCCCTGCGGCGGCGCGCGCGCGCGCGTCGCGCCGCGGCGCTGCGCACGGCCACGATCTGCAAACGGGCGTGGCGCAGGCCCAGCAGGCACTCGACTATCTGGCGCGCATCGCCGCCCAGCTCGAAGCGCTCAAGGCCGATCTGAGCACGCGCCTGGCCGGGCGCGGCGCCGCCTCGCGCCAGCTCGAAGCGCGGGCGCGCCAACTGGGCGACACGCTCGACACCCGCCGCAGCGAAGGCGGCGCCGGGCTCGATGCCGAGCTGGGCTTCGACGGCGACCGGGTCGCACAACAGCGTTTTCGTATCGACGGCCTGGACATCGCCAGCCTGCAGGCGGCCGGCAACCAGACCCTGGGCTTTTCGGTCGGCAGCATCGGCGGCCCGCAACTGGCGGCCACGTTCGAACCGGGCATGACGGAGGAAGAGATCGCCCGGCGCCTGGACCGCACACTGGCGCCAGTCGGCATTCGCGCCGGGCTCGACACGGAGCGCGCGCTCGTCTTCACGACGCCCGAGGCCACATTCGACGGCGTCAAGGACGCCATTGCCGTGACGGGCCGTGGCCGCGTCGACACGACCGCGCTGCCAGCCTCGCTGGCGCCACGGGAATGGCAACTGGGGAATCCGGACGCCCTGCGCCAGGGGTTGCGCGAGGTGGTGCAGGCGCTGGCGCGCGTGCGCCGCTCGCAGGATGCCGCCGCCCTTGCCCTGAGTCAGGCCACGGCGCGCACGGCGCAATCCGAGCTGCCGCAAGCCGAACTGGCGCTGCTGGCCGCGGATTTTTCCGGCACCGCCACCAGCCACGATTACCAGTCGCTGCTGGCCATCACGTCGGCGCTGGTCGGTGTCAGCCGCGAGCGGGTGCAGGCGCTGCTCGGATTGCGCTGACACTTGCCACCCATTGGACGTCTGACATCGCGCTGCTTCAACGCATCGCGTTGATGAATAAAAAAAAAACCCCGCTGCATGCAGCGGGGTTTTTTCATTCACCGGCAATCTCGATTGCCGGTGAGGGGAAGGCATTAACCTTCGCGGTTGGCCTTCTTGCGCTCGTGCTCTTTCAGGTAGCGCTTGCGCAGACGAATGCTCTTCGGGGTGATCTCGACCAGTTCGTCGTCCTCGATGAATTCGACCGCGTATTCCAGCGACATCTGAATTGGCGGCACCAGGCGCACCGCTTCGTCAGTACCCGACGAACGCACGTTGGTCAGCTGCTTGCCCTTGATCGGGTTCACGACCAGGTCGTTGTCACGCGAGTGGATGCCGATGACCATGCCTTCGTACACCGGATCGTTGTGCGACACGAACATGCGGCCGCGATCCTGCAGTTTCCAGATCGCGTAGGCAACGGCAGCGCCGTCATCCTGCGAGATCAGCACGCCGTTACGACGGCCGGCCATTTCGCCCTTGCTGTTGTCGACTGGTGCGTACTCGTGGAACACGTGGCTCATCAGGCCGGTACCGCGGGTCAGGGTCATGAATTCACCCTGGAAGCCGATCAGGCCACGCGCCGGGATCAGGTACTCGAGACGCACGCGGCCCTTGCCATCCGATTCCATGTTCTGCAGATCGCCACGACGACGACCCAGTTCTTCCATCACGCCGCCCTGGTTGGCTTCTTCGACGTCGACCGACAGGCTCTCGAACGGCTCATGGCGCACGCCATCGACCATCTTGAACACAACGCGTGGACGCGACACTGCCAGCTCGAAGCCTTCGCGACGCATGTTTTCCAGCAGAATCGTCAGGTGCAGCTCGCCGCGGCCCGAGACTTCGAAGATCGTGTCGTCGTCGGTTGGCGAAACGCGCAGTGCGACGTTGGCTTTCAGTTCGCGGTCGAGGCGTTCGCGCAGCTGACGGCTGGTGACGAACTTGCCTTCGCGGCCGGCCAGTGGCGAGTTGTTGACCATGAAGTTCATGGTCAGCGTTGGCTCGTCGACGGTCAGCATTTCGAGTGCGTCCGGGGTGTCCGGTGCGCAGATGGTCGAACCGATGCCGATTTCTTCGATACCGTTGATCAGGACGATGTCGCCAGCGACGGCTTCATCGACCAGCACGCGCTCCAGACCCTTGAAGTTCAGGACCTGGTTGATGCGGCCCTTGATTGGGGTTGCGCCTGGGCCGTTCACGACGACGACGTCCTGGCCAGCCTTGATGCGGCCGCGCGAGATACGGCCAATGCCGATCTTGCCGACGTACGACGAGTAGTCGAGCGACGTGACTTGCATCTGCAGCGGACCGTCCGGATTGTCGTCACGGACTGGCACGTGTTGCAGGATCGCTTCGAACAGCGGCTTCATGTCGCCTTCGCGGACATCTTCGGTCAGGCCGGCATAGCCGTTCAGACCCGATGCGTAGACGATCGGGAAGTCCAGCTGTTCATCGGTCGCGCCGAGCTTGTCGAACAGTTCGAACGTCTGGTTGATGGCCCATTCGGCGCGCGCGCCTGGACGGTCGACCTTGTTGACGACGACGATTGGCTTCAGGCCCAGGGCCAGTGCCTTGCGGGTCACGAAGCGGGTCTGTGGCATCGGGCCTTCTTGCGCATCGACCAGCAGCAGCACGGAGTCAACCATCGACAGCACGCGCTCGACTTCACCGCCGAAGTCGGCGTGGCCTGGGGTGTCGACGATATTGATGTGGGTACCTTCGTACTCGACAGCGCAGTTCTTCGACAGAATGGTGATGCCGCGTTCTTTTTCGAGGTCGTTCGAGTCCATCACGCGGGTTTCCACCTGCTGATTTTCACGGAACGTACCGGATTGACGCAGCAGCATGTCCACCAGGGTGGTTTTGCCGTGGTCAACGTGGGCGATGATTGCGATATTACGAATCGCGCGTTTGGTGTTTGACATGGTCTCTGAGAAGTTGCGTTGTACGGAAGTGTACGATCTGCCGAGTATCTGCTGCGCTGTACCGCGATGCTGCCGAGGTACTGCGACGATGTTGCCGCGATGGTGCCGCGAAGTTGCCGCGCACTTGCTGATTTCGGAAACCGACTAGTATAGCAGGTAAAGTACCGCTCTAACCGGGGTGGTTGGAAATAGCGAGGTATTTCAAGAGCTTGCCCGGTCACTGGACAGACGGGGCGCTGCCTGCAAGGGTAGCGCCCGTTTATGACTGCCGCGTGACATCAACCCTGGGGTGCGGTCGAGATCAGGCGTTCGGGGGCCAGGATCGCATACTCCCCGAGAATACCGGTGCCCAGCAGGCTGCCAGCATGATAGATGCGCACCCTGCCCTGCTGTTCGGGAACGACGATGTCTTCCTTGCCAAGCGCCAGGCGCTGCCCTTGCAGGAAACGGCGCGCCAGCTCGGGCGTCAGTTCAAGGGCCGGAAAACTCGACAGCAAGGCGTCGACCGGCTGCAGCAGCGACAACGGGTCGGGGTGCGCCAGCAGATCGTCCAGCGTGATCATGCCCTCGATCGTCAACGGCCCGACTTCAGTGCGGCGCAGTGCGTTCAGGTGCGCGCCGCAACCGAGCGCAGCACCGATGTCCTCCCCCAGCACGCGCACATACGTGCCCTTGCTGCAGGTCACGGCGATCTTCAGGAACGGCGCGTCGTACGCAACCAGCGTCAGCGAGTGGATCGTCACCGGGCGCGCTTCGCGCTCGAGCACGATGCCTTCACGTGCGTATTCGTACAGTGCCTTGCCGTCGCGCTTGAGCGCCGAGTACATGGGCGGCGTTTGCAGGATCGGGCCGCGGTAGCGGGCCAGCGCGGCTTCGATCTGGTCCAGCGTCACATCGACCGGTTTGGTCTCGACGGCCTCGCCTTCGGTGTCGCCGGTGGTCGTCGTGATGCCCAGGTGGACCGTGGCCAGATAGGTCTTGTCCGACTCCAGCAAGTCCTGCGAGAACTTGGTCGCTTCGCCAAAGCACAGTGGCAAGAGGCCAGTGGCAAACGGGTCGAGCGTGCCGGTGTGGCCGGCCTTCTTCGCGTTGAGCACGCGCTTGGCCTTGATCAGCGCGTCATTGGACGAGAAGCCCACCGGCTTGTCGAGCAACAGCACGCCATTGACCAGGTCGCGCGGTTTTTTGGCGGGCCGACCGTTCACGCTTTGTTCGCCTTATCGGCCTCGTCACCAGCATCGCTGTCCTGATCCTGATCCTGATCCTGGTCCTGCTCCTGCGACTGGTCCAGGTCGACATCCACCTCAGGCGCCGGATTCGATTCCGGGTCATCCTTCGAGCGCGTCGCGTTAGCCTGGTCGATCAGGGCCGACATCTGCAGGCCGCGCACGGTCGACGTGTCATGCACGAAGTGCAGCGCCGGCAGCGTGTGGATGTGCAGGCGCTTGCCCAGCATATTGCGCAGGTAGCCGGACGCCTTGTTCAGGCCTTCCTGCGTCTGCTTGACTTCTTCCACGCCATCCTTGAGCAGGGTGAAATACACCTTGGCGTGGGCGTAGTCAGGGGTCAGTTGCACTTCGCTGATCGTGACCATGCCGACGCGAGGGTCCTTCAGTTCGAAGGCGATGAGTTCCGACAGATCCTTCTGGATCTGGTCGGCCACGCGCAGGCCGCGCTTGGGAATGCTTTTGCTGTGTTTAGCCATGATGTTGCTGCATCTTTTTCTGGAAAATCAGAGAGCCAAAATAAAAGGGCCAGGCCCTTCGCGACGTTGCCGCGAAGCGTCCTGGCCCCCATGTTACGCCAACGTGTCGCTTACAGCGTACGTGCCACTTCGGTGACTTCGAACACTTCCAGGACGTCGCCGACCTGGATTTCGTTCTGGCCCTTGAGCGACAGGCCGCACTCGAGACCAGCGCGCACTTCTTTTGCGTCGTCCTTGAAGCGCTTGAGCGAATCGATCTCGCCAGTCCACAGCACGATGTTGTTGCGCAGCAGACGGACCGACGACGAACGCTTGACGACACCGTCGGTGACCAGGCAACCGGCAATCGCGCCGACTTTCGAGACCAGGATGACCTGGCGAATCTCGACCTGACCGGTGATGGTCTCGCGCTTTTCTGGCGCCAGCATGCCCGACAGCGCGGTACGGACTTCGTCGATTGCATCGTAAATGATGCTGTAGTAACGAATGTCCACGCCGTTCGACTCGGCCAGCTTGCGCGCCTGGGCGTCGGCACGGGCGTTGAAGCCGATGATGACTGCCTTCGACGCGGTTGCCAGGTTGACGTCCGACTCGGTGATGCCGCCGACCGCTGCGTGCACGATCTGGACCCGCACTTCCGAGGTCGACAGCTTCTGCAGCGAACCGACCAGTGCCTCTTGCGAACCCTGCACATCGGTCTTGACGATGAGCGGCAGGTTCTTGATTTCGCCTTCGGCCATCTGCTCGAACATGTTCTCGAGCTTCGCGGCTTGCTGCTTGGCCAGCTTCACGTCACGGAACTTACCTTGACGGAACAGGGCGATTTCACGCGCCTTGCGCTCGTCGGCCATGACCATGACTTCTTCGCCGGCGGTCGGCACTTCGGTCAGGCCCTGGATTTCGACCGGAATCGACGGGCCAGCCGAGGTGACTGCCTTGCCGTTTTCGTCCAGCATCGCACGAACACGACCGAACGACGAACCCGCCAGCACGACGTCGCCGCGCTTCAGGGTACCCGACTGCACCAGGATCGTTGCCACCGGGCCGCGGCCCTTGTCCAGACGGGCTTCGACCACCAGGCCACGGGCCGGCGCTTCGGTCGGCGCTTTCAGTTCCAGCACTTCGGCCTGCAGCAGCACTTGCTCCAGCAGATCGTCGATACCGGTACCGATTTTTGCCGACACCGGCACGAATGGCGATTCGCCACCGTATTCTTCAGGCACGACGCCTTCAGCGACCAGCTCTTGCGTGACGCGGTCGGTGTTGGCACCCGGCTTGTCGATCTTGTTGATCGCCACGACCAGCGGGACACCAGCGGCTTTTGCGTGAGCAATTGCCTCTTTGGTTTGCGGCATCACGCCGTCGTCCGCCGCCACCACCAGGATGACGATGTCGGTCGCCTTGGCACCACGGGCACGCATGGCGGTGAACGCCTCGTGACCCGGGGTGTCAAGGAAGGTGATCATGCCGCGTGGGGTATCCACGTGGTATGCACCGATGTGCTGGGTAATACCACCGGCTTCGCCCGAGGCCACTTTGGCGCGACGGATGTAATCCAGCAGCGACGTCTTACCATGGTCGACGTGACCCATGACGGTGACGACCGGTGCGCGCGAGGTCGATTCGAATTCGGCGTGCTCGCCGTTGTCGGCCAGCAGTGCTTCTGGATCATCCTCGGCGGCAGCGAAGGCCTTGTGGCCCATCTCTTCCACCAGGATCATCGCGGTCTCCTGATCGAGCACCTGGTTCATCGTGCACATCTGGCCCAGCTTCATCAGTTGCTTGATGACTTCCGATGCCTTGATCGCCATCTTGTGGGCCAGTTCGGCCACGGTGATGGTTTCCGGCACGTGCACATCGCGTACGATCGCTTCGGTTGGCGCCTGGAAGTTGGTCTCGCGGTCATCATGACCACGACGACCGCCACGGCCGCCACCAGCACGCCAGCCATCACGGCCACCGGTGCTGCTGCCTGCGCCGCCGCGCGTTTTCACGCTAGGGCCGCCACGCTTTTTGGCGTCGTCCGACCAGGTCGACGACACATTGGCCGACTTGATCGACTTCTTGTCGCCAGGCTTCTTGGCGTCGTCTTTCTTGACTTCGCCAGGCTTCTTGTCGGCAGGCTTGTGCAGCGTACCGGCCGGGGCCGCTGGTGCGACGACCGGCTTCGGTGCTGGCTCAGGTGCCTTGATGACACGGCGCGGCTGACTCATCATCAGCTTGATCTGCGCGACTTCGTCAGCCACGGCCTTGCGGGCGCGCTCGGTAGCGGCAACGCGTTCGGCCGCTTCCTTGCTTGCCGCTTCATTGCGGGCCTTGACTTCTTCAGCGGCGCGCTTGGCCGACTCGTCAGCAGCAGCACCGGCAGCGGCTTCTTTCGCGCCGGCAGCAGCTTCCTTGGCAGCACCGGCAGCCACGGCAGCAGCAGCCGATTTCTCGGCGGCGTCGCGCTTGGCTTGTTCAGCCGCATCGCGCTTGGCCTGCTCTTGCGCTGCCTGGGCTTGCGCCTTTTCTTCGGCTTCGAGTTTGATCAGGCGCTCTTGCTTCTCGCGCAGATCAGCCTCTTGGCGGGCGATCGCTTCGTTCTGGCGCGCTGCTTCCTCTTCGCGACGTGCTTGTTCAGCAACGTCGACGACCGGCTCTTCAGGTGCTTTGGTCGTGACCAGGTCGTCGCGCTGCACGAAGGTGCGCTTCTTGCGGACTTCGACCTGGATGGTGCGCGATTTGCCCGACGAATCAGCTTGCTTGATTTCGCTGGTTTCCTTGCGCGTTACCGTGATCTTTTTCTTTTCACCGGTGTCGCTTGCGCCGTGGGTACGACGCAGATGGTTCAGCAGCTTGTCCTTATCATCTTTCGACAACGGATCTGACGTCGAACTTTTTTCGACGCCGGCCGAGCGCAGCTGCGTCAGCAGCAGGTCTGCAGGCATCTTCAGCTCGGTGGCAAATTGGGCTACGTTGTTACTCGCCATTCAGTCCTCTTTTCTATGTGTCGCGACAGATGATAAAGATTTGCTCAAGCTTTGGCCGTTTCAGCCAGGCTCCAGGCTTTCGCCTGCAGTGCTTTCGCCCGGTCGTCGTACTTGCCATCGACCAGCTTCATCTCGTCGTCGGTCACATCATTAAATTCACTCTTGATCAGGTCGCGGGCACGTTCCGACGGCAGCGCCAGGATGGCGCCAAACTCGTCATAGGCCAGTGCCGCGAATGCGTCGACCGTCTTGATACCAGCCAGGCCAAGCTTGCCGGCAACGGTACGGTCCATGCCTTCCAGATTGACCAGAGCTTCTTCCATGCCTTCGAGGCCTTCTTCGGAAGCAATCGCCTCGGTGACCAGCGCATCGCGTGCACGGGTACGGAGTTCGTTGACAGTGTCTTCGTCGAACGATTCAATTTCCAGCATTTCGGAAATTGGCACATACGCGATTTCTTCCAGGCTCGAGAAGCCTTCTTCCACCAGGATGTCGGCCACTTCCTGGTCGACGTCCAGTTTTTGCATGAACAGCGCGCGGATGGCCGCTGACTCTTGCTCCACCTTGTTGGCCGATTCCTCGGCCGTCATGATGTTGATCTTCCAGCCGGTCAGCTCGGACGCCAGGCGCACGTTCTGGCCCGAACGGCCGATCGCGATGGCCAGGTTTTCTTCGTCCACGACGACATCCATCGCGTGCTTTTCTTCGTCGACCACGATCGACGAGACATTCGCCGGCGCCAGGGCGCCAATGACGAACTGCGCCGGGTCATCGGACCACAGCACGATGTCGACACGCTCGCCACCCAGTTCACCGGTCACGGCCTGGACGCGCGAACCGCGCATCCCGACGCAGGTACCGATCGGGTCGATGCGCTTGTCAGCCGTGAACACGGCGATCTTGGCGCGCACGCCGGCATCGCGGGCTGCGGACTTAATCTGCAGCAGGCCCTGCTCGATCTCCGGGACTTCGAGTTCGAACAGCTTCATGATGAAATCAGGCGCAGTACGCGACAGGATCACCTGCGGGCCACGCATATTGCGGTCCACACGCAGGATGAAAGCGCGCACACGGTCGCCGATACGCAGATTCTCTTTCGGGATCATCTGGTCACGCGGCAGGCGTGCTTCGATCTTGCCCGATTCGACAATCGCGTCGCCGCGTTCCATGCGCTTGATGGTGCCGGTGACGAGCGAGTCGCCACGTTCCAGGAAGTCTTGCAGGATCTGCTCGCGTTCGGCATCGCGCACGCGCTGCAGCACGACCTGCTTGGTGTCCTGGGCAAAGCGACGACCGAAGTCGACTGATTCAATCGGCTCTTCGATGTATTCGTCGACTTCGATGTCCGAAATCTGCTCTTTGGCTTCAAAGTGCAGGATCTCCTGATCAGGCAGTTGCAGGCCGGCTTCGTCTGGAACGACGTGCCAGCGGCGGAAAGTCTCGAATTCGCCGGTGTCACGGTCGATTGACACGCGAATGTCGACTTCGCCTTCATAACGCTTCTTCGTGGCCTGTGCCAGCGCGAACTCGAGCGCTCCGAAAACGACTTCCTTGTCGACGTTCTTTTCGCGCGCAAGCGCATCCACCAGTAACAAAATTTCGCGACTCATGCTTTGCGACTCCTAAAATCCACCTGCGGCACTAAACGTGCCTTATCCAATTCGGCCAGCGTAAATTCCATCAACGCCGGGCCATCTTTACTGTCAAATTCCAAGCCGACCTTGTCGTTCTCGACGCCGCGCAGGATACCGGTGAACGTCTTGCGGTTATCACTGCCCGGCACCGCGACGCGCAGCTTGACCGTGCACTCAAGGCCGGCAAAGCGCGCGAAATCGGCGAGGGTTCGTACCGGGCGATCGAGGCCCGGCGACGAAATTTCGAGTCGTTCGTAATCGACGTTTTCCACGGTGAAGACATGCGACAGCTGGTGACTCACCTTGGCGCAATCCTCGACCGTGATCGGGCCCTTTTCGTCCGCGTCGGCAGCCGGAAAATCGATATACACACGCAGGATCCCGCGGTCGCCTCGTTCCACGTCGACGAGTTCATAACCGAGACCACTGACTGTCGTGGCGATTAAATCAAACTGCTGCACGGCACTTCTCCAGGGCTTCTAAAACGATTTACCAAAAAAAAAATGGGCATCTGCCCATCTTTTTGTCATTACACCCCAATCAAAATATGACGCTTACACCGGATGCACGCTGAACAACACGTCGGGAAGGTCTTCGATTAGGCTGCAAATTATACTGCTTTTCGGCGTGCCTCGCAATCCGCACGCCAAAATGAGCAGCTATACAACAGTTAGCAGACTGCCATCGGCAGCCTGCACTGAATGAGGCTTAGCCGCGACGGCCGCGGCGCGGTGCCGCATGCTCGGCGCCGCCACGCGGACCCTGGCCGCCACCCGCACCGCCGCGGCGTGCGCCGCCACCGGTGTTGGCAAAACCGAACGTGGTCTGCAACGGATCGGGCTGGCGTGGACGGCTGCTGGCGCCAGCGCCACCCGTCTTGCCGCCCTGCCCGCCGCCGAAACCGGCACCGCGGCCCTTGCCACCACCCTGACCACCGGGACGGCCACCGACTGGCTTGTTGCCAGGCACCGGACCATTCAGGATACCCTGGCCGCGGGTGCTGCCCACGCGCGTTGCTTGCGGACCGAACGGATCGACATTGCGGTTGGCGTCGGCGCGGTCGATGCGGTTGCCATCGCTGCGGTCGTTGCCACGCTCATCGTCGCCGCCAGCGCTGCGCACGTTGCCGCGCTCAGGACCGCGGCTGTTGCCACGCTCGTTACCACGTTCGTTGCCGCGCTCGCTGTCGCGCGCACCATTCGGACGCGGACCCTTGCCCGGCTTGCCGCCCGACTTGGCGTTTTTCTCCGGCGCCGCTTTTTTCTCGACACCGAAGGCCGTCATCAGCGAACGGACATCGTTTTCTTCGAATTCTTCCCAACGACCGCGCTTCAGGCCACTTGGCAGCGTCATCGCGCCGTAACGGGTACGGATCAGGCGCGAGACGGTCAGGCCGACCGCCTCGAACATGCGGCGCACTTCGCGGTTACGGCCTTCGCCGATGACCACGCGGTACCAGCGGTTGATGCCTTCGCCGCCGCCGTTCTGGATTTTGGAGAACGCCGCCTTGCCGTCGTCGAGGTCGACGCCGGCCAGCAGTTTCTGGCGCATGCCTTCTTCGAGCTCGCCCAGCGTGCGCACCGCGTATTCACGGTCGATATTATAACGCGGGTGCATCAGGCGGTTGGCCAGGTCACCCGACGTGGTAAACAGCAGCAAGCCTTCGGTGTTGAAGTCGAGGCGGCCAACGGCCAGCCACTTGCCTGCTTTCATCGACGGCAGGCGATCGAACACCGATGGACGGCCTTCCGGATCGTCATGGCTGACGATTTCGCCGGCCGGTTTGTGGTACACCAGCACGCGCGGTGGCTTGCTGCTCACGCGGCGCTGGATCAGCTTGCCATTGATGCGCACCGCATCGGTCGGCAGGATGCGCTGGCCGATGTGGGCCGGCTCGCCATTGACCGACACGCGGCCGGCAACGATCAGGTCTTCCATGTCGCGGCGCGAACCCAGGCCCGCTTCGGCCAGCACCTTGTGCAGCTTCGGCGCGTCGTCGTCAGCGGTCAGGTCGCGGCGCACGGCCTTGACCGGCGCATTGCGGCGGGCACCGTCGTTGGCGTCGAAATCATCCGACGTGACGAACGAGAACACGTTGTCGGCCTCGTCCATTGGCTGCGGCTTGCCGCCGGGCTTGCCTGGCTTGCCATTGCGGCCGATCTGCTTGACCGGCTGGCCCTGGCGACCGGCGCCCTGCACCGGACGGTTGCTCTGCTGGTTGCGCATGCCCGGCTTTTGCTGGCCACGGCCGCGGCCTTGTGGCGCGCCGTCGACGGCAGCAGCGGCCTCGGCGCCAGCACCTTCAGCCGGCGCATCGCCTTCTGGCGCAGCATCGGCAGCAGCAACGGCAGGCGCCGCCAGCTGCTCGAGTGCCTCGCGTTCGGCGCGCTTTTCGCGCATCTGACGGGGACCGCGCGGCTTCGGTGCAGGGGCAGGTGCAGCCTCGGCGCCGTCGGCGGCCGGCGCTGCGGCCAGCTCTTCCTTGGCGGCCTGGACTTCTTTGGCGGCCTTCATGGCACGTGGCTTGCGCACTTTCGCGGCTGGTGCGTCGGCAGCTGGTGCATCACCAGCCAACTCGGCAGCGACTGGCGCGGCGGCGCCGGATTCACTGGCGACGGCGACCTTGCGCGTGCGCTTCGGCTTGGCCGGCGCTTCGGCGGCGGCGTCGACGGGCGCGGATGCAGCAGCCTCGGCGGCGATCATGGCCTTGGTGCGGCGCTTTGGCTTGGCGACGGCGGTCTCGGCTGCGTCGACAGGCTTGTTTTCGGTTGGTTCAGTTGGGTTCATCATTCGTATCTTTATTGTGCTGACCCGCCTCGGCAATTCCGTCGTCTGTCAGGTCTGGTATCGACACTTCAATCGGTGAAGTGTCCGGATGTAAGACGGGCGCGCCGGCGTCCGCCTTCTCAAAATTGTCGTTCAGTGCTGCTTCCAGTGCTTCCAGGCTGCGTGCATCCGGCCCCTCGGCCAGCGCCTGCAGCGGCGGCAATTGGGACAGCGACGCCAGGCCCAGGTCGTCCAGGAACTGGCGTGTCGTGCCCAGCAGCGCCGGGCGCCCTACCACTTCACGGTGGCCGAGCACGTCGATCCAGCCGCGGTCTTCGAGCATCTTGATCGTCTGCGAATTGACCGCCACGCCGCGAATTTCTTCGATATCGCCGCGCGTGACCGGCTGGCGATAGGCAATGATGGCCAGCGTTTCCAGCGTCGCCCGCGAATACTTCGGCGGCTTCTCGGGTGACAGCCGGTCGAGGTACGGCTTCATTTCGGGACGGCTCTGGAAACGCCAGCCCGAGGCCAGGCTGACGATCTCGATGCCGCGGCCGTCCCAGTCCTGGCGGAGTTCTTCCAGCAATATCTTGATCGTATCGGCACCAACGCCGGCGCCCTGGCTGCGACCGCTCCCGTCGACGTCGGCGAACAGCTTTTTCATGCCGTGGATCGACATCGGCTCGCGGGCGCACAGCAAGGCGGTTTCGAGGACGCGCTTGGCCTCGTCAGTATTCATAGTGCGATGTCGTCAATCCACAAACAGTAGCGGTAGCAGAAACAGAATCCGCGCAACAGAATCAGGGCACACACAGTTAGCGTCCGGCGACCACGCAACGAGCGGCGCCGGCGCATGGGCGGCTAGCCTGCTGTTTGCGATCTGCTGCCTGATACTGGAATCCGTGGGTCCGGGGCTGATGCGCCGGACAGTCTATTACACGAAGGGCAAGGAACCCGTCGCGGGCAACCTGCCTCTGAGTGTTGATGCTCGTTGGGAAACGCGGCGCATCGGCGCACTCGCCATGTTCGGGAGGCGCCGGGGAGCGGCCTGTGCGGCACGCGGAGGGACGACGACGTTTCTTGCAACTGGCGGCCATTGTACCCGATAAAACCGCGTAGTGGACAAGCGACCATCCACGCGGCGGGTAGCTAGTAGCGTCAGTCTGACAGTTTTTCCGACAAAATCGCAGACACACCAACAAAAGCCGGGTATTCGGCGGTGATGACGTAGGTCGGCACGGCCGTCAGGTAATGGACGAAGCGCCCTTTTTGCTCGAAGCGGCGGCGGAACGACGAGCGGTCGAAGCGCGCGCCCAGGCGTGGAACGATGCCGCCACCAATATAGATACCACCCTGCGCGCCGAGCGTCACGGCCAGGTTGCCGGCCACGGTGCCGAGCATGCCGCAGAATGCTTCGAGCACGTCGTCGCACAATGGGCATTCGCCCGACAGCGCGCGGCGCGAGATCTCGGCGGCGCTGAGGCGCTCGTCGGGACTGCCGGCGCGATCGGCCAGCGCGCGGTAGATCAGTTCGACGCCGGCGCCGGACAGGAAGCGCTCGAACGAAACGTGGTCATATTCGCGCCAGGCAAATTGCAGGATCGCGATTTCGTCATCGTTGATGGGCGCGAAGCTCACGTGCCCGCCTTCGCTGCGCAATGCGGTCCATGAGCTGGCGCATGGGATCAGGCCTGACACGCCCAGGCCAGTGCCAGCGCCGATCAGGCCCAGCGCCGTATCCGGCTGCGGCACGCCGCCACCGACCTGGCGCTTGTGCTCGCCCAGATGCGGCAGCGAACGGGCCAGCGCCGAAAAGTCATTGACCACCATCAGGATCTCGAAGCCGCATTCGACCCGCAATGCCTCGGTCGAAAATTCCCAGTGGTGGTTGGTCATGCGCACATAGTCACCCGTAACCGGGTTGGCGATCGCCAGCGCCGCATGCCGGATCGGGCTGGAAGTCAGCGCCCGGACAGTCGGACCGGCCAGATAGGTGCGCATTGCGTCGCCCAGCGTTGCATAGGCAGCGCATGGCAGGATCTCGATGCCCTCGAGCTGCCCGGGACCACGCTCGATCGCGAAACGACAATTGGTGCCGCCGATATCGGCCAGCAGGCGGGGACCGCCAGCATGCAGGTGGGAAATCTCGTTCATGGACATGGATGCAGTCATTGCGGGCACAGTGGAGACGAAGCCGCAAGCTTACTAAATATTTTGCCTCCAAGACAAGAACTATCTGTAGTTTTGCTACAGACAATGGCATGTGTCAGGGCTTACTTACGTAAAAATCGGCTTGATCACCGTAATTGCACTACGCCACCGACCATGCTGCCTGCAGGGCCGATCAGCAGGGCGCCGGGTCCAGCGAGGACGGGGTGTCACCGCGCCCATTCCAGGCATCGAGTCCGCCCTTGAGCGCGCGCACGCGGCGAAAGCCATTGGCAGCGAACTGGTGTGCGACCTGGGCGGCCGTCACATCGTCGGGACAACTGCAGTAGACCACAATCTCGCGCTTGCGGTCGAGCGATGCCATTAATGCACCCGGCTCGCATGCGCGGAAAATGAGCGCGCCGGGAATGGCCGCTTCGAGGTCCTGCGCGGTCAGGCTGCGCGCATCGATGAGCACCGGCTGTGCGCCGCTGTCGATCAGCGCCAGCAATTCGGCCATCTCGATGCGCTCGGCGCCGCTGCGCGAACGGTGCCGGCGCCGCTCGGCATACTTGAACGCGATGAACAGACCCAGCACGCTGGCGACAACGACCAGCGCCGTGCTGCCCATCGTCGACAGGATGGCGAGCACGTCGTCGACGCTGTCGTGGAACCAGGCGCCCAGCAGGATGCCGACGCCGCTCCACAGCGCCGCGCCCGTGACGGCGTACAGCAGGAAGGGCTTCGGGGCCACACCCATCGCGCCCGACAATGGCGCAGCGATGGTGTTAAAGCCCGGGACGAACTTGGACACCAGCAGCGACTTGACGCCGAACCGGCTGAAGCGGTCTTCGGTCTGGTTGACGCACGAATCGGGGGACAGGGAAATCTTGCACAGCAGCCGCAGGATGCGCTTGCCATAGAAGCGCCCGGCGCGGAACCAGAACACATCACAGATCAGGCAGGCGGTGATGGCGGCCAGCCACACGAGCTGCCAGCTGACGTCGGCCTCGACCGACAGCGCGCCGGCCACGATCAGGATCGGGTAGGCGGGAATAGGCAAGCCGAACTGCTCGACGAGAACGATGCCGAACACGATCAGCACGCCATAGACTTGAATGAGTTCGACTAACTGGGGCATCCTCACAGTGTACGTGAATTGCAGTCGCGGCACAGGAATGCGACCTGTTTCGGCAGCCGGTTTAGCATATTCGCAACGGTCTTTTGCGGCATCGGCAACGACCTGTAGTTACACCCCGCGCGGAATCGCCGCCAGCAGCGACTTCGTGTACGGATGCTGTGGGTTGCGGTACAGCACATCGGCATCGGCGACTTCGACCACGCCGCCGTTCTGCATCACCATCACCTGGTCGGAGATGTACTTCACCACCGACAGGTCATGCGAGATGAAGATATAGCTCAGGCCAAATTCGTCCTGCAAATCCTGCAGCAGGTTCAGCACCTGGGCCTGGACCGACACGTCCAGCGCCGAGACGGATTCGTCGCAGACAAGAATCTCGGGCTGCATCGTCAGGCAGCGCGCAATCGCAATCCGCTGACGTTGCCCGCCCGAGAATTCATGGGGATAGCGCCCGTAGGCCGCGTCCGGCAAGCCGACGCGCCCCAGCAAGGTGCGCGCCAGCGCAGCGCGCTCGGCCTCGTGCGCGCCGATCCCGTGGATGCGCATCGGTTCGAGCAGGATCTGGCCGACCGTGAAACGCGGATTGAGCGAGGCATACGGATTCTGGAAAATAATCTGAATGCGCCGCTTGTAGGGCTGAAATTCACGGTCGGACATGGCCACCAGATCGCGCCCTTCGAACAGCGCCGAACCGCCCGTCGCGCGGTGCAGCCGCAACAGCGTCAGGCCAACCGTCGTCTTGCCCGAGCCCGATTCACCGACCACGCCCAGCGTCTTGCCGCGTGCCAGCGTGAACGACACATCCTTCACCCCCTTGAATTCGCGTTTGCCGAACAGGCCCTCGCGCGTCCAGAAGCTTTTGGCCAGATTCCTGACCACCAGCAGCGGCGCATCGTCGGGGTTCGTGCCGCGCACACGCTGCGGCAGTTGCGCACCAGCGAGCACGTGCCCCGCCAGGTAATCGTCGATCACCGGCAGGCGCAGCGGACGCGCATCGAGGGATGGCCGGCAATGCAGCAGGGCCCGGGTATAAGCGTCCCGGGGCGCACCGAACACCTGCGCGGCGGCGCCCTCCTCGCGCACCTCGCCGTGGCGCATCACGATCACGCGATCGGCGATCTCGCCCACCAGGCCCAGGTCGTGCGTGATGAACAGCACGGCCATGCGCCGCTCGCGCTGCAGACGCGCGATCAGGTCCATGATCTGTTTCTGGATCGTCACGTCGAGCGCCGTGGTCGGCTCGTCGGCGATCAGCAATCGGGGCTCGCAGGCAATGGCCATCGCGATCATCACGCGCTGCTGCTGGCCGCCCGACAGGTGGCCCGGGTAAGCATCGATCTTGCGCGCCGGATCGGGAATGCCCACTTCAGCCAGCAACTCGAGCGTGCGGGCACGCGCCGCGCGCTTGTCCATGCCCATGTGCTGGCGCAGCACTTCACCGATCTGGAACCCCACCGTGAACACCGGATTGAGCGAGGACATCGGCTCCTGGAAAATCATCGCGATGTCCTTGCCGCACAAGGCGCGCCGCGCGGCCAGCGGCAGGCCGAGCAGCTCGCGCCCGGCAAACGCGATGCGCGAGGCCGGATCGACGATCGTCGTCTCGTGCGGCAGCAGCCCCATCACGGCCAGCGAACTGACCGACTTGCCGCTGCCCGATTCGCCCACCAGCGCCACCGTGCTGTTGTCCGGCACGTCGAACGAGACGCCTTTCAGCGCGGCGCTGGTGCGGTGCCTGTCGACCCGGAACGCAATGCGCAGGTCGCGCACGCTCAGCAAAGGCATGGTTTCGTCGGTCATTTGATCCTGGGGTCGAGCGCGTCGCGCAAGGCGTCGGCAAACAGCGAAAAACTGGTGACCAGCACCGCCATGGCGCCGGCAGCGGCCGCCAGTTGCCACCACTTGCCGAGGATGAGTTCATTCTGCGCTTCGTTGAGCATGCTGCCCCACGATACCGTGCCTACCGGCACGCCGAAGCCCAGGAACGACAGGATTACTTCGGCCTTGATGAAGCCGACCACGAGGATCGACATCTGCACCAGCGCCACGTGCGACACGTTCGGCAGGATATGCCCGAACATGCGCTGCCAGTTCGACGCGCCGATGGCATTGGCCGCCATCACGTATTCGCGCGCACTGTGCTTGATGTACTCGGCGCGCATCAGGCGAAACGGTCCCGTCCAGCCGGTCAGGCCCAGGATCAGCACGATGGTCGTCACGCCCTTTTGCTGCAGCACGGCGGCCACGGTCAGGATCATCAGGATCGATGGAATCGACGTGAAGATGCTGTAGAACCAGTTGAACAGGTCGTCGACCCAGCCACCGAAGAACCCGGCGACAGCGCCGAACAGCGTGCCCAGCGTGACGGCCAGCAGCGCCGCAACCAGGCCCACGACGATCGACGTTTCGCCGCCCTTGATCGTTTTCCTGACGATGTCGTGGCCCCATTTGTCGGCGCCAAACAGCAGCGTCGTGCGCTTGGCCACCGGCGGATGCGTTGCCGCCACCTGGGCCTGCAACGCTGCCAGTTCGGCCGCGAGCGGATCGAACGCATTCGGCGGCGTGGCGCGTGGCAGTTGCGCCTGCGCCAGTGCGCGCGCCGTCGCATCGGCGCCGACAAAGCTCGGCGGCGCGTAATTGACGGCCACTTCCTCTTCCCAGTCGGCGGCCACCAGGCCGGTGCTCGACAGCAGCACCAGGAGCAGGAAGCCGGTCACGACGGCGAGCGCTGCCATCGCCACGCGGTCCGCCCGCAGGCGGCGCCAGGCCAGCGTCCACAGGCCGGCTGAATCGTCGGACGTCTGCATCGTCATCATCGGAATTGCACGCGCGGATCGACGGCGCGGTACAGCAGGTCGGCCAGCAGGTTGAACACCATCGTCGCCGCGGCCACGTAGACCGTGATCGCCTTGATCACCGGGAAGTCGCTGCGTTCAACGGCAAGAATGACTTCGCGCCCGATGCCGGGGATGCCGAAGAAACGTTCGAGAAGAAACGCCCCGATCAGCAGCGCCGGCAGGTTCGCCATCACGTGCGTGATGATGGGAATGGCTGCATTGCGCAGCACGTGGACCCAGACGATGCGGCGCTCGCTCAAGCCCTTGGCGCGCGCCGTGCGCACGTAGTCCTGCCCCACTTCGTCGAGCACGAAGCTGCGGTACAGCCGCAGCGTTGGCGCGATCGAAACCGCCAGGCCGATGATGATCGGCAGCAGCGCGTAGTGCAGCAGGTTCTCGCCAAGGCTGCTGCCCCAGCCCTGTACCGGAAACAGGCCCAGCTGGTAAGCAAACACGTACTGGAACACCGAGATATACACGAGGATCGAGATCGACATGCCCACCGTGCAAGCAATCATCACGGCGCGGTCGGTCAGCGAGCCGCGCACGAAGGCGATGCCCAGCGCCAGCGCAATGCCGAAGAACACTTCGAGGACGGTGAGCGGAATCAGGACAGTGAGCGATGGCCCCAGGCGGCTGGTGATGATCTGCGCCACCGGTTCGCCCGTGCTCCAGGCGTTACCGAAGTCAAACGTCACGATTTGCTGCACGAAGATCCACAGCTGCACCGGGTACGGCTGGTCAGTGCCCAGCTGACGCCGGATGTTCTCGATGGCGTTCGCATCGGCCATCTTGCCGGCCAGCAGATAGGCCGGATCGCCGCCGACCCAGTTGAACAGCACAAACACCAGCAGCACGACGCCCGCCATGGTCGGCAACATTTGCCACAGGCGCCGGACGATATAAGCAAGCATGACACTCCCGAACCGGGACCAGGCAAAGGTGCCATTTCCCGCGAAATTCACCAACCCGATACAGGCGTTGCGAACCCGACACGATAGCGCATATCGGCGTGGGCTGACAGAGGCAGGATGTCATGAGGGGATAGACTTTGGTTATCCTGTGTATGTACATTTGTGACATTGATAAGGTAGCGATAACATGTCATCAATGATTCGCATACATACATCCTTACAGCACTATCTGCCAATTACATTACCAATTACCGCATTAAATACCGGTCAAACTATATTTTCCTAAGGATATTCCACATATTATTTTTCATTGCAGAATCATGACTAGCACCAAAATGCATGGTTGTACAGACTAGTTGGTGCACAGTTGTATTTTTGATTCGTAAAGACTTTATACGTTGACACTGCGTTACTGGAAATGTTTTTATTGCCAGGTAGTAAAAATTCGACGCTGCTATTCGCGGTGGCAATCCAATGACATTACTGCAGGCGACATCCGCTCTGCAGGTCTTACCTGGGAAAATCGACATGATGGTTGAAACAGTGTTATCTCGATCGGTTCGACTGATCTGTGCAGGCGGCATGGTCGTCGCGTTCTCGGCGGCCCACGCCCAGGACACGGCGCCTGCCACAGGCGAACCTCAGCGCGTGGAAGTGACCGGTTCACGCATCGCCACGGCCAACCTGGAAAGCATCAGTCCAGTTACCGTCGTTAACGCCAAGGACATCAAGCTCGAAGGTGTGCGTTCGGTCGAGAGCCTGCTGAACAACCTGCCTCAGGTCTTCGCCGACCAGGGTGGCTCGGTCTCGAACGGCTCGACCGGCACCGCGACTGTCAACCTGCGTAACTTCGGCGCCGATCGCACCCTGGTGCTGGTCAATGGCCGCCGCCTGCCAGCAGGCAGCCCGCGCAATCCGGCCGCCGACTTGAACCAGATCCCGGTGGGCCTGGTCAAGCGCGTCGAAGTGCTGACCGGCGGCGCCGGCGCCATCTACGGCTCCGACGCCGTGGCCGGCGTGGTCAACTTCATCATGGACGACAACTTCCAGGGCGTCCAGATCGACAGCAACTACCAGTTCTACAACCACCAGCAAAACGGCGGGCCGGCAGCCGATGCCGCCACGCGCCGCAACTTCCAGCTGCCGGGCGACAAGAGCGCCGACGCCAAGGTCAAGGACATCAGCCTGACGATGGGCGGCAACTTCGCCGACGGCCGCGGCAATGCCGTGGTGTTCCTGGGCTACAAGAAGGAAGACCCGCTGCTGCAATCGGAGCGTGACTTCACGGCGTGCTCGCTGGGCGGCTCCACCACGGGCGACACGTTCAACTGCGGCGGCTCCGGCACCAGCTTCCCGGGTCGCTTCCTGGTCGGCACGCGCAGCTTCACCGTGGCCGATGCGAATGGCGGCGTGCGTCCGTATATCGGCGCAAACGATGCCTACAACTTCGGCCCGCTGAACTATTTCCGCCGTCCGTCCGAGCGCTATACGTTCAGCTCGTTCACGCACTACGACATCAACGACAAGACCCGCGTCTACGGCGAAGCCAGCTTCCACGATGACAGCACTGTCGCCCAGATCGCGCCGTCCGGCCTGTTCGGCCTCGACGCTTCCGGCGCCAATGCAATCACCTTCGAGAACCCGCTGCTGTCGAATGCCTGGCGCCAGACGCTGGGCCTGAACGCGCCGGGCGATACGGCCGACCTGGTCATCTTCCGCCGCAACGTCGAAGGCGGTGGCCGCCGCGACGACCTGAACCACACGTCCTACCGCGGCGTGGTCGGCGTCAAGGGCGATGTCGGCAACTGGAAGTACGACGTCTTCGCGCAGGTCGGCAAGGTCCGCTACGCCGAAACCTACTTCAACGACTTCTCGGTGGCGCGCAGCGCGCGGGCACTGGATGTCGTCCCTGGCGCCAACGGCGCACCGGTCTGCCGCAGCACCCTGAACGGCATCGATCCGAACTGCGTGCCCTACAATATCTGGAGCCTCGGCGGCATCACCAAGGAAGCACTGACCTACCTGCAAACCCCGGGCTTCCAGCGCGGCAGCACGTCGCAAACCGTGCAAGGCGTCAACCTGTCGACCGACCTGGGTGAATACGGCCTGAAGCTCCCGACCAGCACCGAAGGCATCGGCCTGGCGCTCGGCTGGGAACACCGCACCGAAAAACTGTCGCTGGACAACGATGCAGCCTTCGAATCGGGCGATCTGGCTGGCCAGGGCGGCCCGACCAAGAACGTGAGCGGCCAGTTCAGCGTGCGTGACTATTACGCCGAAACCCGTATCCCGATCCTGCAGAAGCAACCATTCGCCGACCAGCTTAACGTCACCGCCAGCTATCGCAAATCGGATTATTCGACCGGCCAGAAAACCAGCTCGTATGGTGCAGGCATCGAATGGGCACCGATCAAGGAAGCGAAGTTCCGCTTCAGCTATCAGCGCGCCGCACGCGCCGCCAACGTGGTCGAACTGTACACGCCGGCCGGCCTGGGCCTGTACGACATGTCGTCCGACCCATGCGCGGGCGAGACCCCGACCGCGACCCTGGCCCAGTGCGCACGCACCGGCGTCACGGCGGCCCAGTACGGCAACATCGTCGATTCGCCAGCCCAGCAGTACAACCAGATCACGGGCGGCAATACGAACCTGGCGCCGGAGGAATCCGACTCGTACACGCTGGGCCTGGTGCTGACCCCGACGCGCAACACGTCGGTCACCATCGACGCTTTCGACATGAAGGTCAATGGCATCATCGGCGGCTTGCCGGCAACGACCAGCCTCGAGAGCTGCCTGGCAACGGGCGACCCGACATTCTGCTCGCTGATCACGCGTGACCGTCTGGGCACCCTGTGGGCACTGGAAACCGCGCAGATCGTCGCCACCAACCAGAACCTGGGCATGGCCTCGACCAAGGGTGTTGACCTGGGCGCGAACTGGAACACCAAGCTGGGCGCCTGGGGCAGCCTGAACCTGTCGCTGATGGGCACCTACCTGAAAGAGTTCAAGCAGCAGGACTTGCCAGGCGGCGATACGCGTGACTGCGCCGGCCTGCACGGTCCTACCTGCGGCGTGCCGCTGCCAAAATGGCGTCACAAGGTGCGCGCGGTCTGGGGCACCCCGTGGAATGGCGTGGAACTGGGCGCGACCTGGCGCTATGTGCGCGGTGTGGACCTCGACACCGAATCGGAACCAGCTGATGCAAGCCTTGGCGCACGCAACTACCTGGATCTGGTCGGCAGCTGGCAGATCAACCGTAACTTCACCCTGCGCGCCGGCATGAACAACGCGCTGGACAAGGATCCACCGCTGTCGGGCGTGGTCGCTGCCGTCTACGGCAACGGCAATACCTACCCACAGGTGTATGACGCGATGGGCCGTCATATCTTCCTGAACCTGACCGCCAAGTTCTGATCCCGGCGAGCAGTTAGAACAACGGCGCACCTCGGTGCGCCGTTTTTTTATGCCTGCTTGATTATTCCTGGCGCAAACGGCGCTGGCGCACCGCCGCTGCCAGACCGTCCAGTACCTGCAGGCTGCTGTCCCAGTCGATGCAACCATCGGTTACCGACTGGCCATAGGTCAGCTCCTTGCCCGGCACCAGATCCTGACGCCCACCCACCAGGTTCGATTCGATCATCACGCCCACGATGCGATCGTCGCCGGCCGCGATCTGCGTGGCGATGTCGGCGCACACGGGCACCTGGTTCTCGGGCTTTTTCGAACTGTTGGCATGCGACGCGTCGATCATCAGGCGGCTGGCCAGGCCCAGTGCGGCGATCTGGCGGCAGGCTTCCTCGACGCTGGCGGCGTCGTAGTTCGGCGCCTTGCCGCCACGCAGGATGATGTGGCAATCCTCGTTGCCCGAGGTCGACACGATGGCCGAGTGGCCGCCCTTGGTCACCGACAGGAAATGGTGCGGCTGCGACGCGGCCTTGATCGCCTCGGTCGCGATCTTGATATTGCCGTCGGTGCCGTTCTTGAAACCGACCGGGCACGACAGGCCGGACGCCAGCTCGCGGTGCACCTGCGACTCGGTCGTGCGCGCGCCGATGGCGCCCCAGCTGATCAGGTCAGCGATGTACTGCGGGCTGATCACGTCGAGGAATTCGGTGCCGGCCGGCAGGCCCATCTCGTTGATGTCGCGCAGCAGCTCGCGCGCCATGCGCAGGCCATCATTGATGCGGAAGCTGTTGTCCATATACGGGTCGTTGATCAGGCCTTTCCAGCCCACCGTCGTGCGGGGCTTTTCAAAGTAGACCCGCATCACGATCTCGAGTTCACCGGCAAAGCGGCGGCGCTGTTCGACCAGCCGGCGCGCGTACTCGATCGCGGCCTTCGGGTCGTGGATCGAGCATGGCCCGATCACCACCATCAGGCGGTCGTCCTGGCCATGCAGGATGCGGTGCAGGTCGACACGCGCGCCGGCCGCGGTCTGCTCGGCCGCCGGGGTGACGGGGTACTCGCGGATCAGGTGCGAGGGTGGCGTCAGTTCCTTCATTTCACGGATGCGTAGGTCGTCGGTGCGGGGCATGCTGGACTCTCTTTCGTGCTCGGTTGAGTTTGGTTTTATACCGTCTGAAAATAAAAAAACCGCCATTGCTGGCGGTTTGTCTGGATGCTGCCGGGACTTTTACTGCGCGTACCCGCTGCTGTTCCACCGCCTGAGGCTGGAATGGCTAAAGTAAAAAAAGCGGGTAAAGAAAGCGTGGCGCATGATGTCGTCCGTGTTTGGTCAACTGACTATAACAACAACCCGCAAAACTTGGCAAGCCCTTTATCCGTCGATGACGGCTTGTACAGACAGCTTGTTACCGCATACCACAGCACTACAGGCTCAAGCCGTGCCGCCGACCGTCACGCCATCGATGCGCAGGGTCGGCTGGCCCACGCCCACCGGCACGCTCTGGCCTTCCTTGCCGCACACGCCCACGCCCGAATCCAGACGCATGTCGTTGCCGATCATCGAGATGCGGTTCATCACTTCGGGGCCATTGCCGATCAGCGTTGCACCCTTGACCGGATACGTGACCTTGCCGTCTTCGATCATGTAGGCCTCGCTGGCCGAAAACACGAACTTGCCGTTCGTGATGTCGACCTGGCCGCCGCCAAAGTTCACCGCATACAGGCCGTTCTTGACCGAGGCCAGGATTTCCTGCGGGTCCTTGTCGCCGGCGAGCATATAAGTATTGGTCATGCGCGGCATCGGCAGGTGCGCGAACGATTCGCGGCGCGCGTTGCCGGTGACGGGCATCTTCATCAGGCGCGCGTTCATCGTGTCCTGGATGTAGCCTTTCAGGATGCCGTCCTCGATCAGCGTCGTGCACTGGGTCGGATTGCCTTCGTCATCGACATTGAGCGAGCCGCGGCGGTCCTGCAGCGTGCCGTCGTCGACGATGGTGACGCCCTTGGCGGCGACGCGCTCGCCGATCATGCCGGCATATGACGACGAGCCTTTGCGGTTGAAGTCGCCCTCGAGGCCGTGGCCGACGGCTTCGTGCAGCAGCACGCCGGGCCAGCCCGGGCCCAGCACGATCGTCATCGGGCCGGCCGGCGCCGGCCGCGCTTCCAGGTTCACGCAAGCTGCCTTGACGGCATCGGTCGCATAGCGGTCGAGCACCTCGTCGGTAAAGTAACCATAGTCGAAGCGCCCGCCGCCGCCGGACGAACCCACTTCACGTCGCCCGTTCTGCTCGGCGATGACGGTCACCGACACGCGCACCAGCGGCCGGATATCGGCCGCCAATACGCCGTCGCTGCGCAGCACCAGCACGACATCGTATTCACCGGCCAGGCCCGCCATCACCTGCACCACACGCGGGTCTTTCGCGCGCGCCATCTTTTCGACGCGCTCGAGCAGCGTCACCTTGGCCGTCGCATCAAGCGAGGCCAGCGGATCGTTGGGCAGGTACAGCGAACGCCCGCCGCTGTGCTGGGTGCTGCGCGCGATCTTGATGCGCCCGGCGCCCTGGCGCCCGATCGTGCGCGTGGCGGCGGCAGCGTCCAGCAGCGCCTGTTCGGAAATCTCATCGGAATACGCGAACGCCGTCTTTTCACCCGACACGGCGCGTACGCCAACGCCCTGGTCGATCGAAAAGCTGCCGCTCTTGACGATGCCTTCTTCGAGACTCCAGCCTTCGCTCTTGGTGAACTGGAAGTACAGGTCGGCATAGTCGACCTTGTGCGTGAACATCGTCCCCAGCGCGCGCAGCAGCTTGTCTTCGTCCAGGCCGAATGGCGTCAGGAGGACGTCGCGGGCAACAGCGATGGAGGACAGGTTCGGTTCGAATGGCGTCATTGTGGGTCGATTCATGCGTTCGGTTGGAACGGGCATTGTGCCATATCCCGTTTATTCGCATCGCTGCGCCCGGTACAGGCGACGCCGGTTTTACATCTTCCGGTGCCGCAACGCCGGCAGGCTGTCGCGTACACCGCGCAGGAACGCCGGATCGAGTTCGCCCGCAATCACGCCCTCGCCTTCCGGCAGCACCGCCTTGACCTCGCCCCACGGGTCGACCAGCATGCTGTGGCCCCAAGTGCGGCGGCCATTCACGTGCATGCCGCCCTGGGCCGCAGCCAGCACATAGCACTGGTTCTCGATGGCGCGCGCCCGCAGCAGCACTTCCCAGTGCGCGCGGCCGGTGGTGTAGGTAAAGGCGGCGGGCACGATGATCAGTGCGCATTCGCCCATCGCGCGGTACAGCTCGGGAAAGCGCAGGTCGTAGCACACCGACAATCCGACGCGGCCGAACGGCGCATCGAACACGCCCACCGTATCGCCCGGCACGATGGTACGGGCCTCGTCGTACGATTCCGCACCCTTGTTGAAGCCGAACAGGTGGATCTTGTCGTAGCGGCTCATCGACACGCCCTGCGGGTCATACACGAGCGTGGTGTTGAGCACCTTGCCCGCGCTCGGCGAGACGATCGGCAGCGTGCCGCCGACCAGCCAGATGCCGTGCTCGCGCGCCAGTTCGGCCATGCATGCCTGGATCGGGCCGGCGCCCGGGTCTTCGGCCAGCGCCACCTTGTCGACATCGGTCATGCCCATGATCGGCCAGTACTCGGGCAAGGCCACGAGCGTGGCGCCCTTCCCGGCGGCCTCGGCCACGAGGCGGCGTACGGTGACCAGGTTGTCTTCAAGATCAGGAGTGGAAACCATCTGGATCGCGGCTACGGTCGTCATGTCATTCCTTGCTGGCGGTGGGGGCGGCTGGCGTGCTGACAGGGATATTGTCAGGTCCGTTGGGGATTTTGGTAATGGTCGGCGATTTCCACGGTCCTGTCACCTGCATCTGGTAGGTCAGCGCCTTCATCACCGGTGCGCGCAGGAACAGCTGGGCCAGATAGCCGCCCAGGCCCAGCACCGGATTGACGGCCAGGCCGTACACGAGCGGGCCGGTGCCCAGATTGAATTCCGGGATCACGACCACGCGCAGATTGGTCGACTCGTTGGCGATATCGGCCGTACCGTTCATCAGGACGGTCGCTGCCACGCCATGCATCCTGAGGTTATCGGTGCGCGCCACGCCGCGCGTGATCAGCGCGTTGGCCGTGATGCCGTCGAATGCCAGGCCATCGGAAAACACGTCATGAAAGTCGAGCTTGAGCAGGCGCGGCAGCGCTTGCAGACTGAGCACGCCCAGCAGCTTGGCCGCGCCCGGGTCCTGCTTGAGGAACTGGCCCGACTCCACGTTCATCTCGATCTGGCCCGACAGGCTCGGGATGTCCATCGCATACGGCAGGCCGGCCCATGAGATGTCACCGCGCAGGTAGCCGTTGCCGCGCCCGATCGTGTCCGGGAAGCCCACGCGGTCGAGCAGGCGCCCCGCATTGTCCATGTCGAGCGCGAAGTTCAGGCTGGTATTGCTCTTGCCATCCTTGGTCAGCCAGCGGCCCGACGCATTCAGCTTGCCATCGGGATTGCTCAGCGCCAGCCGGTCGATGCGCCACTCGCGCCCGGCCAGCGCCCGCACATTGCTGGCGTTCAGTTCCAGGCGCCCCAGGTTCTTGTTGAACAGCTCGAAGCGCTCGGCCACGATGTCGAGCGACGGAATGCTGGCCGTGGCGCCCTTGTTCGACTCGAGCAGGTCCTTGACCTCGGC
This sequence comes from Oxalobacteraceae sp. CFBP 8761, assembly GCA_014841595.1. Classification (NCBI taxonomy): domain Bacteria; kingdom Pseudomonadati; phylum Pseudomonadota; class Betaproteobacteria; order Burkholderiales; family Oxalobacteraceae; species Oxalobacteraceae sp. CFBP 8761. Next base: position 483,219 of record JACYUE010000002.1, on the reverse strand, counting down.
TTCGGCCGATTCGGGGATCACGAGCGACGCCAGGCGCGCCGTGACCTTGCCCAGGCCGCTGGGCGTCTCGGCCCAGGTCAGATAGCCACTGGCCTGGCGCGAATGCAGGTTGGCGCGCCACGTGTCGCCCACATGGGTGGCGCCAATGACCACGTCGGCCATGCGCCGCTCGCCGACCGTCAGTTCGCTGACCCGGCCGGCTACCACCGCCGGCAGCACGTACTGGGTGACATCGGCGCCGCTGGCGGGGGTCGCATCCGCTGCCGGGGCAGCCGACTTGACGTCCATGCCGGCAATGGCGCGGCCCGCCGCCAGCCAGTGGTCGACGTTCAGTGCCTTCATGTCCAGGTGCACCATCAGGCCCTGATCCGGGCGCGGCGCCGGCACGTTGACGCCAATGCCGCCATGGGTCACGCGCCAGGCGCCCTTGCCCTGCTTTTCGCGTTCGTACCGCGCGGCCAGGCCCTGCCCCACGCCGACGCGGATGACATCGCGCGCCAGGCCCTCGACGGTCGGCTCGCCCTCGAGCACGAAGTGCAGGGGCAAGTTCGCGTCCTGCACCTTGTTCAGGGGCGCCGGCAGTTCGATGCCCAGTCCGGCCAGCGCCGAATCGATCGTGATCGTGCGATGCCCGGCCTTGACGACAATCTCGCCCCGATACGGCGTGCTGCCCGACAGGCGTTCGGCCAGGCGGCCCAGTGCCGGCACCGGTGCGGTGCGGCGCATGCCCTCGGCCGACAGCGTGCCGGCCAGCGTCACGCGCGTGCTGCCCTCGGGCGTCGTGCCACCGCCCACTGCCAGCGGCGCGCCCAGGAAATCGGCGCCGACGCCTTCCAGGCCAAAGCCGTGGTCGTGGAACGCGATCTTGCCATGGGCATTCTGCAGCGCCGGCAACTCGGGGAACAGCACCACGTCGTTGCCCTGCAACTGCAGACTGCCCTGCACTTTTGCTTCGTTCATGTGCGACAGCGGCAGGCGCAGCTTCAGGTCGAGCTTTGCGTTGCCGGTGCCCTGCGTGTCCTCGGTGAAGTGGCCGATCCAGCCCAGCACCGGCGTGGCGGCCACGTAGCGCAGGAATTCCTGCAGCGGCCCGGCGCCGGCGCCATCGATTTCCAGCATCATCTTGTCATGCGCGCCCAGGTCGGGGATCACGGCCTTGACGTTCGACAGCGCCACGCCCAGCGTGCGCAGGGTCTTGCCGTTGATTTCCATGCGCGCGCGGTCGAACACGATGCGCCCGTCGATCGCTTCGGCCAGCGGCCACAGCGGCGTGCCGTCCGGATGGCGGTGGCCAGGGGCATATTCGAGCCGCGCGCCGGCCAGGCGGCCGGCGACGCGGAATTCGCCGGTGTCGGCAGCCTTGAATGGAAACTGCGCGAGGTCGCCGCGCAGGCGCAGCGTGGTGTCGTGCAGCTGGCCGCCCTGCAGCGCGCCCACCAGCCAGTCGTGCAGGCCGTGTGGCGTGGCCAGCGGCAGGAAGGCGCCGATCCTGTTGATCGGGAACCCGTCGAGGCTGCCGGTGAAGTCGGCCGTCCCTGGCCCGTGGCCGGGCGTGAGCGGCATGGTGTGGCGGCCCGAGACCGAGCCCTTGAACGCGCCTTGCGCGAAGTCCAGGTCGTCGATATCGACCTGCAACTGCCGGCCCGCGTCAAACTGCCAGCGCGCATCCAGCACCAGGCGGTCGAACGGCATGCGCGGTTCGGCGAACCAGGCCGGCATATTCAAGGCAAATTGCTGCGAATCGAGCTTGACGCTGCCGGCGCGCTCGTTGGCGTCGATGCGGCCGCTCAGGTTTTCGAAGCCGGGCGTGGCGGGGCGCCCCGGGCGCGCAGCCTGGGCTTTGAGCGCCAGCCCGGCCACATCGCCGCGAATGCGCCAGCCCGTCACGCCGGGATAGCGCCCATCCCATTCGACGCGGACATCCTGCAACTGGCCGCGCGGCGCGTAATCGGCCAGCAGGCCGCGCTGCACGGGCGAGATCGGCAGGTACTGGGCCAGCGCCGCCAGCGCGCCGATATCGAGGCCCTGCGCGCGCAGCGTGCCTTGCTCGGGCTTGCCATCGGCGGCGGGCCGCCAGGTTTGTTCGAGCGTGGCCGGCGGCAAGGCGCGGCCATCGCGCGCCACCACCGTGAAATTGTCGAGCCGCAGCGCGTGGCCGTTCGCGCCGAAGGTGGGCTTGCCATCGCCTTTGCCGGTCAACAGTGTTTCACGCGCGCTCAGGCGGCCCGACACGCGCGCCAGTTGCAGCGGCGCGATGTCCGGGCCCAGGCGCGCATTCACGCCGGCCAGCGCCAGGTCGGCGGTGAAACCCGCCAGGCGGGCCTGGTCGACGTTGATCCAGGTGCGCAGCGAGCCACGGCCCCGTTCGAGCTGGATCGGATAATCGACGAAGCGCTTCCAGGCGCCCAGATCGACGTCGCGCAGGTCGGCGTACAGCTCGCCCTTCCAGCGCGTGACATCGGACGGCTGCTGGCCGAAGCGGTGCCGGAAGCGCGCGCGGATGTCGACCGGGCCGCCCAGCCGCGCCGGCGGCGTGGCCGTCAGCGCCAGGTGGTGCGCACCCCAGCGGTTGAGCAGCGCCAGCGTGACGCCCTGCAGCGCCAGCGGCGGCGTGCCGCGCAATTCGTCGAGCCAGTCGACGCGGCCATTGCGGATGACGATGTCGCGCTGGCGCAGCAGCCAGTCGGCGCCGGTGCCATTGCCCTGCTGCTGCTCGAGCCGCACGCCGGCCACGACCAGCACGCCGTCGCGGCCGCGCCGCACGGCCAGGCGCGGGCCGATGATTTCGAGCGACGCAAACCGGGGTTCGAGCGCGGCGATGCTCCACCAGCCGACCGTGGCGTTGACTTGCGGCAAGGCCAGTACTTGGCGGCCCCGGCGGTCGTGCAGGCGCACGTCGCGCAGCGACAACGCCGGGCGCATGCCATGCCAGGACGCCGCCAGCTGCGAGATCGTGACGCGGCTGCCGAGCGCATTGCCGGCCACGCGCTCGATGTCGCTCTTGTACAGGTCGATGTTGGGAAGGATGGCGTAGCGCAGCACCAGGAACAGCACGGCCAGCGCGAAATACACGATCAGCAGCAGCTTGACCGCAAAGCCCAGCACATGGTGCGAGGTCAGGTTCGCGAAGCGATAGCACGCGCGCAGCCGGCGCCAGCGTACGGCCAGCGGCCGGGACGCGGACGTCGCCTGCGGATCCGGGTTGTGCATCAAGGTGCTAATAACAAAGGCTCGCCGAAAAATGTACAGCTCAAAAAAACAGGTCGCTTGCGTGCGTTGCGGCGTCTACCTTACCATCGGTGCTGACCCGGGCAGCAGCGACGGCCTGTTAGCGGGCCATTTTAACGCATCGACTGCCTGCCGGCCCCGACTAATGGCCTATTGAAACGGCCATCCATCGCGTTTCCCAGGATCAACGATGACCGAAGTTTCCGCTGCACCACAGCCTGTCCCATCCACCGTTCCTGTCACCGCGTCGCGTTTCGTCGCGCGCTGGCTGGGCGCCGCGCCCGAGCGCGCAGAACAGCTCGCCAGCCTGTCCGCCGCATCGCTGGCCGACGCCGATTTCCGCGCGTTGCTGGAGGGCGAACTGGCCAAAGGATTGCCACTCGAGCGCGCGATGCGCCGGGTGCGCAACCTGTTGATCTCGACCATCGTTGCGCGCGATCTCGGCGGCCAGGCCGACCTCGATGAAGTCGTCACCGCGATGACGGACTTTGCTGACTTCGCGATCCAGACCCATGTGGCCAGCCTGATGGCCGAACTGGTCGCGGCGCACGGAATGCCGGTGGGCGAGGATTCGGGCCGCCCGCAGCACCTGATCGTGCTGGCCATGGGCAAGCAGGGTGGCGGCGAACTCAATGTATCGTCGGATATCGACCTGATCTTCGTGTACCCGGAAGACGGCGACACGGCCGCCGAGGCCGGCCAGCGCCAGCTGTCGAACCACGAATTCTTCATCCGTCTCGGGCGCCGCCTGAGCGCGGCCTTGTCCGAAGTGATCGAGGACGGCTTCGTGTTTCGGGTCGACATGGCGCTGCGCCCCAACGGCAAGTCGGGCCCGCTGGCAGCCAGCTTCGGCATGGTCGAGGAATACCTGATCGTCCAGGGCCGCGAATGGGAGCGCTATGCGTGGGTCAAGGCACGCGCCGTCACGGGCGAGCCGGACGACATCGCGGCGCTGGACGCGATCGTGCAGCCGTTCATCTTCCGGCGCTACCTGGACTTCGGCGTGATCGACGCGATCCGCACGATGCACGCGCAGATCCGCGCCGAGGTGAAACGCCAGGAGCGCCTGCATCCCGAGCGCAGCCACAACGTCAAGCTGGGCCGTGGCGGCATCCGCGAGATCGAGTTTCTGGCGCAAGTCTTCCAGCTGATCCGCGGCGGGCGCGATCCGGCGCTGCGCGAGCGCTCCACGCGCAAGACGCTGCTGCTGCTGGCCGAGCGTGAGCTATTGACGGTCGACACCGTCGAACGCCTGCTGGCGGCCTACACCTTCCTGCGCAACCTCGAACACCGCCTGCAATACCTCGAAGACGCCCAGACCCACACGCTGCCGGCGAGCGAAGACGACCGCCTGACCGTGGCGCAGATGATGGGTTGCCCCGATGAAGCCACGCTTCTGGCGCTGCTGGAAGAGCAGCGCACCTATGTCGCGCAGCAGTTCGACGCCATCTTTGCCGACAAGGAAGCGCCCGACCAGGATCCCGACGCGCCGGCGCTGGTCGACGACCTGGACAACCTCGACGCGCTGACTGAGCGCCTGGCCGGGCTGGGCTTCAACGACACGCGCGCCGCCGCCGGCCGCCTGACCACCACGCTGCAGGGCGCGCGCCTGACCAGCCTGCCCGACTTCAGCCGCGTGCGCCTGCTGGCGCTGGTCGAGGCCGCCCTGCCCCTGATCGCCACCGTCGTGAAGGATGCCGGCATGGGCAGCCACGCCGCCACGCTGGGGCGCCTGCTCGACCTGTTCGAGGCCATCGCGCGCCGCTCGGCCTATCTGGCGCTGCTGACCGAATATCCGCACACGCTCGAGCGCGTGATCCGCATGATCAATGCCAGCGGCTGGGCTGCCACGTTCCTGACCCAGCACCCGATCCTGCTCGACGAGTTGCTGGACGACCGCAACGCCGGCGCCGAAGCGCTGCCGCAACTGGCGGCCACCCTGGATACGCAGCTGACCGACGCTGCCGGCGACACCGAGCGCCAGCTCGACATCCTGCGCGAGACGCACCATGCGCAACTGTTTCGCCTGCTGGCGCTGGACCTGGCCGGCGAACTGTCGGTCGAGCACCTGGCCGACCACCTGTCGGCGCTGGCCGACACCATCGTCGGCGCGGTGGTCACGCACGCCTGGCGCGCGGTCAATGGCCGCCACCGCGAGGTGCCGCGCTTTGCCGTTATCGCCTACGGCAAGCTGGGCGGCAAGGAGCTGGGCTATGTGTCCGACCTGGATGTGATCTTCCTGTACGAGGACGACGACGGCGACGCGCCGCCCCTGTACGCCCGGCTGGCCCAGCGCTTCATCACCTGGATGACGGCGCCCACGCCGGCCGGCATCCTGTTCGACATCGACATCGCCCTGCGTCCGGACGGCGCCAGCGGCATGCTGGTGTCGTCCATCGCTGCCTTCGAGCGCTACCAGAGCGAGGCGGCCTGGGTCTGGGAGCACCAGGCGCTGACGCGGGCGCGCTTTTGCGCCGGCGACGCCGCCATCGGCGCGCGCTTTGAAGCGATCCGCGAACAGGTGCTGCGCAAGGACCGCTCTGACCAGGCAGCGGTGCTGAAGAACGAGGTCGTGCAGATGCGCGCACGCATGCATGACGCGAACCTGAACCGCAGCACCCAGTTCGACCTCAAGCAGGATGCGGGCGGCATGATCGACATCGAGTTCATCGTGCAATACCTGGTGCTGCGCCACGCACACACCTACCCGCAGCTGACCGCCAACGTCGGCAACATCGCCCTGCTGCACCTGTGCGGCGAACTGGGCCTGATCGACGCGGCCCTGGCCAGCCAGGTTGCTGCTGCGTATCGCGCGATGCGCAAGCTGCAGCACAGCGTGCGGCTGCAGGGGCACGACAAGACCCGGGTCGATCCGGCCCAGGTGGGCGCCCATCCCGACAGCGTACTGCGCCTGTGGCACGCCTGTTTTACCGATTGATTCCATGCGCACCACCCTGGTGCGCATGGTTTTTCTCTGCACTACCTCCATCCAGAAGCAGTATTGATTGCACCCCAAAAGCACATGAAAACTGCTGACTTTTTAGTCAATTAATTTCTTTTTGTTAACTGTTGTATTTGCAACAGAAATGCCCTCCTGACATATTGACACCCGTTAATACCGAATGGTTTGATACCTGAGGGGTATGCACGTCCAACAAAAAGTATTGGCATTTGTTGAACACGCCTCAGTTTGCCGATCAATCATAAGACTGCCCCGCAGCACGGGGCTCAGGATGGAGAGCACATGCAACAACGTACCAAGATCGCACTCGCCGTGACGCTGGCGCTGACGTCGATGACCGCCATCGCACAAGAGACCTTGCAACGCGTCGAGGTGACCGGTTCCCGCATTCGCCAGGTCGACCTGGAAACGGCGCAGCCGGTCCAGGTGATGAGCCAGGAACAGATCCAGAAGAGTGGCCTGGTGACCGTGGGTGACATCATCAACAGCATGTCGTCGGCCGGTGTACCGGCCTTCTCGCGCGGTTCGTCGCTGGGCGCGAGCCGCGAACAGGGCGGCCAGTTCCTCGACATGCGCAACCTGGGCGCGCAGCGCCTCCTGGTGCTGGTCGATGGCAAGCGCTGGACCCAGTCGGTCAGCGGCTACACCGACATGTCGACGATCCCGTCGGCACTGATCGAGCGCGTCGAAATCCTGAAGGATGGCGCCTCGTCGATCTACGGTTCGGATGCGATCTCGGGTGTGGTCAACATCATCCTGAAGAAAACCATGCAGGGCGGCCAGGTCAGCGTCTACCACGGCCAGAACGAAGAAAACGACGGCAAGACCAAGGATTACTCGGTTACCTACGGCGCCGGCGACGACAAGGCGTCGCTGCTGTTCGGCCTGACCCATACCGACCAGGGAGGCGTCTGGGCGCGCACGCGCGACATCACCGCCTCGACGAATGGCCCGACGCGGCCGAATTCGGCGCTGGGCAGCGGCCCGTGGGGCCGTATCCGCCAGGTCAGCCCGACCGGCGCCGTGACCGGCTTTGACCGCGTGCTGAACCATACCGGCGGTCCGCTGGGTGATGGCGTGGGCCAGGACGCGCGCAATCCGGCCAACTACCATCCCTTCACCAATGCGCCGGCCGACCTGTTCAACTCGACCAGCCAGATGCACTTCCTGACGCCCACCAAGCTGACCTCGATCTTCGTCAAGGGCGAAGTCGAACTGCCGGCCAATATGCGCTTCAAGACCACCGCGATGTACGCCGATCGCACATCGTCACGTCAGGTTGCCGGCTATCCGCTGAGCTCGACCTCGCAGTCCCGCTTCCCGGTGTATGTCGACAAGGACAGCTACTACAACCCATACGGCAACTCGGTGGCCGGCGCAGGCAACGGTCAGGACCTGTTCTTCTACCGCCGCACGATCGAAGTGCCGCGCGTGACCGACAACAGCAACCGCAGCCTGCACATCGATGCCGCGCTCGAAGGCGAATTTACGCTGCGCACGCTGCCGTGGAACTGGAGCATCGGCTACAACCACAACACGGTCGATGGCCTGGTCAGCGGCTACGGCGACCTGAACCTCATCAACCTCAAGCGCGCCCTCGGCCCGTCGTTCCGCAATGCGGCCGGCGTGGTCCAGTGCGGCACCGCCGCCGCGCCGATCGGCCTGGGCGAATGCACCCCGTGGAACATCCTGGGCGGCCCGTCGGCCTCGACCCCGGAAGCGCTCGACTACGTGATGTCGACCGCCCAGGCGACCTACAGCTCGGTCGTCAACAGCGCCACGGCCGACATCAGCGGCGAACTGTTCACGCTGCCAGCCGGCGCGGTCGGCATCGCCGGCGGCATCGAGCACCGCGAAGTGCGTGGCGACGACGTACCGGGCCAGTTCGAACGCTCGGGCTACTCGTCGAGCCTGGCCGGCAATCCGACCTATGGCCGCTACACGGTGCGCGAAGCCTACCTGGAAGCAAACATCCCGCTGCTCAAGGACGTGCCGTTTGCCCAGCTGCTGAGCGTCAACCTGGCGTCGCGCTACTCGGACTACTCGAACTTCGGCTCGACCACCAACAGCAAGGCCAGCTTCATGTGGAAGCCGGTGCGTGACCTGCTCACGCGCGGCACCTACGCCGAAGGCTTCCGCGCCCCGACGCTGGGCGACACGTTCGGCGGCGGCTCGCAGACCTTCGCCAGCTACCTCGACGCCTGCGACAGCGTCGTCGGCGAAGCGGCCGTCAACCCGGCCGTGGCCCAGCGCTGCGCGGCGCGCGGCGTGCCTGCCGGCTTCCGCCAGAAGAACCAGACGGGCGCGAACGTGCCTGCCACAGGCGGCCAGACCCCGTTCCCGTTTACGACCGGCGCCGGCAACAGCTTCCTGCTGCCGGAAACGGCCAAGACCCGCACGCTGGGCCTGGTCCTGAGTCCGTCGAGCGTGCCGGGCCTGTCGGTCTCGGTCGACTGGTTCAACATCAAGATCGACAACCTGATCACGGGCGTGTCGGCCACCGACACGATTGAGGAATGCTTCCTGTACAACGTGGAAAACTTCTGCTCGCTGATCACGCGTGACGCCAGCGGCCAGGTCGTCGATCTGCAGATCGGCAACACCAACCGCGGCAAGGTCGAGACCGAAGGCGTCGACGTGGCGATCAGCTACCGCCTGCCGCGCACGGCCTGGGGCCAGTTCGGCATCCGCAGCGAAACGACCTACACGGACACGTACAAGCAGCAATCGACCCCGGATTCGGAATGGGTCGAATACGCCGGCGAATACGACACGTTCCGCGTCAAGTCGAACACGTCGCTCGACTGGAGCATGGGCAACTGGAGCGCGACCTTCACGGCCCGCTTCTTCAGCAGCCAGAAGAACCGTTGCTTCTCGCTGACCCTGCCGGGCGAATGCTCGGACCCGACCGCCAAGACCAGCTGGGGCACGGGCTATACCCGCGCCAAGGAGATGTGGTACGGCGACCTGTCGATCGGCTATGCACTGCCATGGAACGCCAAGCTGCTGCTCGGCGCGAACAATATCTTCGACAAGAAACCGGTCATCAACTACAGCGCAGGCTCGGCGACCGGCGGCAACTCGTCGTCGTCGTCGGTCAGCCCGGAATTGCCGATCGATCGCTTCGTCTACGTGCGCTACAACCAGGCGTTCTAAGTACTAACCACACAAACCGCAATTTAATTGCGCGAAAAGCCCGACCGGCGCAAGCCGGGCGGGCTTTTTTGCATTCAGCCAAACTTAGATCAGCAAGTAACCACGCAGTCAATTACATGTGGCATTGAAAATCCGTAAATACACATTTCTGCAACAAAACTGTCACATTCTTCCCCTTCTGGTGCGTATGCATTGACAGTGAAGCGCCCCGAATGGTTTTATTGCTGACTTGAAAAGTCGTTTAACCAAATTAGTTGGCGTTTTTCAGCGAGTCGCCCCGCGACATTTTTCGGTGGCAGGTCCTTACCCAGGTCCCGCCGCGCATACACCCCTAGGAGTTCTGCAACATGATGGAAACACTCTTGTCCCGTTCGGTCCGCGCTATCTGCCTCGGCGGTATGACCCTTGGCATGACCGCTGCGATCGCGCAGGAAGTCGCTGCGCCACAGCGCGTTGAAGTGACCGGTTCGCGTATTCGCCAGGTTGACCTGGAAACGGCTCAGCCGATCCAGATCCTGAACCAGGAACAGATCCAGAAGACCGGTCTGGTGACCGTCGGTGACGTCCTGAACAACCTGTCGTCGGCAGGCGCACCGGACTTCTCGCGTTCGGGCTCGCTGACGTCGAACACCGAAGCTGGCGGCCAGTACGTCAGCCTGCGTAACCTGGGCGCGAACCGCCTGCTGGTGCTGGTTGACGGCAAGCGCTGGACCCAGACCGTTGCCGGCTACACCGACTTGTCGACCATCCCGTCGGCAATGATCGAGCGCATGGAAATCCTGAAGGATGGCGCATCGTCGATCTACGGTTCGGACGCAATCGCAGGCGTGATCAACATCATCCTGAAAAAGAACATGCAGGGCGGCCAGCTGTCGATCTACAACGGTCAGAACGAAAAGAATGACGGCAAGAACAAAGACTACTCGCTGACCTACGGCGCAGGCGACGACAAGGCATCGCTGATGTTTGGCCTGTCGCACACCGAACAAGGTCGTGTCGGCACCCAGACCCGTGACATCACCCGTTTCCAGAACGGTCCGGCACACCCGTTTGACGGCCTGGGCGCAGGTCCATGGGGTCGTATCGCTCCGGTCAATCCAGCCAACGGCGGCGCACTCACCAGCGCTGCTGCTGGCGGCTTCAACCGCTACCTGAACCACACCGGTTCGTTCGACGGTTCCGGCGTGGGCGCAGATTCGCGCAACCCGGCCAACTATCACACGAACTCGTCGGCAATCCAGGAAGACAAGTACAACAGCACCCAGGACATGGACCTGCTGTCGCCGAACAAGCTCGATACGCTGTTCGTCAAAGGCGAGATCGCTCTGCCAAAAGACATGCGCCTGAAGACCACTGCGATGTACTCGCAGCGTCAGTCGCTGCGTCAGATCGCCGGCTATCCGCTGCAGTCGACGTCGCAGAACAACTACAAGGTCTATGTCGACAAGGACAGCTACTACAACCCGTACGGCAACCAGGTTGCCGGCGCCGGTCTTGGCCAGGATCTGTTCTTCCAGCGTCGTACCATCGAGCTGCCACGCGTCACCGACAATGAAAACCGCACCCTGCACATCGATGCCGCCCTCGAAGGCGACTTCACGGTCCGGGATCTGGCGTGGAACTGGAGCGTTGGTTACAACCACAACAAGGTTTCGGGTACCGCAACCGACACCGGCAACATCAACCTGCTGAACCTGAAGCAAGCCCTCGGCCCATCCTTCATGAACGCTTCGGGCGTCGTCCAGTGCGGCACCGCGGCAAACCCGATCGGCCTGGCATCGTGCACCCCGTTCAACATCCTGGGTGGCCCATCGGCATCGACCCCGGAAGCGCTGGCATTCGTCAACACGACCGGCACCAAGACCTACGGCTCGACCATCAACAGCGCAGTTGCTGACCTGGCCGGCGAACTGTTCCAGCTGCCAGCAGGCGCAGTCGGCCTGGCAGTCGGCCTGGAACACCGCGAAGTCAAGGGTTCGGACGTTCCTGACCAGTTCTCGCAGTCGGGCTACTCGACCAACCTGTCGGGTCAGGCAACCTACGGCCGCTACACCGTGCGTGAAGCGTATGCCGAGCTGAACATCCCAGTCCTGAAGGCACAGCCATTCGCAGAACTGCTGAGCTTCAACCTGGCGACCCGTCACTCGGACTACAGCAACTTCGGCGTGACCAACAACAGCAAGGCCAGCTTCATGTACAAGCCGGTCAAGGACGTGCTGTTCCGCGGTACCTGGGCTGAAGGCTTCCGCGCCCCAACCCTGGACGATATCGCCGGCGGCGGTTCGCAGTCGTTCGACACCTTCACCGACCCATGCGACACCCGCTTCGGTGAAGCTGCTCGCAACCCTGCAGTGCAGGCACGTTGCGCCACCGGCTTCGGCGGCGTCACCGGCACCCCGGTCAACTACCGTCAGCTGCAGCAGGCTGGTGGCGCGATCACCAGCGCCAGCGGCACCCAATCGCTGGTCGCTTTCAACAGCGGCGCTGGTAACGAGTTCCTGACCCCGGAAACCGCAGTCACCAAGACCATCGGCTTCGTCTACAGCCCATCGTTCGTGCCTGGCCTGTCGGTTGGTCTGGACTGGTACAACATCAAGATCGACAACCGCATCACCGCAATCGGTGCTGAATACGTCGTCGACGAGTGCTACATCCAGGGCAATGCGAACTTCTGTAACTCGCTGCGTCGCGATCCTGCCAACGGTAACCTGACGGCCCTGTCGCGCGGCAACGCCAACCTGGGCGAGATGGAAACCGAAGGTCTGGACCTGGCAATTTCGTACCGCCTGCCACGTACTGCCTACGGCCAGTTCGGCTTCCGCAACGAAACGTCGTACACCGACAAGTTCCGTACCCGCAGCGGTGCTGATCAGGACTGGGCAGAGTACGTCGGTGACTACTTCTACAACCGCGTCAAGTCGAACACGTCGATCGACTGGTCGCTGGGTAACTGGAACGCAACCTGGGGCTTCCGTTACTACAGCCCGGTCAAGGACCAGTGCTGGGATGTTGAAGCGCTCATCGAGTGCAACATGCCAAACGTTGAGACCGCTTCGTTCGGTACCGGCGCCAACAAGCTGGGTTCGGTCACGATTCACGACCTGAGCGTTGGTTACAAGACCTCGTGGGATGGCCGCTTCCTGTTCGGTATCAACAACGTCTTCGACAAGTCGCCACGTATCGTCTACAGCAGCCAGGCATCGGCTTCGAAGATCGACGCAGACCAGCTGCTCGACCGCTTCTTCTACGTCCGCTACACCCAGAACTTCTAATGGACCGGGGTCGCAAGACCCTGTCCTGAAGTCCTGACCAATGCCCGCCCGGCCCAGCCTGGCGGGCATTTTTACATCCCTGCCCTGCCCGTCCGGCGCCGACGCGGTATCATGGCGGTTTGCCTGCGGCGCTGCCGCTTGACTCCCTCCCCGTATGACCATCAAACTCAAGAACGACAAAGACATCGCCAAGATGCGTGTGGCCGGCCGCATGGCTGCCGAAGTGCTGGACATGATCAAGGAATTCGTCGTGCCCGGCGTCTCCACCGAAGAACTCGACCGCCGCTGCCACGACTATATCCGCAAGGTGCAGAAGGCCACGCCGGCCAATATCGGTTACCACGGCTTCCCGAAAACCCTGTGCACGTCGATCAATGGCGTGGTCTGCCACGGCATCCCGAGCGAGAAGGACATCCTCAAGGACGGCGACATCGTCAATATCGACGTGACCGTGATCAAGGATGGCTGGCACGGTGACACGAGCCGGATGTACTTTGCCGGCACGCCGTCACCCGAAGCGAAGAAGCTGGTGGAGGTCACCTATGACGCCATGATGGCGGGCATTCGCGCCGTCGGCCCGGGCGCGCGCCTGGGCGACGTCGGCCATGCGATCCAGACGCTGGCCGAAGGCGCCGGCTTCTCGGTCGTGCGTGACTACTGCGGCCACGGCATCGGCCGCGTCTACCACGAAGAACCGCAGGTGCTGCACTACGGCCGCAAGAACACGGGCCTGTTGCTGAAGGAAGGCATGACCTTCACGGTCGAGCCGATGATCAATATGGGTGAAGATGACGTGATCCAGCTCGACGACGGCTGGACCGTGATGACGCGCGACGGTTCGCTGTCGGCGCAGTGGGAACACATGCTGGTGGTGACCAAGAATGGCGCCGAGATCCTGACGCCCTGGCCGGACAAACGCTGACCGGCAGCCGCTGAGGCCACAACGGACAAGGGCCGGAACCGCATGCGGTTCCGGCCCTTTTTCTTACCCGCCAGGCCAGGCCGGGTAAGGATCGTCGTGGATGCCTAGAAGCTGTAACGGGCCGACGCGGTAAAGTAGCGGCCGTACGGATTGTGCAATCCTTCGTTGTAGCCGGCCAGTGGCGCACCGGCCGTGGCGCCATAGCGCGGATCGAACGGCGCCGCCTTGTCGAACAGGTTCTGGACGTTGAACGTCAGCGACAGGTTCTGGATGCCAGTGTAGGTGTAGCCTACGCCGAACCGCACCCATTCCTTGACCTTGCAGTCCGGGAACTCAGCAAGATAACCCGGTACGGTGATGCTGGCACTGGGCGCACCTGGGCTGGTGGCTGGCTGGTAGTGGCAGAACGCCGTCTCGTAAGTGGTCTGGTTGTCGTACTTGCGCAGCAGCGAAACCGGACCGGTGTAATTGACGTTGGCACTGAAGGCATGCGCACCCCGGGTCAGCGAGGCAGACAGACTCGTTTTCCAGCGCGGCAAGTCAATGCCACTACTCAGGTTCCAGTCAACCAGACCGGCATTGTAGCCAACCAGATTGTGTTCCGGGTCGCCCGGCTCTTGCTGCAGCGTGTACGAGTGCAGGTAAGCCGACGTGAGCTTGGCGCTGAAATTGCCCCAGTCGCCCAGATTCTTGCGGAAGGCAACGTCAATATCAATGCCCTGCACTTCCACCGAACCCTTGTTCAGCCACGGCTGGCGCACCGTCAGCAGCGGGCCGGTGCCCGGAATCGGGTTGCCGGCAGCATCGGTGATGAAGTTGGCCGGCGTCTGATCGCGCACGATCAGGTCGGGATTGGTGTCTTCGTCGCGCAGCGCATCGAACGCCGTACCGAGCGCCACTTCGCCTTCCTTGCGGATCTTGAAGAAGTCCAGGCCGATATCGAAGTTCGGGGTCGGCGAGAACAGGATGCCGAAGGTATAGCTCTTCGATTCTTCCGGCTTGAGGTTCGGGTTGGCGCCACCGGTGCCGGAGGCCGATTTGCGGCAATCGACTTCGGTGGCGTTCGGCTTCGGCGTCACTTCGTCGCTTTCGCAGCGGCGTGGGTCATACAGGTTGCTGAGGAAGAATTGCGCGCCACCTGGCGTCACCTGCGACAAGGCCGGGGCCCGGAAGCCTTCGGAGTAGCTGCCGCGGAAGGCAAGGCTGTTGGTCGCGGTCCATTTGGCGCCCACCTTCGGCACAAAGTTGGTCTTGATGCCCGGGTACTTGTCCCAGCGACCGGCAAAGTCCATCTCGAAATTCTTGAAGAACGGGGTGCGCACTTCGACGAAGGCCGACTTGACGTCACGCTCGCCATCGATGATGGTGTTGGCCAGGCCATAGATTTGACCGGTTGCCAGCAACTCGCCAGGATCCATCTGCAATTTTTCACGGCGCGCTTCGGCGCCCACCGCGACGCCGATCGCGCCGCCGCCCAGCTGGCCGAACTGGGTATTGGCCTTGACATCGAAATGCGTGATCGACGATTTGTCGTCGCTCTGGGTCCTGCGGAACAGATCCGGGTTGGCCGAGAGCTGCGCCAGCGTGGCGCCGGCGTTCAACTGGCGCAGCACCGGCAGGTACAGGCGGCCCTCGTAGCTGTCCTTGCGGCGTGCTTCGTTGTAGAGCAGGCCCACTTCCCAGTCCCAGTTGAAATGCGAACCTTGCAGGCCCGTGAGCAGGCGTCCCTGTTCATTGATCGTCTCGGTGCCGCGCGGGGCGTTCTCGAAGCGGTAAGCCACCGAGGCGCGCGCATTCGGGAACGGGTTGTCGGGGTGGCCGGCCGGCAGGATCGTCTGGTAGCTCGGTGCCACGCCGGTCGCCGTGAAGTTGGTCACCGGCGTGGTATTGATCGTGATCGGATTGGCCGTGTACAGGCGCTCGGTGCGGGCGTAGGCGCCCTCGACGAAGGCGCGCACGTTCGGGCCCAGCTTGATCGTGCCGCGGCTCAAGAGACTGGCATCCTTGCCCTCGCCCGTGCCCTCCAGGTTCTGGTTGGTGTTGTAGTTACAGAACGTGCGGTCCACGAAGACGCTGGTCGCGGCCAGGCCCATGGCCGTCGAGCCGGTCAACTGGCGCGCCGGATCGCAGTTCGTGCTCAGGCGCAGACGGTCGGCGGCGTTGGCGCGGGTCGCAGTGAACTGGCCAGAGCCTGGCGCGGTTTCGCGGTAGAACGCGGGCGCGCCTGAAATCGTGCTGCCATAGGGCGTGGCGTAGCGCTTCGACAGGCGGCGGTACTGATCGAATTCGATGTCCTTGACGTTTTCGCGCAGCACGCGGTCACGGTCGGACAGGTCGGCCGTGAAGAACACGTTGTAGCCTTCGGTGTCCAGGTCGCCCGTGCCGGCAACCACGTTGACGCCCTTGCGCTTGAATTCGTTGTCATCGTTGGCGCTGACGCGCGCCGAGAGTTCGGCGCCCTTGTAGTTCGAGCGGGTAATGAAGTTGATCACGCCGCCAATCGCATCCGACCCGTACACGGCCGAGGCGCCATCGCGCAGGATCTCGACGCGTTCGAGCGCGGCCAGCGGAATCGCATTGAGATCGTACAGGGTCGAGTTGCCATCGTTCGGATCGGCATAGGCGACCGGCGTCATGCGACGGCCGTTCAGCAGGATCAGCGTGGAACTGGACGACAGCCCGCGCAGGGAAGCGGTCGACACGCCACGGGAAAACCCGCCGTCATTGGTGTCGAGATTCACGTCCGAACCCATCGACGGCACCAGACGGATCAGCTCGGTGACCGTGGCGGCGCCGGTTTCGCGAATATCCTTCGCCGTGATGACCTGGATAGGCTGGGTGCCCTCCTTCTCGGTGCGCTTCAGGTTCGACCCCGTGACGTACACGGTCTGGGCACCCTCGCTGCCGGCGTTTTGCGCCGACGCGTAAGGGGACGTCGCAATGGCCATGGCGACCAAAATGACGCTGTGTTTCAGGACAGGCGGCTTCATCGATTCCCTCTCTCTGCGTTTATATTTATTAGAGATACTCGTGCATGACACGTACATACACGCAATAAGTTTCGCAGATGGAATCAAGAAAGAAAATGATTAATATAAATAAAATTCATTTTGCTAACGATGTGTTGCTTTTTTCAAACACCGATTTTTATTCGAATAAATCGATGAAATAGGTAATATCTATATTACCTATTTCATTTTTAGCCAAATTATCAGGATCGGTCGTCACGCTGGACACGATTCCCCGGTCACACCAAAAAGGCGCAATTTCGACCATTAATTGTGCAGACAGGTGCGGTCCATGCAGCATGGTTCATGACACGCCGCTTCTGTTATCCGTAGTGGCCAAACGGCACCAAACGAGTGCATTGCCGAACGGGGGCAGCATGCGCACAACCGTACGGCGCATCGCGCACAAATTCGGCACCCTTGGGCTGTGACAGGCGTAAAAAAACCCGGTTGCTGGCAGCAACCGGGTTTTCAGTGAAGCGCCAGCAGATTACTTGGCGTTCATCAGCGCGACGGTGGTGTCGAGCATGCGGTTCGAGAAGCCCCACTCGTTGTCGTACCACGACGTCACTTTCACCAGGCGGCCCGACACTTTGGTCAGGGTCGCGTCGAAGTTCGACGACGCCGGGTTGTGGTTGAAGTCGACCGACACCAGTGGCTCGGTCTGGTACGTCAGGATGCCGTTCAGCGCGCCATCGGCCGCCGTCTTCATGATCTCGTTGATTTCATCGACGGTGGTGTCACGCTTGGCGATGAAGGTCAGGTCGACGATCGACACGTTGATGGTCGGCACGCGGATCGCGAAGCCGTCCAGCTTGCCGTTCAGCTCTGGCAGCACCAGGCCGACTGCAGCGGCAGCGCCGGTCTTGGTCGGGATCATCGACTGCGTGGCCGAGCGGGCGCGGCGCAGGTCTTCGTGCATCACGTCGGTCAGCACCTGGTCGTTGGTGTACGAGTGCACGGTGGTCATCAGGCCGGTTTCCAGGCCGATGGCGTCATGCAGTGGCTTGACCAGCGGGGCCAGGCAGTTGGTGGTGCACGATGCGTTCGAAATCACGGTGTCCGAGCTTTTCAGCACGTCCTGGTTCACGCCGAACACGATCGTCGCGTCGACATCCTTGCCACCAGGTGCCGAGATGATGACTTTCTTGGCGCCACCCTTGATGTGGGCCGAAGCCTTTTCTTTGGTGGTGAAGAAGCCGGTGCACTCGAGCACGACATCAACGCCCAGCTCGCCCCATGGGATTTCCGCAGGATTGCGCTGCGCGAACACGCGGATTGGATCGCCGTTCACGATCATGTTGTCGCCTTCCACCGTGACGGTGCCAGGGAACTTGCCGTGGGCCGTGTCGTAGCGGGTCAGGTGGGCGTTCGACTCGGCATTGCCGAGGTCATTGATCGCCACGATCTGGATGTCCTGTTTCTTGCCGCCTTCGTAGAATGCGCGCAGGATATTGCGGCCGATACGGCCATAACCATTGATTGCAACTTTGATCGTCATGCTTGGCTCCTAGTAGAAAAAAAACTTTTTCGTAACGAACATAGTAAAACGGACCATCCCACTGGGACAGTCCGTTTTCTGGCGAATGCTTACGCTGCGATAACTTGTTTGGCCTTGGCAACCACGTTCTCGACGGTGAAGCCGAAGTGCTTGAACAGCACCGGCGCTGGCGCCGATTCGCCGAAGGTGTCGATACCGACCACGGCGCCTTCCAGGCCCACGTACTTGTACCAGAAGGCGGTGATGCCGGCTTCGATGGCCACGCGCGGCGTGCCGCGGGTCAGCACGCTGGCTTTATAGGCGGCGTCCTGGCGGTCGAACACGTCGGTCGACGGCATCGAGACGACGCGCGCGGCGATGCCTTCAGCAGCCAGTGCGTCGAAGGCTTTCACGGCCAGTTCGACTTCCGAGCCGGTGGCGATGAGGATGACCTTGGCGTCAGGCGTGTCGCGCAGCACGTAGCCACCTTTGGCGACGTCGGCGACCTGCTGGGTATCGCGGGCCATGAACGGCAGGTTCTGGCGCGAGAAGATCAGCGTCGTCGGACCATCCTTGCGCTGGACTGCTGCGCCCCATGCCACGGCCGATTCGACCGTATCGCATGGACGCCAGTTGTCCAGGCCCGGGATCAGGCGCAGCGACGAGACGTGCTCGACCGACTGGTGGGTTGGACCGTCTTCGCCCAGGCCGATCGAATCGTGCGTGAACACCGAGATCGAACGGAGTTTCATCAGCGAGGCCATGCGCAGCGCATTGCGGCTGTAGTCCGAGAACGTCAGGAACGTTGCGCCGAACGGGATGAAGCCGCCATGCAGCGCCACGCCGTTCTGGATCGCGGCCATGCCGAATTCGCGCACGCCGTAATTGATGTGGTTGCCAGGGATGCCCGAACGCACGGCGACCGATTCTTTCCAGTTGGTCAGGTTCGAACCGGTCAGGTCGGCCGAGCCGCCCAAAAATTCTGGCAGGCTCGCGGCCAGCGCCTGGATCGCATTTTGCGAGGCCTTGCGGGTGGCGATGGTTTCCTGCTTCTCGATGCAGCTCGCGATCGCGGCGTCCAGTGCCTTGGTGAATTCACCCGACAGCTCGCCCTTCATGCGGCGCTCGAATTCGCTCGCCAGCTCGGGGTGCGCGCCGCGGTAGGCCGCGAACATCGTGTTCCATTCGCCTTCAGCTTGGGCGCCGCGCTCTTTCGCGTCCCATGCTTCGTACAGTTCGCCAGGAATATCGAACGGGATCGGATCCCAGACCAGGTGCTGGCGCACGGCCGCGATTTCCTTGTCGCCCAGCGGCGCGCCGTGGACCTTGTCGCCACCTTCCAGGTTCGGGGCGCCCTTGCCGATGATCGTCTTGCAGCAGATCAGCGTTGGACGATCCGACGTCTTGGCTTGCTCGATCGCTGCATCGACGGCCGCGACGCTGTGGCCGTCGACTTTCGGGATCACGTTCCAGCCATAGGCTTCAAAGCGCTTTTGCGTGTCATCGGTGAACCAGCCTTCGACCTTGCCGTCGATGGAGATGCCGTTGTCGTCGTACAGCCAGATCAGCTTGTTGAGCTTGAGGGTGCCGGCCAGCGACGCCACTTCGTGCGAGATGCCTTCCATCAGGCAGCCATCGCCCAGGAACGCGTAGGTGTAGTGATCCACCACGTCGTAGCCCGGACGGTTGAATTCGTAGCCCAGCAGCCATTCGGCCAGCGCCATGCCGACCGAGTTGGCGATGCCCTGGCCCAGCGGGCCGGTGGTGGTTTCCACGCCCGGGGTGATGCCCACTTCCGGGTGACCCGGCGTCTTGGAGTGCATCTGGCGGAAAGCGCGCAGGTCGTCCATCGTCAGGTCATACCCTGCCAGATGCAGCAGCGCGTAATGCAGCATCGAGCCATGGCCGTTCGACAGCAGGAAGCGGTCGCGGTTCATCCAGCCCGGATTGGCCGGATTATGACGGTAATGCTTGTCCCACAGCGCAACGGCGATCTCGGCCATGCCCATTGGCATGCCCGGGTGGCCCGAGTTGGCTTGCTGAACAGCGTCCATCGCCAGCGCGCGGATCGCGTTGGCCATCAGGGTGGTGGTTTGCGTAGATTTCATGGAGATCGGGGATCAGGGATTGGAAAGCTGGTGGCCTGCGGCTGGCCGTAGCCCGTTATTTTACCAGACCGATGTGGCCAGGATTTAAAATGCAACCCTGTCCACCGCGATTTCAGGAGTGTCATGCCGCGTTTTTATTGTCCTCAGCCACTTGTTAGCGGCAACACGATCGAGCTGCCGGAAGCGGTCGCGCATCACCTGCATGTCGTGCGCCTGCAGCCCGGAGCCACGCTGACACTATTCAATGGTGAAGGCGGTCAATACCGCGCCACGCTGGTCGAGACCGGCAAGCGGCGCGCCACCGCCGTCATCGACGCGCACGAGGCGATCGAGGCCGAAGCGCCCTACTCCGTGACGCTGGCCCAGGGCTTGCCGGAAGGCTCGAAAATGGACTGGATCATTGAAAAGGCCGTCGAACTGGGCGTGGCCGCGATCCAGCCGCTGGCGGCGGCGCGCAGCGTCGTGCGCCTCTCCGGCGAGCGGCTCGAGAAGCGCCAGGCACACTGGCATGGCGTGATCGTCGCGGCCTCCGAGCAATGCGGGCGCAACCGGCTGGCGCAGCTCCTGCCGATGATGGACGTGCAACCGTGGCTGGCGGCGAGCGTAGGCACGACCCGTATCCTGCTCAGTCCGCGCGCGACCGAATCGCTGGCCGGTTGGGCGCGTGCGAATGGGCCACAAGCGGTCACGCTCCTGATCGGTCCGGAAGGCGGGCTCACGCCGCACGAAGAAGACGCGGCCGTTGCCGCCGGCGCCCTGTCGCTGTCGATGGGGCCGCGCGTGCTGCGTACCGAGACGGCCGGGCTGGCCGCGCTTGCCGTGCTGGCAGGCGCATGGGACGCCATCTGAGTAGATAGAGAGCGCATGAAAAAACCCCGCCGGCATCGCTGCCGGCGGGGTTTTTTTATACAGCGACAGGCTTAGAACGTGTAGTTCGCGCCCAGGCTGAAGAAGCGGCCCACTGCGCCTGGCTGGTGCAGCGAAGCGTTGTACGACGTTTGTGCACCGGCGTTGCCGTAGGTGGCGACGTCGTATGGTGCTTCCTTGTCGAACAGGTTCAGGATCGCGCCGCGGATCGTCAGGTTATCCGTGACCTTGTACGACAGGTTCAGGTTGGTGACGGTGAACGACGACACGTTGCAGTAGCCGATCGGCTGGACCAGACCCTGGAAGTAGGTACGGCCACCAACGTCGGCTGCAGTCGATGCGCAGTCGGTCGCGCCCAGTGCCGGGTCGAAGGTCGAGAAGCCGCTCGTGTAGTTCACGGTGGCGGTCACGTCCAGCGGGCCACGGTTGTAGCCGAGGGTGAACTGCGCACGGTCTTTCGGGTTACCCGTTGCGCCGCCAACCGACGATGGACCTTGCGTGCCGGCCAGCTGGTACGAATCGCTGCCCAGTTCGGTGACATAACCAAAGACGTGGGCTGCGCTCAGGTTCGCGCTGACAGTGCCCAGGTCGTTGGCGAGGCGCCAGCGGTAACGGATGTCCGCTTCGATGCCGTGGGTTTCGGTGCTGCCGGCGTTGATGTAAGGCGACAGGCCGTACAGGATCGGACCGGCGACCGGGATGCCAGGCACCGTGTTGTTGCCCACACCGGTGGCGATGTCGATCGTGTTGGCAGGACCGCGGACCCAGGTTGGCGTGAAGCTTGGATCGTTACCTGCTTGCGTGACGACCAGGTTCTTGATCTGGATCTTGTAGTAGTCCAGGGTCATGTTCAGGCCGCGCATTGGCTCGACGATGATACCGGCCGTGAACGACTTCGACTTCTCTGGCTGCAGATCAGGATTGGTGGTCTGGACGTACGGTGGGCTGAACGAGCAAGCCGATGGCACGTTGCCGGCCGTGGTCTGGCTGCCATTCGCGCACAGGATTGGATCGCGGATCGCGTTGAACGTGAAGAACGAACCGGCATTGCCGACTTCAGCCGGGTTCGGCGCGCGGAAACCGCGTGCGAACGTACCGCGCAGACCGAACTGCTGGATCGGCGCCCACTTGAAGTTGGCCGACGGCGTGAACGAATTGCCGTAGGTGTCGTAGTGGTCATAACGGCCGGACAGGCCGATTTCCAGGTTCTTGATCGGCGTGGCCTGCAGCTCGGCGAACACCGCGCTGTTGGTCTCGTCACCAATCGTGAACGCTGCCGTATTGGCGACCGCGCCGTTGAGCGTCAGGCTCGACGGAGGCGCATTCTGCTTGCGCTCATGCCAGTGAACACCGGCTGCGAAGGCCAGAGGGCCGGCGCCGAAATTCGACAGCAGTTCACGCGAGCCGATCAGGTCGGCGTAGTTCAGCGTCGATTCGATCTCGTTGCTGAAACGCGGCGAGACGGCATCCACGACGCCCGGCACATTGTTGCCCAGCACATTGAACGTGCCATTGCGCAGCAGGGTGTACAGGTTGGTACGGTTGACGTAGCCGCTGTAGTTCAGGTCGCTCTTGACGCGGGTGCCACCGATGGCAGCGTTCACGTCCCAGCCATAGGCGCTACCGACGAGGTCAGCTGCGAAGCGGGTCGCGGTGGTCTTGTTGTTGGTGGTCAGGGCAGCGCCGACATCCGGGATGTAGCCGTACAGGCGGGCCGGTGCGCCCAGCTGATTGGTGATATTCGCGCCGACCGGTGCGCCAGCAGCAAAGGTCGTGTTCGGGATGGCGCCCACGCGCGAAGTCAGCACGCCATTGACCAGGGTCGTGGTGCCGTTGAAGCTGGTCGGGCTGAATGCTGCCGGGGCCGCATTGCGGTTGTTGGTGCTTTCGCGCTGGAACATCGAGCCGTTGAAGCGCACTTCCCAGTCTTCGCTCAGCTTTTTCGTCATGCCGATCATCAGGTTGACGTTTTCGGTCTCTGGCTGGATGTTCGACTGTTCATCGCGCACCGAGCAGCCGCCGGCGCGGTATTTGGTGAAGTTGCAGTTCGTCGGGTCGAGGAACTGGTAGTTCGCCGGGTTATTGACGTTGGTGACGCCAGCAGGGTTGTTCGGGTTCGACGCGTTGTACAGGAACGGGCTGCTGGCCGGGGTCAGGAAGTTGTTGATGTTGGTCGGCACGCCCAGGGTCAGGTCGTTACCACCACGTGCGCGCCAGTCGCGGTTCGCGTAGCCATACTGTTCGCGGTCGACGACCTTGATCGCGTTCTGCTTGCGGTATTCGGCCGTGATGAAGGCGTTGTAGCCGTCGTTGTCGAGGTCACCGATGCCGGTGCTGATCGAGGCGCGCTTGGTCTTGCCGCCGCCGTGCTGCGTGTCGCCGACTTCGGCCGACATGCGGGTGCCGTTCAGGTTTTTCTTGAGCTTGATGTTGATGACGCCGGCGATGGCGTCCGAGCCGTACAGCGACGACGCGCCGCTCTTCAGGATCTCGATGCTTTCAATGGCATCGAACGGGATCGACGACACGTCGACGAACGAACGCTGGGAGTCGTCCGACAGCGGATACGGTGCCATGCGGTGGCCGTCGATCAGGACCAGGGTCGCGCCCACGGTCAGGCCGCGCAGCGAGATGCCCGATGCGCCATTGGCGAATGCGCCGGCAAAGCCGGTGCCCAGGGTACCGGCGCCGTTGGCGGCCAGGTCGGTCAGCAGCTCGGCAACCGAGGTCTTGCCGCTCTTCTGGATGTCGGCTGCGGTCAGCACCTGGACCGGGGTCGGCGTTTCGGTGTTGGTGCGGCTGATCAGCGAACCCGTCACGACCACGCGCTGCGCGGCTGGTTCGGTGCTGCCCTGCTGGGCCTGGGCAAACGCCGGCGCTGCGCAGGTCAAGGCGCCACTGGCAATTGCGCAGGCAATCGCGAAGGGCATCGACTTCAGTTTCAACATCATGGGTGATTCTCCTCGTACTTTCTTATCGGTGATTGCTCACCAGAATGCTCAGTGCCTATTCTGCAGGCTTGTGCCTGCCGGTCGCCTGGGCCGGCAAGCATCGGAATCGTGTTATCGAGCCGGAATAGGTAGACCGTTTATCGCATTCTGGACGGCAGTATTTTTCATGCATACGTCTGACTGGGGACGATCAGCCTAAATAAGTGCTTGGATGAAACCAAACGTTATTCAAGTGGAGCTATAAAAACATGGCGTCAAGAATAGTGTCAACCGAGCACCAATAATGCGGAGTGTGAAATACAACACTTTATTTTTTTGAAAGTCGGGGAAGTGCAATGGTGGTGCGGCGCAATATCAAACTGGTGCATCCCGCGGAACTGTGATTCGAATGCTAAAGGTGTGCAACATCTTGTATTTACGATCTTTTTATCATCAAAATTTTTTGACGATGATGCGCATTGCGGTGAATTTGACCTGTGGCAATCGCCGTTTTTATTTCGATGCACCATTATTGGGCGTGAACGCAAAAGTTGGATAAATACAACACAATGTATTTAAGCAACCCAATAAAAAACCGCCCCGGGGGGCGGTTTGGCGTTTGTCCTGACAACGACTGGATCAGAACTTGCGATCGTACATCACCGAGAAACGGGCATAACGCGGTGCAGTCAGCGACAGCGGCGTCTGGTACAGGCTGCTGACATTGACGCCGTTGTTGTACGCCTCGGTGACGCTGGCCACCGACTGGCTGTTGAACACATTGAACACATCGACGCGCAGTTGCAGTCCCTTGATGAAGTTAGGCTTGTAGGCCACGTTCATGTCCCAACGGTGGGTCCAGGGCAGGCTGCCAACCGAGCCGCGTGGGGTCAGGACGTTTTGCGAACGCTGCAGGCCACCGCAATAGAACGTCTGGTTCGGATAGTTCGGCGAATTGCCCGGGCTGGCGGCGCTGCCGATGCAGCTGCGCGGACGGCCCGACGCGATCAGCGCATTGCCACCGACGGTGATCTCATCGTTGAACTGATAAAAGCCGAACGCCTTGACCTGGTGCTTGCGGTGATTCGGCAGGTAGCCGTAGGCGCCTTCCATCAGCTCGGGGTAATCCCACGACGACGTCACGGCAACGTCCGCCTGGCCATTATCCGAACGCACCTGGCCTTCGGTATTGCCCTTGTTGCGCGACCATACATAGCTCACCTTGCCGTACCAGCCGCTGCGGAACGGGTGTTCCAAGAAGGCTTCGACCGACGAGTAGGTCCGCTTCGGCTTGTCGAAGCCCATGTCCGCCGCAGTCAGACTGACGGGCGTGAGGTTCGATGTGTCGCCGGAGAAGTCGACCAGGAAGTCGTTGTCTTCACCTGGATTGAAGGTCTGGCAGCTGTTGCCGAACAGCGGGTTGGTGATCGCGATGCCGTTGGCTGCGGCGAAACGCTGGAACGGACGCACGTCGCAGAAGTCATCGATGGTCGACTGCAGCTTGCGGTGGATTGCCTTGGCGCCGAAGTTCAGCGATGGCGACCAGGCTTTTTCGAAGCCGAACGTAATTTCGTCCTGGTAGGTCGGCTCCATATTGCGCGCTGCCAGGGTCTCGACAACTTTGTCCTGACCATATTCGTTGTTGTTCGACAGCGGCTCGCTCAGCTGCGTCAGGCCGGTCGGCGCACCGTTGGCGTCGACGCCGGTGTAGCCGTAGTATTGCGCGGTATAGGTCGAGCGGCCAGCGCCACGCACCGAGATGTGGGTCGGGATCGGCACCGAGTAGCGGCCCATGGTCGCGTACACCTTGAAGCTGGCGTCGCCATTGACGTCCCAGACTGCAGCCAGGCGCGGCTGGTACTGGTTCTTCATTTCCAGGAAGGTGGTCTTCGAATCGTTCTGGTTCTTGAACGACTCATTACGCACGCCAAAGGTCAGCAGCAGGTTATCGGTCGCCTGATAGCGGTCTTCCAGGTACCACGCGCTTTGTTCGCCGAACGAATTCGTGACTGTCGAGAACAGATCGCGGGTCACGTAGTAGCCCTGGTTGCCCAGCGCGGTACCGGTGCTCGCTGGTGACGGGATCAGCACACCGTTCGGTCCTTCGATCTGCGCCGACGGCGTGCCGGCGCGGAAGTAGGTCCACAGGCCGCCACCGGCGCGGAATTCGCCGGCAGCAACCGACTCGACCTTGGTCTGGTCGAAGCCGCCGCGCAGGGTGTGCGCGCCGAGGCGCCATTCAACGTCAAAACGACCCGAGTCGACGATGTCTTCCGAGCCAGGTGCCAGAATGTTGCCGCTGATGTTTTGCGGGTTGGGGTAGCTGAGGCCAGGGGCACGTGCGTCGAGCGACGCCGAAGTCTGGTACAGGTCCGGGTTGTAGCCGGTGAAGTAGTTTTCGTGCGGCGACTTCGAACGGCCATACAGGGCGGTCACGGTCAGGTCGTCGGTCAGGTTGCCGACATAGCGCAGGGTGTTGATCTTGGCACCGTTGCTGTCGACGTTAATGCGGCGCGAGCTCGAGTTGACAACGCCGCTGCGGGTGCGGGTTGCGTAATTGAAGCCGCTGTCCGAACTGTTCACTTCCGGCGTGTCGCCCAGCGTGGTGAATTCAAGGCGGTGGTTGTCGGTGATGTTCCAGTCGAGCTTGGCCATATAGCGTTCGATCTTGGTGTCACGCTCGCGCCAGCCCACGTTGCCGCTGTTGGTGGCGATGCGGAAGGTGTTGACCACACCTTCCTCGACATCGGTTTGTTCGGCCGAAGCAAAGAAGAACAGCTTGTCCTTGATGATCGGGCCGCCGACGTAGGCGCCATACACCTTGCGATCCAGCGTGTTTTCGGCGCGCGCCAGGCGCAGCGTGCCGTCGGTGCCCGTGTTGTTCGGGGTGCCCGTGTTGGCGTAGTAGATATCGTGCGGTTTGGCGCGCAGCGATTTCGGTTCCCAGGTCGCGATGCCGCCGGCTTCCCAGGTATTGGTGCCGCTCTTGGTGACGATATTGACCACGCCGCCGATCGAACGGCCGAACTCGGAGCCAAAGCCGCCGGTCAGCACTTGCGCTTCACCGATCGCGCCGAATGGCAGCTGGGCAGCGCCCAGGCCGGTCAGCGGGTTGGTCACAGGGAAACCGTTGATGTAGTACGAGTTCTCGGAGGCTGCGCCGCCACCGAACGACGCGCCACCTGCGAAGCGCGAGTCGGCGGTGGTGGTGTTGGGCGCAAGCTGGATGATGGCTTCGACGCTGCGGGCGATCGGCAGCGCGGCGAGCTGGCGCGCGCTGAAGGTCGCGCTGCTGCCGGAGCTGCTGGTGTCGATGGTGGCGCGGGTACCGGTCACCTGGACGACCTGGGCGCCGCCGACCGGTGCGGCGGCGGCGAAGATGGCTTCGCCGTTGCGGCCAATGCCGGTCTCGACGTTGACCGAGCCGATGACGGCGCCGTCACGCAACTGGGACACGCGGTACGTGCCGCTCGGCAGCGAGCTGGCGACGAAACGGCCCTGTGCATCCGGGGTCAGGGTGCGGCGGATACCGATGTCGGTATTCTCGATGAGAACCTGCACGTTGCTGCCTGGAACGACGGTACCGAAGACACTACCCGATGCATTCGACTGTGCCATTGCCGGCGACATGGCAGCCATGCCAATCACTGCGCCACCAAAGGCCAGGCTCAATGCGTGAACTAATACAGTTTTCTTCAACATGTGATTTGCTTTCTCTTTTTTGCCGGACCGCTCATGGCAGTCCTGTTGTTGGTCGCACCAGCACCGATCGCGGTAGCGCCCCTCCCTGTACACCCACATTACCCTGTAAGTACGTTCATGCCATTTTTCCTTCATAAAGAAAATGAACGTTCATCTACGTTCATGCATAGGACGTTGTGGCGTCAACAACTTTTTATGCATATACGTGTGCATTTCGTTATTTTCGTTCGCACAATGTTGTGGGTACGAGACAGCGTGCGCGCGTGGTGCGTTCATTCACCAAAACAGCTCAGAAAACTCCCTGGTGCAGTGCACTTCTCGACGTGCGCGCGGCAGGATTTTTTTATGGATTTCTGCGGCTCGACGTTGCGATAGTTCCACAAAAGTCGTTGTAAAACGGCACGAATGGAGACCACCACCACGCTTTGGCTGTGACAATCTTCAAAGATCACACATACTTTGTATTTACGATTTAAAGACTATTCGTTTTTTTAGGTGACATACCGTCAGGCACCGATGGGGCGGGGTAAAATAACGGCCTTTGCCGTCCTACTTTTGTTGCCTCACTAGCAACCACTCCCATGCTGCGTATTAACGAACTCAAACTCCCCCTGAACCATCCGGACGCCGCCCTGCGCGACGCCATCCTGGCCCGCCTTGGCATCGCTGACGCCGAACTGCTCGACTTTGCCGTCTACAAGCGCAGCTATGACGCGCGCAAGAAATCCGCCATCGTTCTGATCTACTCGATCGACGCGACCGTTGCCGACGACAAGGCCGTGCTGGCAAAGCTGCGCGACCCGCACGTGATGCCCGCCCCCGACGTCGAGTACAAGTTCGTCAATGCCGCCAAACCAGCCCCCGGCACCCCGCGCCCGGTCGTCGTCGGCACCGGTCCGTGCGGGCTGTTCGTTGCGCTGATCCTGGCGCAGATGGGACTGAACCCGATCGTGCTCGAGCGCGGCAAGGTCGTGCGCGAGCGCACTGTCGACACCTTCGGTTTCTGGCGCAAGCGCAAGCTCGATACCGAGTCGAACGTGCAGTTCGGTGAAGGCGGCGCCGGCACCTTCTCGGACGGCAAGCTCTACAGCCAGATCAAGGACAGCAACCACCACGGCCGCAAGGTGCTCACCGAGTTCGTCAAGTTCGGCGCGCCCGAAGAGATCATGTACGTCAGCAAGCCGCACATCGGCACCTTCCGCCTGGTCAAGATGGTCGAGCAGATGCGCGCCGAGATCATCAACCTGGGCGGCGAAATGCGCTTCGACACGCGCATGCAGGATGTCCTGATCGAAGAAACCGGCGGCGTGCGCCAGGTGGTCGGCGTGCGCCTGGCCAGCGGCGAAGAAATCCCCACCCGCCACCTGACGATCGCCATCGGCCACAGCGCGCGCGACACCTTCGAGATGCTGTACGAACGCGGCGTGTACATCGAAGCCAAGCCATTCTCGATCGGCTTCCGGGTCGAGCACCCGCAGTCGCTGATCGACGTCTGCCGCTTCGGTCCGAACGCCGGCAACAAGCTGCTGGGCGCAGCCGACTACAAGATCGTGCACCACGCATCCAACGGCCGTTCGGTCTACAGCTTCTGCATGTGCCCGGGCGGCACCGTGGTGGCCGCGTCGAGCGAAGAAGGCCGCGTCGTCACCAACGGCATGAGCCAGTATTCGCGCAACGAGCGCAATGCCAACAGCGCCATCGTGGTCGGCATCACGCCCGAGGATTTCCCGGGCCACCCGCTGGCCGGCATCGCCTTCCAGCGCGAGCTCGAATCGCGCGCATTCGTGCTGGGCGGCTCGACATACGACGCACCGGGCCAGCTGATGGGCGACTTCGTGGCAGGCCGGCCATCCACGTCGCTCGGTTCGGTCACGCCATCGTTCCTGCCGGCCGTGCACCTGACCGACCTGGCCACGTCGCTGCCCGACTACGCCATCGTCGCGATGCGCGAAGCCTTTGTCGCCTTCGACAAGCAGATCAAGGGCTACTACAAGGAAGACGCGGTGCTGACGGGTGTGGAGACGCGCACCTCGTCGCCGATCCGCATCCGCCGCAACAACGACGACCTGCAAAGCCTGAACACGCGCGGCCTGTTCCCGGCCGGTGAAGGCGCCGGCTATGCAGGCGGCATCATGTCGGCGGCCGTCGACGGCATCCGCGTGGCCGAGGCGGTGGCATTGGCCATGGCGCCACGTTGAACGCGGCGGGCCGGCATGCGGCATGGGGCCCGGGTCTGGCGATCCTGGCCTCGATGGTGTCGGTCAATGCGGGCGCGGCCTGGGCCAAGGGGCTGTTTCCGGCCGTCGGCAGCGAAGGCGTCACTGCCCTGCGCGTGGGCCTGGCGGCGCTGATCCTGCTGGCCATCGTGCGGCCATGGCGCTTTGGACGCCCGGCGCGCGCCGATGTGGGTAATCTGCTCGTGTACGGCCTGATGCTGGGCGCGATGAACCTGTGCATCTACCGCGCGTTCGAGCGCATCCCGCTCGGGATTGCAGTGGCGATCGAGGTCACGGGGCCGCTGGCGGTCGTCGTGCTGTCGTCGCGCCATGCGCGCGATTTTATCTGGGTGGTGTGCGCTGGCGTCGGCCTGTGGCTGCTGCTGCCGGTGGCTGGTGCAACGCAGCTCGACCCGGCCGGCATCGCGTATGCGCTGGCGGCCGCATTTTGCTGGGCGATGTACATCGTGTTCGGCAAGCGCGTCTCGACCCTGAACGGTGGCCAGGCCGTGGCCTGGGGCTTGCTGGCGGCGAGCGTGTTCGCAGTGCCGTTCGGCGTGGCGCATGCGGGCATGGCGCTGTTCACGCCGGCCATGCTGGCGGGCGGCGTGGCGGTGGCGCTGCTGTCGTCCGCCCTGCCCTATTCGCTCGAGATGATGGCGCTGCGGCGCCTGCCGCAGCGGGTGTTCGGCATCCTGGTCAGCAGCGGACCGGCCATCGCGGCACTGGCCGGCTTCATCTGGCTCGGAGAGCGCCTGACCAGCCTGCAGTGGCTGGCGATCGTACTGGTGATCGTGGCGTCTGGCGGCGCGGCCGCCACGGCTGGCAAGCGCCAGCCCCTATAACCACCCCACCCGCTTGAACTTGCGATACAGGTAGCCGCACACGCACACCATCGTAAAGATCGCGAACGGGTAACCATACTTCCATTTCAGCTCCGGCATGAATTCGAAGTTCATGCCCCACACGCCGGCGAACGCGGTAAACACCGCGAAGATCGCCGCATATGACGCCAGCTTCTTGCTCACTTCGTTTTCTTCGATCGCCACCATCGACAGCGTTACCTGGATCGCGGTGTTGATCGTGTCGCGCACGGCGTCCAGGCGGCCGGCGATGCGGTGCAGGTGGTCGTGCACGTCGCGGAAGTATTCCTGGGTCTCGTCCACCACGCCCGGCACGCGCCCGCCGTACAGGCGCCCGAGCGCATCCATCAGCGGCATCACGGCGTGGCGCAGCGTCTGGGCCTTGCGTTTCAGGTCATACAGGCGCTCGACATTGTCGCGCTGCTTGCCCTGCATGGAAAAGATGTGGTCTTCGATCGATTCGAGCTCGGATTCGAGCGTGTCGACCACGGGGAAGTAGCGGTCGACCACGGCGTCGACCAGCGCGTACAGCACGAAGCCCGCGCCTTTCCTGAGCTGGTGCGGTTCGCGCTCGGCGCGCGCCCGCACGCCGAGAAAACCCTGGTTGGCGTCACGCCGCACCGACAGCACGTAATTGGGGCCGGCGAAGACGGACAACTGGCCGACGGACATCTCGTCACCCACCAGTTCGACGATCTGCACGACGACGAACAGCGAGTCGCCGTACTCTTCGAGCTTGGGCCGCTGGTGACCGCGCAGCGCGTCTTCCACCGCCAGTTCGTGCAGGCCGAATTCTTCCTGCATCAGCGCGATGTCGGCAGGGTCCGGGTCGCGCAATGCGACCCAGACAAAGGTGTCATCCAGCTTGATGTATTCGCTGATATCCTCGACCGGGATATCGGACAGCTTCTTGCCTTCCTGGTAGGCGACGCAATTGATCAGCATTGAGTAGAAAATGAAACGGGCGCAGCGCGCCGATGCAGGACTTTACACCAACACCCTGCCATCTGACAGCCTACTCTTCGCGCGCGCCGTCGATCCCCAGTTCCACGATCTTGCGCGTGATGGTATTGCGCCCGATACCGAGACGCATGGCCGCGTCGTTCTTGCGCCCGTGCGTGTGCTTGAGCGCCGTACGGATCAGGGCCGATTCGAACTGGCGGCCCAGGATATCCATCACGTCCATCTGCCCTGCGCTCAGCATGCCGGCCGCCTGCAGTTCAAGCAGCCCCAGCCAGCCTTCGGGCGACTGCGCACCGGCTGTCTGCAGCACGACGCCACCGCCGGATGCCACCGGCAGCGCGCCGGCGCCGACGATGCCGTCGGACAGCGGCACCACGTTCGGCACGCTGCTCCCTGTCAGCGGCGCCGAACCCTGGGTCAGGTCGCGCGGCAGGTCCTTGACCTCCACGGTCTGCCCCGGGGCCATCACGGTGATCCAGTTGCACAGGTTTTCCAGCTGGCGCACATTGCCCGGCAGCTCCAGGCCCGACAGGAAGCGCATCGCCTGCTCGCTCATGCGCTTGGGTTCCACCCCCAATTGGTGCGCACTTTGCACCAAGAAGTGGCGCGTAAGAACAGGAATGTCTTCGTTGCGTTCGCGCAGCGACGGCAGGCGCAGGCGGATCACGTTCAGGCGGTGGTACAAGTCTTCGCGAAACAAGCCATCGCGCACGCGCTGCTCGAGGTTCTGGTGGGTGGCGGCAATCACGCGCACATTGGCCTTGACCGGCTGGTGGCCGCCCACGCGGTAGAAGTGACCATCGGACAGCACGCGCAGCAGGCGCGTCTGTAGGTCGAACGGCATGTCGCCGATTTCGTCGAGGAACAGCGTGCCATCTTCGGCCTGCTCGAAGCGGCCGCGCCGCATCGCCTGCGCGCCGGTGAACGCGCCGCGCTCGTGGCCGAACAGCTCGGATTCGAGCAGGTCTTTCGGAATGGCCGCCGTGTTCAGTGCGATGAACGGTTGCTGCGCGCGCGGGCTGTGCTTGTGCAGCGCGCGCGCCACGAGCTCCTTGCCGGTGCCCGATTCGCCCGTGATCAGCACCGTGACATTCGACTGCGACAGGCGACCGATGGCGCGAAACACTTCCTGCATCGCCGGTGCGTGGCCGAGGATCTCGGGGGTTTCAGCGGGCGGCGCTTCGACGCTCGCTTCGCGCAAACTCTCCTCTAACGCACGCCGGATCAGCGAGACGGCCTTGTCGATGTCGAATGGCTTGGCCAGATAGTCAAAGGCGCCGCCCTGGAACGAGGACACCGCCGAATCGAGGTCCGAGAACGCCGTGATGATGATGACTGGCAGGCCCGGATGGCGTTCCTTGACGGCTTGCAGCAGGTCGATGCCGGATTCGCCCGGCATGCGGATATCCGACACCAGCACTTGCGGCGTGTCGGTTTCAAAGGCAGTCATGGCTTCGCGCGCATTGGCGAAACTGCGGGTCTCCAGACTTTCGCGCGCCAGGGCCTTTTCAAGGACCCAGCGAATCGATGCATCGTCGTCGACAATCCAGATTGGTTTCATGGTTTCGTGCTTCCCGCAACATGGATTCAATAAAGGACTGGCCGGTGCGGTCCGCTCTCTCCTGCTTATGGCAGGGGCAGCAGGATCCGGAAATCCGTCAGTCCAGGCCGGCTTTCGCACTCGATCACACCCAGGTGTTGCTGCACAAACGTTTGCGCCAGCGTCAGCCCGAGGCCACTCCCGCCGTCACGCCCGGATACGAGCGGATAGAAAATGCGGTCGCGGATATCGGGCGCGATGCCCGGTCCATTGTCGATGATATGCAAGTCTAATGCCAGCCCGTAGCGGACCTTGGCCAGCGTGACCTGGCGCGCCACGCGGGTGCGCAAAACGATCTCGGCGTCGCCCTGCGCAATGCGCCCGGCGACGGCCTGCGCGGCGTTGTGGGCGATGTTCAGCACCACTTGGATCAGCTGCTCCATATCGCCGCGAAACTCGGGAATCGACGCATCGTAATCGCGCCGGATCGACAGCCCCTGCGGGAATTCGGCCAGGATCAGGCTGCGCACGCGCTCGCACACTTCGTGGATATTGACGTCGCCGACGATGTGCGGCTTGCGGTGCGGCGCCAGCAGGCGGTCGACCAGCGTCTGCAGGCGGTCGGCTTCCTTGATGATCACCTGCGTGTATTCCTGCAGCTCCAGCAGGTGGTGCGGCGGCAGCTCGAGTTCGAGCAGTTGCGCGGCGCCGCGGATGCCGCCCAGCGGATTCTTGATCTCGTGCGCCAGGTTGCGGATCAGCTCCTTGTTGGCCTGGCTCTGGTCCATCAGGCGCTCTTCGCGGTCGAGTTTTAGCTGCTGGACGTTCTCGCGCAGCTCGATCAGCGCCGTGCCGTCGCCCAGGGCGCTGACGATGCTGTTCACGTGCAGCGGTTCGCGCCCGCTCCTCTGCAGCGTCAGGTCCTGGCGCAGGTCGGCGTACTGGTGCACCAGCGCCTGCGTGATCAGCACGCCAATCTCGGCGCCATTGGTAAACAGTTCGGGCAGGCGATGGCGCTGCAGCGACTTGAACGACAGCTCCATCAGGTTTTCGGCGGCGGCGTTGGCATACACCACTTCGCCATCGGGCCCGGTCATCATCACGGCCGAGGCCAGCAAGTCGAGGCCGGCATAACGGGCCGGGTTGCCCGGGTCGTACACGGGTGGCGCCATCGGAGGCAGGGTCATCTGATATTACCGATCTCGCGCCTGAGCGCTTCGATATTGCGTTCGCTGCGATTGATTTCGTCGCGCATGGAGGCCACGCGCTCCTGGTATTTGGCGTAGTTGCGCTCGTTGCCCTGACGCTCCGGCTCACCGTTGTTGAAGACGCGCTTGAGGTCGGTGAGCTTGCGTTCTTCCAGGCGCAGCTCATCGCCCAGGATCTCGCGCCGCTCGTCGTCGCGGGCGCGCTGCAGCACATTGTCCACGCGCGGGAAGTTCGACTGGGCCGCGCTTGGCGCCGCCGCCGGGGCGGAATTCGACGCGGATGAACCGCCCCCACCGCCCGCCGAGCGCGGTGCAGGAATCGGGGCCGAGGCTGCCGGCGGCGCGCTGTAGCCGGTGTCGATCAGCTGGCACTTGCCGACCTTGGTGTCGGTGTACAGCGGCCGGCCATTGGCATCGGTACAACGGTAGATTTGCGCCTGCGCACTGGCGCACAGCAGCACTGAGGCAAACACGGCGGTAAAAACGGCCACACTGGCCTGAAACACACTATTTGTCATTCCCATCCCGGTTGGTCGCAAGGGCACGCTATTGTAGATGCGCCCGACTATACCCCAAGGAATATAAACCCCAAGCAACAAAAAACGCGGGGAAAGCATGGCTTTCCCCGCGTTTGTTCTACCCGCCAGGCCGGCGCGATGCACATCCGTGCCAGCCTGGATGGACCGATTACGACGAGTAGTACATGTCGAATTCGGCTGGGTGCGGGGTCATGCGCATGCGCTGGACTTCCTGCATCTTCAGGTCGATGTAGGCATCGATCATGCTGTCGCTGAACACGCCGCCACGGGTCAGGAACTCGCGGTCTTCGTTCAGTGCGTCCAGTGCTTCTTCCAGCGATGCGCACACCGTCGGGATCAGCTTGTCTTCTTCAGGCGGCAGATGGTACAGGTCTTTCGTTGCCGCTTCGCCCGGGTGGATCTTGTTCTGGATACCATCCAGGCCGGCCATCATCAGGGCTGCGAAGCACAGGTAGACGTTCGCCAGTGGATCCGGGAAACGCGTCTCGATGCGGCGGCCTTTCGGGTTCGCCACGTGCGGGATGCGGATCGAGGCCGAACGGTTACGAGCCGAATAAGCCAGCTTGACCGGGGCTTCGAAGCCTGGCACCAGGCGCTTGTACGAGTTGGTGCCTGGATTGGTGATCGCGTTCAGGGCGCGGGCGTGCTTGATGATGCCGCCGATGTAGAACAGGGCCGTGTCCGACAGACCTGCATAGCCGTCGCCTGCGAACAGGTTCTTGCCGTCTTTCCAGATCGACTGGTGCACGTGCATGCCCGAACCGTTGTCGCCAGCCATTGGCTTTGGCATGAAGGTCGCGGTCTTGCCGTAGCTGTGGGCCACGTTCCAGATCACGTATTTCATGTTCTGGGTCCAGTCGGCGCGCTCGATCAGCGTCGAGAACTTGGTGCCGATTTCATTCTGGCCGGCGCCGGCGACTTCGTGGTGGTGCACTTCGACCGGGATGCCCATCGACTCGAGGATCAGGCACATTTCGGAGCGCATGTCCTGGAACGAATCGACTGGTGGCACTGGGAAATAGCCGCCCTTCACGCCTGGACGGTGACCGCTGTTGCCGCCTTCGAATTCCTTGTCGGTCGACCACGATGCCTCTTCGGAATCGATCTTGACGAAGCAACCCGACATGTCCAGCTTCCAGCGCACGGCGTCGAAGATGAAGAATTCCGGCTCTGGGCCGAAGTAGGCGGTATCGCCGATGCCCGACGATTTCAGGTAGGCTTCAGCGCGCTTGGCGATCGAGCGCGGATCGCGGTCGTAGCCCTTGCCGTCCGATGGCTCGACGACGTCGCACTGCATGAACAGTGTGGTCTCTTCCATGAACGGGTCGATATTGGCGGTGTTTGCATCCGGGATCAGGAGCATGTCCGACGCTTCAATACCTTTCCAGCCGGCGATCGACGAACCGTCGAAGGCGTGGCCGGATTCGAATTTGTCCAGGTCGAAGTGCGACACCGGGACCGTGACGTGTTGTTCCTTGCCGCGGGTATCGGCGAAGCGTAAATCAACGAATTTGACTTCGTTGTCTTTGACCATTTGCATTACATCTGCGGCGGACTTTGCCATTCGGAATCTCCTAATTGAAAAAGGGATGTCAGTCTATGCGAACCGACAACTTGCATCATGATGAAGCACGAAATGTGCCAACTGGGTGTCAACGACGATGCCAACTTCAGTGCATGAGGCTATGCGCAAATCGTTCTTGGGCAATGGGTTAGTTTACCCATAAAATCGCCTCGACCGGGGGCGTATGGCAAGATTTACCTGTACGCCGATTTGCACCACTAACGAGCAATTCTACGTGCTTGCACCAATTGAGCGCACCCGACTGCGCTCCAGGATGGTGCATTGACGATGACAAACGACGAATGGACCAACCCGACATGATCAAAGAACAGATTCTCACGGCGGCGCGCCAGCGTGGCGCTGACCAGCCCTACGCTGGTGCAGTCACGCCTCAGGAAGCGTTCGACCTGCTCCAGAGCAGCCCGAACGTCAAGCTGGTCGACGTGCGCACCAACGCCGAACGCGACTGGGTGGGCCGTGTCGCGATCGGCCAGGCGCAGCACCTGGCAGTGCAGTGGGCCACCTATCCGGGCGGCGCCCCCAATCCGGACTTTGGCGCACAGCTCGAACAGGTAGCCGGCAAGGACGACGTGCTGCTGTTCCTGTGCCGCTCGGGCGTGCGCTCGCGCCACGGCGCGCGCGTGGCGACCGAGCTGGGCTATGCAAACGCCTTCGACATTCTGGAAGGGTTCGAAGGCGATCGCGACGGCGACGGGCACCGCAAGACGATCGGCGGCTGGTGCACGGCCGGCCTGCCGTGGATCGGCGCCTGACCTAGTTGGCGCTACCCGGGTTCGGCAGCACCATCAGTTCCAGCCCGGACGCCGTTCCTGGCGCGTGATACACGCGCTGGGTCGCTTTCCTGAAGTCGCCGGGCTTCGCATCAAGAATGCGCATGAACGTTTGCGGATTCAGGTCGATCAGCGGGAACCACGAGCTCTGCACCTGCACCATGATCCGGTGACCGCGCCGGAAGGTGTGGTTCACCTGGCCCAGTTCATACTTGATGGGTTCGACCTTGCCCGGCACGAACGGTTCGGGCTTTTCATAGCTGTTGCGGAACTTGCCGCGCAGCGGATTGCCACGCACCAGTTGCTGGAAGCCACCCAGACTCACCGCGGGCGGACCGACATCGCCGCCCCGCTCGGCTGCCGGGGTCGGGAAACTGGCCGGGTAGACATCGATCAGCTTGACGACCCAGTCGGCGTCGGTGCCACTCGTGGACACGAACAGCTTGGGCGTGACCGGCCCGGCGACCGTCACATCTTCTTCCAGCACGGCGCTCTGGTACACCAGCACATCAGGCCGCGTGGCGGCGAAGCGCTGGTCCGACACCATGTATTCGCGCGGCACGCCCAGCGCCGGGTAGCCGATGTACGGCACCGGGCGCGCCGGGTCGGCCACGTATTCATCGAAACCTGCGCCCGTGGTCGTGCTCATCGTCGCGGTCGGCTGCTGCCAGCGCAGTGCGCCATTCGCGCCAAAGTACAGCGTGCGCGCCTTCGCCGGTTTCGGCGGCCAGGCGTCGTACTGGCGCCAGACATTCGTGCCCGTCTCGAACACGGTCACCGGCGCCAGCGTGGTGTTCGGCTTGACGCCCTTCAGGTGCTGCTCGAAGAACGGGAACTGGACCTTGCGCCGGAACCATTCGCTTGTTTTTGCGTCGAACTTGACGTGGCCAAGCCGGGCGCCGTCTCCGCGCGCCCAGCCGCCGTGCACCCATGGGCCCACCACGAGGGCATGGTTGCCGCCCTTGTTCTGCGCTTCCAGCGCGCGGTGCACGATGAACGGGCCGGCGGCGTCTTCCGCATCGAACCAGCCGCCCACCGTCAGCACGGCGGCCTTGACGTTGTTTAGGTGCGGGCCAATGGCGCGCTCTTTCCAGAAGCTGTCATAGGTGTCGTGCTCGATGTTCGGCATGAACAGCTCGCGCTGCGTGTCGGTCATGGTCGCGGCGATATTCGCCAGCGTGCGGTGCTTCAGAAAATAATCGTAGCCGTCGGCCACGCCGTAATCGAATTCGCTGCCGGTCTTTGGCAGCGGCGTCGGGTTCGGCGCGGCCGTGAAAGCGGCATAAAAGTCGAAGTTGGCGGCCAGCTTGAAGGCGCCGCCGTGGTACGAATCGTCGCCCATGTACAGGTCGGCAATCGGCGCCTGGGGCGAGGCGGCCTTGATCGCCGGGTGCGAATCGATGACGCTGGCGGCGGCGTAGAAGCCCGGGTAGCTGATGCCCCAGATGCCGACCTTGCCGTTGTTGTTCGGGATGTTCTTCAGCAGCCAGGCGACCGTATCGTACATGTCGTCGCTCTCGCGGCCCTCGCCTTTTGCCAGCTTGCCCTTGCCGTGCGGCGTCATTTCCTGCCACGTCCCTTCGGACATGTAACGGCCGCGCACGTCCTGACTCACGAAGATGTAGCCGGCTTCCTCGAATTCGCGGGATGGCCCCAGCGACTCGGGCAGCCAGTCCACGCCATAGCGCAGTTCGCCTTCGGCACGTACGCCAGCGCTGTACGGGGTGCGCTGCATCAGGAACGGGTAGCTGCGCGAGCTGTCCTTCGGCACGTAGACGACCGTGAACAACTGCACACCGTCACGCATCGGGATCCGGTACTCGTACTTAGTATAGGCTTCGCGCGTCGGGCGCTTGCTGTCCTTGACACTGTCCGCGGCAATCGCGGCAGACGGGCTGGCCAGGCCAGCGGCAAGGCACAAGCCGAAAACAAGGGCGGGAAGCGTACGGCGGATCATGACGGCCTTCGAAGAGATGACTGGGGACGCCAGTGTAATGGGATTCCCGGTCAATTCCAAAAAGACATGCTCAAGCCACCGGCTGCGCTGACTGGTCCTCGTGCACGCCGCGCACCCGCTCGCGCACCAGGTGGATGTGACTGCGCAGGCGGTACAGCTCGTCCGCGTAGGCCAGCGGCACCGAGATATGGTTGACGCGGTCTTCCAGCCCATCGAGCCGGCCCAGCAACTCCTTGCGCACCGCCTCGGTGGCGTCGGCCCCGCTCTCCTCCAGCGACTGTTCGATGGCGCGCAGCTCACCGTACCAGCGATACACGCGCGAACGCACGCGCCAGACGTAAATCGGCGGCACGATCTTGGACAGCGGAATCAACAGCGCCGTCAGCGCCACCACCACGACCCACAGCCGCTCGGCCAGGTTGGCCAGCCAGAACCGCATGTAGCGCTGCATGAACGGCGGGCCATCGCGGTAGTAGCGCGCCGCTTCGGGCGCGACCGGGATTTCCGTGTACTTCGGCGACGGGAACTGGCCCTGCTGCTGGAACCAGCCGGCGCCGCCGTGGATCTCGGTCGCCGCCTTGACCAGCAGGCCCACCAGCGCCGGATGGATTTCCTCGCGCGCGACGAGCGTGGCGGTTGGCGCGATCAGGTGGTAATCCTGGTTCGGGATATTGCGGCCCAGGTCGACGATCCCGCGCGGCAGCACCACGTGCGTCAGGAATGGCAGGCGCCGCGTATAGGCTTCGGCCTGCGAAAAATCGAACAGACGGATGCCCGGCGTTTGCAGCAGCATCTGGATCAGCGGCGCTTCCGGCGCCGAGCTGAACACCAGGCCATCGATGCGCCCGGCCAGTAATTCGACCGTCGCCGGCGTGTTGGCCAGGTCGCTGATCGTCAATGCGCCCGGCACGATATTGTTGGCGTCGAGCAGCTGGCGCACCAGGCGCGGCACGCCGGTGCCTTCCGGCCCCAGGTTGATGCGCTTGCCGCGCAGATCGGGCAGCCGCGTGACATTCGCTTCGTCGCGCACAAACAGCCACACGGGTTCGGTAAACAAGCTGCCCAGCGAGACCAGGCCGCGCCGCTCGACGCTGTCGGCGTTGCCAACCTTGTCGTCGGTCGAGCCGCTTTGCACGAACGCGACATCGGCCTGCCCGGCCAGCAACTGCTGCAGATTGTCCTGCGAGCCGAGCGTGCCCTGCAGCGTGACCTTGATATCGTCGCGCGCCAGCACGCTGGCATATTGCTTGCCGAATTGCTCGTAGGCGGAGTTTTCCTGGCCCGTGGCCAGCCGCAGCGTGCGCGGCGGCGCCGGGTCGACCCACCAGTAGGCGAGCACCACGGCCGCCGCGACCAGCAGGATCGTCGGGCCGGTGGCCACGACCAGATCGCGCAGCGAAACGATGCTGAAGTTCTGCAGGCGGGCGCGCAGCCCCTTGACTGGCGCGCCCGGAAGATCCTGCCCTGGCCTCAACGCACGCACTGCCGCGGCGCGGCGGCGACGGCCTGGCCGGGCACGGGTGCTGGCGCGGCCGGCGGTTCGATCATCGGCATCAGGCTCGGCGCCAGCGTGACGAGCAGTTGCACCGGCAACGCACTGGTGAAGTCATAGTTTTCGGACTGCGGCCCGTGCACGTACGCGGTCATGCTGCCGTAGAAGCGTTCGCCGATGTTGAACACGAACGTCGCCGAGCGATTCACGTAGCGCGACTCGACCAGGCGGCCGCCACGGGCATACACGTCGAAACGCTGGTCACCGGTACCGGTCTTGCCGGCCACGGCGATGATGCTGCCGTCCGATTGCACGAAGGCGGTCTTGACACGCTTGGCGGTGCCGTCCGAGACGACGCCCTGGATGGCGTCGGCCACGGCGCGCGCGACTTCGGGCGCCAGCACTTGTTCCTTGCCGCCGCCCTTGTTGCGGCGCACGAGCGTTTCATACGGCGTGGACTTGGCAAAGTGCAGCGAATCGATGCGCTCGATCGGTTTGCGCACGCCGCCATTGACGATGATGCCCATCATCTCGGCCAGCGCGGCCGGCCGGTCGGCCGAGGCGCCCAGCGTGGTCGCGTACGACGGCACGAGCGAATCAAACGGGTAGCCCATTTTCTTCCACTGCGCGTGGATCTTCAGGAACGCCTCGACTTCGAGCAGGCCGGCGATGCGGTTGTCCTGCGCGTGCTTGCGGTGCGTCTTGAACAGCCATTGGTAGACTTCCTGGCGCTCCTTGACGCTGGCGGCCGTCACTTCGGACCAGGTCGCTTTTGGATGCGTGCGCAGATAGCTCACCAGCCACAGTTCGAGCGGATGCACCGATGACACGTAGCCGCGGTCGGCCAGCGACATATTCCGTGGGTCATAGGTCTCGTACAGTTTCGGAATACGGTCGGGATCGATCTCGTTGCTGGCCGGGACCGATGCATCGATGAACGCGCCAAACTGCGCCAGCGTGGCGTTCGGTACCACGGTGCGGTGGGCCGCCGCGAGCTTCGAGGCCAGCGGACGCACGCCGGAGAACAGCAGCGTTTCTACTTCCTGCGGCGTCTTGCCCTTGTACTTGTTCCAGAACTTGGCCATGAAGACCTTGCCTTCGTTGTCGGCAAAGCGCGCCAGATAGGCAGCGCGGCGCGGATCGTCGGCGTCGGCCAGCAGTTGCGCGGACGAGCCCGGCAACTGGAACATGTAGTAACGCACG
Organism: Oxalobacteraceae sp. CFBP 8761; assembly: GCA_014841595.1. NCBI lineage: Bacteria > Pseudomonadati > Pseudomonadota > Betaproteobacteria > Burkholderiales > Oxalobacteraceae > Oxalobacteraceae sp. CFBP 8761. Next base: position 441,248 of record JACYUE010000002.1, on the reverse strand, counting down.
ACGTCGCGCATCATGCGCACGAACACGAGGTTGGTCGAGCTGCGCAGCGCCTGGTTCACATCCATGATGCGGCTGTCGTCGAGCTTGCTGAAGTTGCCGAACGTGTGCAGGCCGCCACCGGTAAAGAAGCGCTCGCCTGGATTGGCCGAGTACTTGCGCGCCATGGCGGCGTCGAGCATGGGCTTGAGGCTGCGGTCGGCGCCGTCGGGCAATGTGCGGAAGTAGTCGAGGCCCCACTGCGACATGCGGTCTTTCGCATCGACTTCGACGCCCATCAGGCCAATCTTGTCCATCGCGCCAAAGCGCTTGTGCAGCTGGTCGACGATGTCGAGGTAGGTCACCAGCGTGCGCAGCTTGGCCGTCGAACCCAGATCGAGCTTGGCGCCTTCGTTGATGTCCAGTGGCTGGTCGTAGTTGTCGGTCTGCACGCGCAGGTAGTTGACGTGCTCGCCCCGCTCCATCAGCGTGAAGCTGTAGACCACTTGCGCCGGGTCGCCATTACCCAGCATGCCCTTGCCCGTCAGGCCGGCTTCTTTCGCGTGTTCGGCGTCGGACAGCTTGCGCAGCGCAGTCGTGACGGCTTGCTGGGCATTGCCGTCGAGGGTCGAGACCACCGACAGATCGAGGCGGTCGACGTTGTACAGGCGCGAGTCGCCGATCAGGTAACCCACATGGTTGCGCACTGCATTGGCCGCCTTGCGCGAGACGAACGCATCCGCCGGTGGCGGCGCCACGCCCGTGTGCAGCGCCGGTTTCAGATTGGCGCTCAGGGCAGCGTCGCGCAGTTGCGGCGAAATCACGCCCTGCTGCGTCAGCACGCGCAGGTGGCTGTTGGTCAGGGTTTCCAGGTCGCTTTCGCCGGCGCCCAGGTAATACGCCGGGCGGCGCTGGGCGATCATCAGCGACAGCGCCTCTTTGTAGGCCATGACGGCGTCCGGGCTCGTCATCGGGCCCTTGAGCATCGCATTGACCTTGGCGAAATCGCGGCCGTACCAGACCCACATGCCGTCGCCGATACCGTTGACTTCGCCGTAACCCGGCTTGGCCGACAGCGGCACCGTGTTCAGGTAGTCGAGCACGACCTGGCGGCGCGACCCCGTGGTGTCTTCGCCGTCCTGGTAAGCGCGCAGCGTGGCCGAGGCCATCTGGATGATCTTGTCGGTCAGCGAGCCGGTGCGGCCCTCGGCCGAGTGCCGGTATTTTTCGATCTGCGTGGCCAGCGTGCTGCCGCCGGCCACGCGGCCGTCGCCGCCCAGGCCGACACTGGCCAGCGTCTTGTCGAACACGGCTTTCGAGAAGCGGTCCCATTCGACGGCCGGATTGCGGCGCGGGTGGCTCGCGTCGAGCAGTTCGCGGTTTTCGATGAACAGCAGGCTTTGTACCAGCAGCGACGGTGCGGCGTCGAATTTGTCGTAGAAGCGCTCGGGGAAGCGCGACGTGAACAGGGGCTGGGCGCGGCAATCGAGGATCTCGAGGCCGACCTTGGTTTTCTCGTGGTAGGTGGCGTACAGGCCGAGATCGGCCATCTTGACCATCTGCGGCGAGATGCGCGCCTGCGACGCGATCGCGTAATCGCGCGTCTGCAGGCGTTCGAGGTATTTCGGCAGGCCGGCATAGCCGAGTCGGGTGTCGTACGGGCTGGCGGCCGGGAAGCGGATCGAATCGCTTGGGCCATTGGCCATGCGGAACGTGAGTTCGCTGGCCATGTCGGCGAAGATTTTCGCCTGCAGGCGCGAGGTGCGGGTTTCCGTCACGGCCCAAGCCGCCGCGGCAGCGATCAGCAGCAAGCCGATCAGCGCCAGCCAGAGCTTCCAGCGGCGCTTGCGCGGCGCTGGCGGCGACCCATCCGGCCCACCGGACGGGTCGCCCGGCCCGCCGCCGCTGCCATGGCCGTTGTCAGCCAGGTGCGGGAAGGCATCGTGCAGGGGAACGTCACCCGCCGAATCCGGGGCGGACGGGGACGCAGACGCCCCCGACGCTGCAGCGCCCGCTGCGGCGACGACTGGCGCGGCAACTGCGCCGTCCATGGTCGGCTCGCTCCGCGAGGTGGCGGCGCGCTTGCCGAATACATTGTTTGGTCGCACGAGGCGACGAATACTTTCCATGATGGCTTAACCGGTCCGAATCAAAACGCTTGCAACCCCCGCCAACCTGCTCGCCATCTATTGCTGCTGGTCCGTTCGAGTGATTGTGGTGTCTGTTAGTTCACAAATTTCAGCAGTGCAATCCCACTCCAGATTGCCCCGTCCATAGGTAATATTCCACCACATCAATAAGATACACGCGAGATACCGTTTAACAAATCGGCCTATACCGGAATATTTTCGCAAAAAAACAACGGGTTGGTTAAATGGCATGACCGCAAGCGATGCCCGTGCGTCACGACTGTTGGCAGCAACGCATCAAGCGTCGTATGCACGGTTGACGCTGGCAGTTAACGCGCCCGACATCGTGCCGGTGCACAGCGCACCACTGATTTAAATGGAAGCGCCGGCGCCGGGATGTGCTGGAAGGTGCTGCGCGCGCAGCTCCACCAGTGCCTGCAGGCAGTAATACTGGAACCAGAGCCCGGCAAACAAAAAGAGCATGATGTACAGCCACAGCGACACCAGCGCCAGCACCGGGAACAGCACGACCGAGATCACCGCCCCACCCATCCACGCGATGCCGGGCAGCGCGCCGGCCAGGCCCGAGACCAGGCCGATCGTCAGCAGCGCCGGACGGCAGGTGCGCATCAGCACCTGGCGCTCGGCCCCGCTGGCGTGCGCGGCCAGTGCGTCGTAGCTCATCACGCGCGACGTGACCCAGGCCCACAGGCCGGCCTGCACCAGCCAGGCCAGCGGCGGTATGGCATACAGCGGCAGCGTGAACAGCCACAACAGCGCGAACACGGCCGTACTACCGACGTTGATGGCCAGGCTGCCGACGAACGAGCCGCCCTCTTTCCTGTCGAGCGCGGGGAAGTGACGGCCACTCACGTGACGCTCGATGGCCGGCATCGCGACGATGCCCATGAACAGCAGGCTCGATGCAATCATCAGGGGCAGCAGCAAGGCAATCGCCAGCAGCGGCACGACCATCACCTTGAGCATGCCCAGCCCGAGCATGCCCAGCATGCTGTTGCTCGCATCGAAGCCGCCGTAGTCGGTAAACAGCCCGTGCAGCCAGTCGAGCAGCGGCTGCAGGCCCAGCCACATCGCGACGCCCCACAGCGTGAGCGACAGCAGCAGCGGGACCAGCGAGAGCAGCAGCATGCGGCCGCTGAACTGCGAGCGCAGCGCGCGCCGCCAGGCAAGCAGGACGCCCTTCATCGGGGCGGTCCTCGGAATCACGGTCGCGCTGTCGGCATGCGGCATGGCTACTCCAGTTGGGAAGGTCGAGAGCGCATTCTACGGGAGCGCGCCGGGCTGCAACGGGGCGCACGGCTGGCCCGGACAATGGCGGTTTCCCGACCCATGCACTACAATCGTCGTTCAATCTGAACAACAAGGAAGACCATGTCCACCATCACTACCGATTCTGGCCTGCAATACGAAGAACTCGTCACCGGCACCGGCGACGAAGCCAAGGCTGGCCAGCACGTCACCGTGCACTACACCGGCTGGCTGCGCAACGACGACGGCAGCCTCGGCGCCAAGTTCGATTCGAGCAAAGACCGTGGCGATCCGTTCGAGTTCGCACTCGGCGCCGGCCAGGTCATCCGCGGCTGGGACGAAGGCGTGCAAGGCATGAAAATCGGCGGCTCGCGTCGCCTGACCATTCCTGCAGCCCTGGGCTATGGCGCACGCGGCGCCGGCGGTGTCATTCCGCCAAACGCCACCCTGATCTTCGACGTCGACCTGCTGGCTGTCTAAGCCGCAGCATCGCTTTACTGCCATGCCCCGCCTCTCTTGCGGCGCATGGCAGGTACTGCACGCATTTGAAGTTCCCCTCTAAAGTACGCCCAATTCCCCGGGTCGCCGCCGCCTCCTGCGCTAAGATGCCTGCCGCCTTGTCCAAGCGACAAGACTGCAACCCACCATCACAGGAGTTTCCATGAGCGTCCAAGAACAATTCACCCAGGCCCAGCTCGATTCGAAGAATCTGTCGGAGCGTCCGGACAATATGACCTTGCTGAAGATCTATGCGCTGTACAAGCAGGGTTCGAGCGGCGACGCGACCGGCGAGCGTCCGGGCATGACCGATTTCGTAGCACGCGCCAAGTTCGACGCCTGGGCCGGTCTGGCCGGCACGTCGCAAGAAGAAGCCCAGCAGCAATACATCGATCTGATCGAAGAGCTGAAAGGCTGATTCAGGGAATCGCTGTCGTAGTGGACTAGGCGGCGAAGGTCTTGCGCATCTTCTCCGCCACCTTGGCCTCGATGGCCGGCGCGAAGGCGCCCATCAGGAATCCCAGGTTGATCCGCATCGCCGCCTGCTGGTCTTCCAGCGTCAATGCCCCCTCCACGCCACTGCGCTCGAAGCGCAGCACGTCGCCATCCCACTGGCATGCCAGTCCATATTCGGTCGCAATACGCTGCGCCACTTGCTCGGCCGCCGTGCGCGCCGCAGCCGGGCTCAGGGTGTGTTGCTGGACGATGCTGATTTCCGCCATCGGGACATTCCTTCCTAAATATTGCGAACAATCCGCCATGATGCCAGTTGACGCGGTCGTATGCCAGAGTTCGCTAGAACTGATGCATTCGTCACGCCGCAATTGACGCGTCTCAAAGCGTGCCCGTCATGGCGGGCTACCATGAAAGCGAACGCCGTCATTACGCGAGGAGCCGTCATGGAAATGCACCCCCAGCAACCGCACGAGGCGCCGCACGGTGCACGGTCCCGTCAACCTGTCCGCATGGCGCGCCTGGTCGACGGCGCTGCCGCCACCGCCGGGCCCGACCCCGACCCGCCTGTCGATGCCGAGCCGCTGCCGCAAGCCTTCGGTGCCCGCGTGCTGATGTGGAAGCAAGACCCGTCGGTCGGCGCCATCGGCACCCGCACGGCGTATCTGCCCGGCGCCGTGCTGGCCGGCCCGCGCGACGCCCGCATCGCGCCCGGCGTGCCCGGCATCGACCAGGTCGAACCGAACCCCTCTGGCGACTTCGTCACCCAGGCCGACACGCCCCAGTTCGACGCCGTGCACACCTATGCCGTCGTGCGCCAGACCCTGACCATGTACCAGCGCGTGCTGGCAGCGGCCAGCGTCGCCATGCCGCTGCCATGGCAATGGAACAGCAGCATCGACACCAGTCCGCTGCGCGTCTTCCCGCACGGCTTGCCCGACATCATGAACGCGTTCTACAGCCGCACCCAGGGCTGCCTGAAGTTCGGCGACTTCGTCCCCGCTGGCGGCGCCGGGCGCGTATTTACCTGCCGCTCGTTCGATATCGTCTCGCACGAGACCGCCCACGCGATCCTCGACGGCATCAAGCCACGCTGGCTGCAGGCCGACGCCCCGCCCCAGACGGGCGGCCTGCACGAATCGTTCGGCGACCTCACTGCCGTTTTTCTGGCCTTGTCGCAGTTCGACCAGTGCGAAGCCATCGTCGCCCAGACCAAGGCCAATCTGCACGACAAATCCTTCCTGGCCGACGTCGCCGAGCAGTTCGGGCTGGCGCTGGGCAACCGCAACGGCTTGCGCAATGCCGACAACGACCTGCGCCTGAGCCAGGTGGGCACCCAGGTGCATGCCATTTCCCAGGTGTTTACGGGCGCCGTGTACGACGTGCTGGCCGATCTGTTCGCCCATGAACGCAACCCCGAGCGCGAAGACGACGCTGCCGTGCTGCACCGGGTGGCGGCCTACCTGGGCGGCGTGCTGCTGCGCGCCCTGATCGGCGCGCCCGATACCGCCGCCACGTTCGCCGACGTGGTCAACGGCATGCTGCTGGTGGTCGCGGCCGACGGCAAGCCCGCAGCGTATGGCGGCTTCATCCGCAACCAGTTCAGCCGGCGCGAAGTGGTCGAGACCGGCAAATCGCCAGCTGGCGCAACCGAAGACGTGTACCTGCCCGGCGCGCCGCTGGCGGCCTGCGTGTGCGATGCCCCTGGCGCCAGGCAAGACCGGTACGCCTGCTGCGGCACCATGCAATTGCCCGAATACAAAGATGCTACCTGCGTCGTCGCCCGTTGGCATACCCAACCCGGCAACGCCGGTCCGCTCGGCCTCAACCTGCCCACACTGCCCATACTGCCCACATCCCCAGCCGACCTGGAAGCCGACGCGTCACTGCGCGCGTGAGCATGAGCGTGAGCATCAGCACACGCACCGCCATCGGCGGCAGCGAATGGCACAATCTGCTGGTACAGTTGCGCCAGGCTGCCTGACGCCCGCACCCGTGCGCGAACCGCACGCCCGTGCGGTACCGCTCGTCATTTGCTTATGTCCATTGTGTATATAAGCGAGTTTGTGAGAAAACCCGAATTGCCCTAAAATACAGTGCTTTGTCTTGTCCGGCCGGCCCTCGTGCGCCCGGCAATGCGACACCCCACCAACTGATAGGACTGTTATGACCCACGTTGTCACCGAATCGTGCATCAGCTGTCGTTACACCGACTGCGTCGATGTATGCCCGGTAGATTGTTTCCGGGAAGGCCCGAATTTCCTCGCCATCGATCCCGACGAGTGCATCGACTGCGCCGTGTGCGTCGCCGAGTGCCCCGTGAATGCAATCTTTGCCGAAGAAGACGTGCCCGGCGATCAACAGCAGTTCATCAAGATCAATGCCGATCTGTCGCGCTTCTGGCCGTCGATTACCAAGACGAAAGCCGCCCTGCCAGAGGCCGACAAGTGGAAAGACGTCACGGACAAGCTCGACCAACTGGTTCGCTGATCGGGCGGTCAGGTCGCCGTTGCGCCGGCCCTTGTGCGCCGGCGCCGGTCCCGGGGGCGTTACGCGTGGCGGCTGCGGCCGCTCTCGCCTCACCATTCAAACATCACAGGATTTAAGCGCATGACTATCAGTGCCACCCACGAAGCGGGCAGCATCGCTCCCAACAGTTCGTTCGCCGGCGCCATCGAGACCGATGCCGTCATCATCGGCGCCGGTCCGGTCGGCCTGTTCCAGGTCTTCGAACTGGGCCTGCTTGAAATCAAGGCCCACGTCATCGATTCGCTGCCAGCTGTCGGCGGCCAGTGCGTGGAACTGTACCCGGACAAGCCGATCTATGACATTCCGGCCGTGCCGGTCTGCACCGGCCAGGAACTGACCGACAACCTGCTCAAGCAGATCGAGCCGTTCGAGCCAACGTTCCACCTGGGCCAGGAAGTCACCGGCGTGCAGCGCCGTGAAGACAACCGGTTCAATGTCGAGACGTCGACCGGTACCCAGTTCATTACCAAGACCATCTTCATCGCTGCCGGCGTCGGTTCGTTCCAGGCGCGCACGATCAAGGTCGACGCGATCGACAAGTTCGAAAACGAACAGCTGTTCTACCGAGTCAAGGATCCGGCACGTTTCGACGGCAAGAACATCGTCATCTGCGGCGGCGGCGACTCGGCGCTCGACTGGGCACTGAACTTCGTCGGCAAAGCAGAGTCCGTGGTGCTGGTGCACCGCCGTGACGACTTCCGCGCGGCGCCAAGCTCGGTCGCCAAGATGAAGGCGCTGTGCGACGAATACGAGATGCAGCTGATCACCGGCCAGGTCACCGGCTTCGATGAAAAAGACGGCAAGCTGACCGAAGTGAAGGTCACTGGCGCCGACGGCGTCACCCGCCGCGTTCCGCTGGACATGCTGCTGGTGTTCTTCGGCCTGTCGCCAAAGCTGGGTCCGATCGCCGAATGGGGCCTGGACATCGAACGCAAGCAGCTGAAAGTGGTCGACACCGAAAAGTTCGAGACGAATGTCCCGGGCATCTTCGCGGTCGGCGACATCAACACCTATCCGGGCAAGAAAAAGCTGATCCTGTCGGGCTTCCACGAAGCGGCACTGGCTGCGTTCGGTGCTGCACCCTACATCTTCCCGGACAAGAAGATCCACATGCAGTACACGACCACGTCACCAAAGCTGCACAAGATCCTGGGCGTCGAGACGCCAGTCTTCGACTAAACAGCCGGTCACAGTCGTTCAGTAACATCGCAACGACAACGTCCCGTTAAAACGCCCCGCATCGCGGGGCGTTTTGTTTTATGTGGGATGCCCAACGAAGCGCGCACGGGTAAATATGCTACAAGTGCAGCATGCTTCAGCGTCAGGTCCGCTCAGGTTTCCACAAGCCAAAAGCAAATCCCCTATAATCGTTGAAGCTTCAACGCAAATCTTTTGCGGCGCGCGCAGTTAATAGAAGGATTTATTTATGCTTTACCAATTGCACGAAATGCAACGCTCCTTCCTGATCCCACTCATGCAGTGGGCTGAGGCGTCGTCGAAGATGTTTTCCAATCCCGTCTCGCCATTTGCACACACCCCGTTTTCGCAGCGGATCGCTGCCGGATACGAGCTGATGTATCGCTTGGGCAAGGAATACCAGAAGCCGGCCTTCGGCTTGAAGACCACCACGATCAAGGGCGAAGAAGTCGGCATCGTCGAAGAGATCGTGCTCGAAAAGCCGTTCTGCAGCCTGCTGCACTTCAAGAAGGACCTGCCCGACGCCGGGATCGCTGCTCTCGCCCAGCCGACCGTGCTGCTCGTCGCGCCGCTGTCCGGCCACCATGCCACGCTGCTGCGCGACACGGTCAAGGCGCTGCTGGTCGACCATGACGTGTTCATCACCGACTGGACCGACGCGCGCATGGTGCCGCTGTCCGATGGCCCGTTCCACCTCGACAATTACATCTTCTACGTCCAGGACTTCATCCGTCATCTGGGCCCGGACGTCCACGTGATCTCCGTGTGCCAGCCGACCGTGCCGGTGCTGGCCGCGATTGCGCTGATGGCAAGCGAGAAGGATGCCAAGCTGCCGAAGACGATGACGATGATGGGCGGTCCGATCGATCCGCGCAAATCGCCCACCGCCGTCAATGACCTGGCGGTCGAAAAGCCGTTCTCGTGGTTCGAGAACACCGTGATCTATTCCGTGCCGGGCAACTACCCGGGTTTTGGCCGCAAGGTCTACCCGGGCTTCCTGCAGCACGCCGGCTTCATCGCGATGAACCCGGGCCGCCACGCCCAGAGCCACCGCGAGTTCTACCAGCACCTGGTGCAGGGCGACGACGATTCGGCCGAATCGCACCGCCAGTTCTACGACGAATACAACGCCGTGCTCGACATGCCGGCCGAGTACTACCTCGACACGATCAAGACCGTGTTCCAGGACTTCAGTCTGCCAAAAGGTACGTGGAACGTCGGCGGCAATCTGGTGCGCCCGCAGGACATCAAAACGGTGGCATTGCTCACCGTCGAAGGCGAGCTGGACGACATTTCGGGCATCGGCCAGACCAGCGCTGCGCATGATCTGTGCAGTGGTGTGCCGGCAGAGATGAAACACGCGTTTGTGGTCGAGAAAGCCGGCCACTATGGCATCTTCTCGGGCCGTCGCTGGCGCGAGATTGTATGTCCGAAGATCACGGAATTCATCCGCGACAACAAATAAACGACCGCTGAATAAACAATGCCATGGCAAGCGCCATGGCATTTTTTTTGTGCTCTAGATGCGCTCAGCGCCCCAGCACCACCTGCTCGACCCGGCCGGTCGCGATGGCCACGAGCGCGAAGCTGCGATCGGCCTGCACCCACTGATGCCCGCGCGGTGGCTTGGTCAGGCGCAGCTTGCGCCAGTCCTCGACCACGTACTGGGCGGCCTGATAGCGTGCAGGCAAGCGCTCGCCACGGCGCAATTCGCCGCTGGATTCGACGCTGCGGTACAGAGATGGCAGCGCCAGCACCTCGGTCTGCTCGGGCGGCGCCGTGGCATGGCTGTCCTTGGTGTTGCGCGTGTGCAGGTTGTCGCCTGCAGAAAAAATGGCAGCAAACAGCAACGGGGCGATCAATTCGTTCATGTCAGTCCTCGTCGGTGGATCGGTTTATAGTACAGCAGGTTACGGCCCACGCCTCTGTTCGATTGACCACGCACGTGAGGCTCCCGTTTCCACGCCATGCCGGCGCGCCGGGTTTCACCGCAGCGCCCGGCATTTTGGCGGATAATGTCGGCTTTACCAGATCCGCCACACCGTGACCAAACCCCTCGCCGACCAGCTCGAAGACCTGCTGCCGCAGACCCAGTGCACCAAGTGCGGCTATCCCGCATGCCGTCCGTATGCGGAAGCGATCGCCAGCGGCGAAGCCGACATCAACCAGTGCCCGCCCGGCGGCATGGAAGGCGTGCGCCGCCTGGCCGCCGCCACGGGCCGCGCTGTCATCCCGATCAACCCGGCCAATGGCATTGAGCGTCCGCGCCCTGTGGCCTTCATCGACGAAGCGCTGTGCATTGGCTGCACGCTGTGCATCCAGGCGTGTCCGGTCGATGCGATCCTGGGCGCGGCCAAACAGATGCACACGATCCTGCCGAGCCTGTGCACCGGCTGCGACCTGTGCGTGGCGCCCTGCCCGGTCGACTGCATCGCAATGGTGCCGGTCACGGGTGAGCGCACCGGCTGGGATGCCTGGAGCCAGCCGGCCGCCGATGCGGCGCGCAGCCGCCACGACTTCCGCGAAGCGCGCCTGCGCCGCGAACGCGACGAGAATGACGCGCGACTGGCCGCCAAGGCCGTCCAGAAAATGCGTGAAGTCACGGCCGAAGCGACCAATACTCCCGAAGAGCTGGCAGAAAAAGAGCGCAAGCGCGCGATCATCGCCGCCGCCATGGAACGCGCGCGCCTGAAGGCCGCCGGCAATACCGACCCGACCTGACCTGCATGAATTCCGCCAAACGTTACGAGATTTTCACGCGCTTTCGCGCCGCCAACCCGACGCCCACCACCGAGCTCGAATTTTCGACGCCGTTCGAATTACTGATCGCGGTCCTGCTGTCGGCCCAGTCGACCGATGTCGGCGTGAACAAGGCCATGCGCCGCTTGTTCCCGGTAGCGAACACACCGCAGGCGATCCTCGACCTGGGCATCGATGAGCTCAAGACCTATATCGCGACCATTGGCCTGTACAACACGAAGGCCAAGAACGTGATCGCCACCTGCCAGATCTTGGTCGAACAGCATGGCGGCGAGGTGCCGCCCGTGCGCGAAGCGCTCGAGGCGCTGCCGGGCGTGGGCCGCAAGACGGCAAACGTCGTGCTCAATACGGCCTTTGGCGAACCGACGATGGCGGTCGACACGCACATCTTCCGCGTCTCGAACCGCACCAAGATCGCTCCGGGCAAGAACGTCGACATCGTCGAGCAAAAGCTGCTGAAGTTCGTGCCAAAGGAATTCCTGCACGACGCCCACCACTGGCTGATCCTGCACGGGCGCTACACCTGCGTGGCGCGCAAGCCCAAATGCTGGAATTGCCTGATTGCCGACCTGTGCGAGTTCAAGGACAAGACGCCGGCACCGGCGGGTCTTCTCGAGCCGGCTGCTGTTGCTGCGGCCACGGCAGCTGAGGCCGCGATACCTGCGGCAAGTTAGATCCGGGTCTCGCCGGTCGCGAACGAGGCGCGCACGATGCGCCCGTCCACCGCCTCGTAGACGCACAACATCTCGACCGTGCCCTGACCTTCTGGAAAGTTGCGGGTCACGATCTCGAGGTCGGTGACGAAGTTGCCCAATACCGTGCGCGACAGCAGCCGCGCGTGCAGGTCAGGCTCGAGAAAACGCTGTTCGTAACGCGGCCGGATCTGGTCGTGGCCGCGCGCCAGCAGGTCGCCATGCAGCGCGAATTGCGCTGCCTCCGGCGCATAGGTGGCCATCAGTGCATCGAGGTCTTTGGCGTTGTAGGCGTCGAGCTGCGCCTGGACCACGGCGGAAGGTGAAAGTGGCGTCATCGGATGGTGGCTCACAAGGTGCGCCACCGGTTGCCGGGCCCATCCCGGCACTACGGGCGCGCGGGCATCTTACCGCGCACCCGGTCCGTGTCAAGCAGCCAGTGCCAGTTTGGTACGGGGCGGTGCTACGACACCGGTCGGCTCTTCGACCTTGAACACGCTGACCACTTCCGTCAGCGCCACCGTCTGCTCGCGCAGCGATTGCGCTGCGGCAGCGGCCTGCTCGACCAGCGCCGCATTCTGCTGGGTCGTGACATCCATCTCGGTAACGGCCTGGTTGACCTGCGAAATACCCTGGCTCTGCTCGCTGCTGGCGGCGCTGATCTCGGTGATGATGTGCATCACGCCGCGCACGCTGGCCAGGATCTCACCCATCGTCACGCCCGCTTCGCCGGCGAGCCGGTCGCCCGTTTCCACGCAGGCCACCGATTCGCCGATCAGGTCCTTGATTTCTTTCGCCGCTGTTGCCGAACGCTGCGCGAGGGTGCGCACTTCGCCGGCCACGACGGCAAAGCCACGGCCCTGCTCGCCGGCGCGCGCCGCTTCGACCGCCGCGTTGAGCGCCAGGATATTGGTCTGGAACGCGATGCTGTCGATGACGCCGATGATGTCGGTGATCTTGCGCGACGACGCGCTGATCGACGCCATCGTGCCCACCACCTGCTCGACCACCTTGCCGCCCTTGACCGCCACATCACAGGCCGACACGGCCAGCACGCTGGCCTGGCGCGCATTGTCGGCATTCTGGATGACGGTCGAGGTCAGTTCTTCCATCGATGACGCCGTCTCTTCCAGCGCGCCGGCCTGGCGCTCGGTGCGGGCCGACAGGTCGAGGTTGCCCTGCGCGATTTCGCCGGATGCCACCGCGATGGTCTCGGCCCCGCCCCGCACTTCGAGCACGATGCGCTGCAGGCTGGCCGACATCTCCTTCAGCGCCATCAGCAGCTGGCCCGTTTCATCGTTGCTGCGCACCGTGATCGCAGTGCGCAGATCGCCCGCCGCGACGCTGCGCGCGGCCTCGACCGCTTCGTCGAGCGGCCGCGTGATCGAACGCGACACCAGGATACCGGCGATGACGGCCACGACGGCGCCCACCAGCATCAGGCTATAGCTGAGCAGCGTGGCCTGTTTGCCGACCGCATCGGCCTGGGCCGCGCTGGACAGGCTGAGGGCCGACATCTTTTCCTGGGCCTGCACCAGCAACTCGGCTGGAGCACGGTCCTTGCCCTTGACGGCGATATCGCCGGCGCCGGCATCGAAACCGGCCGCTTCGAAATCCTGGTAGCCGCGCCGGAAATCCGCACCCATGGTCGCGTGCGCCGCGCCGAACTGCGTCACCAGCGTTCGCACTTCGCCTTCGGGCATGGCGTCCAGCAAGGCCTTGACCTGTTGCGCGACTTCCGTCTCGTTCTTCTGGAACGCGTTCCAGTACTTGACCCGTTCGCTTTCCTGTTTGCCACGCAACAGCGTGTTCTTCCATTCCTGGACCTGCTTGCGGAAATGGGACAGCAACGCTTGCACTTGCTGTGCCTGGCCTTCGGTGACCACCGCCTGGCGATAGGTGTCGACCGAGCTGTTCAGCTGCGCCATGCCGAAGAAGCCTGCGCAGGCGACGAGCAAGGTGACGGCGGCAAAACCCAGTGGTAATTTGCGACTTAGTTTCATGGCAGGTCCTGAATATATACGCGCGAAGCGCTTAAGCGCAGTGTATCCCCAAGCGTAACGCTTGAATCTATACGGCAATATTTTTGGACGATTTTGGATACAAACCTGCCGTTGCGTCAGATTGGCGCAACAGCCGGTTGGTTAGTGCTCGCTGTCTACAGCAAGACCATATTGTCGCGATGGATGAGCTCAGGCCCTTCGACGAAGCCCAGGATGCGTTCGATTTCGGTCGAGGAATGACGCATGATGCGCCGCACTTCGCTGCTCGCATAATTGGTCAATCCGCGCGCCAGCGGCTTGCCCGCTTCGTCCACGCAGGTAACCACTTGGCCGCGGCCGAACTCGCCCTTGACGGCGATGACGCCGATCGGCAGGAGCGACTTGCCTTCGCGCGTGAGCTTGGCTGCGGCGCCGGCGTCGATGACGACTTCGCCGCTCGTGTGCAGATGGTCGACCATCCACTGGCGGCGCGCCGTCAGGCGGCCGGTCGGGGCCAGCAACTGCGTGCCGATCGCTTCGCCACCCGCCAGACGCGTGAGGACATCCGGCTCGCGCCCCCAGGCGATCACGGTATGCGCGCCGGAGCGCGCAGCGCGCTTGGCCGCCAGCACCTTGGTCAGCATGCCGCCACTGCCGATGCTGCTGCCGGCCCCGCCCGCCATGCTTTCCAGTGCCACGTCGCCGGCCTGGGCGTGCGCGATCAACCGCGCATCCGGGTTCTTGCGCGGGTCGGCCGAGTACAAGCCGGGCTGGTCCGTCAGGATGACAAGTGCATCGGCTTCGATCAGGTTGGCCACCAGCGCACCCAGGGTGTCGTTGTCGCCAAACTTGATCTCGTCGGTGACGACGGTATCGTTCTCGTTGATGATCGGCACCACCTTCAGGCGCAGCAAGGTGGTCAGCGTCGAGCGCGCGTTCAGGTAGCGTTCGCGGTCGGCCAGGTCGGCATGCGTGAGCAGCACCTGGGCCGTTTGCACGCCGTGCGCGCGAAAGCTGGTTTCATAGATTTGCGCCAGGCCCATCTGGCCACAGGCGGCACACGCCTGCAGTTCGTGGATATCGGTGGGGCGCTTCGTGAAGCCCAGGCGCAGCATGCCTTCGGCAATGGCGCCCGAGCTGACCAGGACCACGTCCTTGCCAAGAGCGCGCAACGCGGCAATCTGGGATGCCCAGCGGGCAATGGCATGATGGTCCAGCCCCCTGCCCTCGTCGGTGACGAGGGAGGAGCCGACCTTGACAATGATGCGGGAAGCTTGTTGGAGAGCGGAGTTCATGGCGACAGGAATTTTCCCCGCGGTCGCAATGCGAGCAGGGAAAGTCCTGCCAGCAGTTCAACCGCGCAGACAGCGAATAAGACCCCCGTGGGCAAGCCGATTGCGAAGGCCGCCGCAAGGCGGCCGGCCGGCTGGGCCAGGAGGAACAAGGCAGTCAAGTCGCCCAGGATCGGCAGATCGCCGTGCCTGGCCGCCAACAGCGCCAACCCCGCGGTAGCGAGGCGCACGCCCACATAGATGGCGTAGAACTGGCTGTAGCCATTCACGCCAACCAAAAACAGGCCCATTGCCGACGCAATACGGTCGGGATCGAGCAATGCCGCCAGCGAGGCCAGCGAGCTGACGGTTGCGACCAGCTGAAGCAACTGGCCACGCAGCCAGGCGCGCGACCAGATCAGGGTCTGAGGAGCGCCGCCGGCCAAGGGTCAGTCTTCGAGGATCTTGAAGCGTGGATCGTCCGGATCGATCGACGAAATCCCGCGCGCTTCTTCGGTCATCGCGGTTTCTTCGGCGCGGTGCTCGGCATGACGCTTTTCTTCCAGGTGCAGGTAGATCGCGTTGATCAGTTCCTGGCAACCTTCGCGGTTCAGCGCCGAAATCTCGAACACCGGGCCCTTCCAGGCCAGGCGCTTGATCATGTCCTTGACGCGCTTCTTGCGCTCGGCCTCGTCCAGCACGTCGAGCTTGTTGAGCACGAGCCAGCGTGGCTTGTTCAGCAGCTCTTCGTCGTACTTTTCGAGTTCCTTGATCAGGGCCTTGGCTTCCTTGACCGGATCGATGTTCGCTTCGAACGACGACAGGTCGACAATGTGCAGCAGCAAGCCGGTACGCGCCAGGTGACGCAGGAACTGGTGACCCAGGCCCGCGCCTTCGGCGGCGCCTTCGATCAGGCCCGGAATGTCGGCCACGACGAAGCTCTTTTCGTGCGACACGCGCACCACGCCCAGATTCGGGTGCAAGGTGGTGAACGGGTAATCGGCGATCTTCGGGCGCGCGTTCGAGACGGCGGTAATGAAGGTCGATTTACCGGCGTTCGGCATGCCCAGCAGGCCCACGTCCGCCAGAACTTTCAGTTCCAGGCGCAACGTGCGACGCTCGCCTTCCTTGCCTTCGGTCTTTTGACGCGGGGCGCGGTTGGTCGAACTTTTAAAGTGGATATTGCCCCAGCCGCCCTCGCCGCCTTTGGCGAGCAGTTCGGTCTGGCCGTGTTCGGTCAGGTCGGCAATGATTTCGCCATTGACATCATCGATGATGAGCGTGCCGACCGGCATGCGCATATAGATGTCTTCGGCGCCCTTGCCATAGCAATCCGAGCCGCGGCCCGGTTCGCCATGCTTGCCGGTGTGGACTTTCGAATAGCGAAAGTCGACCAGCGTGTTGACGTTGCGGTCGGCAACCACAAAGATCGAGCTGCCCGTGCCGCCATCGCCGCCGTCGGGACCGCCAAATGGGCGGAACTTTTCGCGCCGGAACGAGGCGCATCCGTTGCCGCCGTCGCCTCCGATGACTTCAATTTTTGCTTCGTCGATAAACTTCATGATTGTGACCGCTTAAAAACTAAAAAAGGCCCTACCGTGGGCAGAGCCTTTCGATGGAAGGCTTGCGCCTTGCAAAGAAGCGCCGCTCGGAAGCGGCGCGAGTGCGTTATTACGCTGCGACTGCTTCCGCTGCTTCGTTAGCAACGACGGTCACGAACTGCTTCGAGCCGACGCCTTGCTTGACGAACTTGACGGTGCCAGTGACCAGCGCGAACAGGGTGTGATCCTTGCCCGTACCGACATTGGTGCCGGCGCGCACTGGGGTGCCGCGCTGACGAATGATGATGCCGCCGGCATTGACTGCCTGGCCGCCGTAGATCTTCACGCCGAGGCGCTT
Organism: Oxalobacteraceae sp. CFBP 8761; assembly: GCA_014841595.1. Classification (NCBI taxonomy): domain Bacteria; kingdom Pseudomonadati; phylum Pseudomonadota; class Betaproteobacteria; order Burkholderiales; family Oxalobacteraceae; species Oxalobacteraceae sp. CFBP 8761. The sequence goes on along the minus strand of JACYUE010000002.1, from coordinate 424,593 downwards.
GCTTTCTGAGTCACGGCCGTTGCGGGTAGTACCGCCGCCTTTTTTGTGTGCCATTTATTTACTCCTGGATGACGTTGCTGGGGACCGGAAACGGGGATTAGCCGTTGATCGAAACGATCTGGATTTCGGTGAAGTTTTGGCGATGGCCCATACGCTTCTGGTAGTGCTTACGACGACGCATCTTGAAGATACGCACTTTGTCGTGGCGACCCTGCGAAACCACTTTCACCAGCACCGTTGCACCTTCGACCAGCGGAGCACCAAACTTGATGCTTTCGCCTTCGCCAAGGGCGAGGACCTGATCGATCGTGAGTTCGGAACCAATGTCTGCCGGTATCTGTTCTACTTTAAGTTTTTCACCAGCGACAACTTTGTATTGCTTGCCACCGGTTTTTATGACCGCGTACATGATTTGAAACCTCATCAAATGTTAAAAGAACCCCTCGGCGCGTCGACCTGCGCTTGACACGCAGGACTAATCTTAAGCCGGGGAACAGAGGATTATACATAAGTCGGTGCAGTGCGTCAAAACCATTCGGCGATCGCTTCACGGCATCGGGCAGCATCCATGGCTGCATCGCCCGCTCTCTCGCAAGCGCACCCCTCTCAGCCCGACGGTTCGCCCTCCCATGACGTATAATCGCCTCACTCTTATAGTTAACCCAACGCTCACGCAGGTCAGCCTTGTCAGCCGCTACCCAACACGCCCAACAGAACACCATCGTCCAGTCGATCGCGCCCGATATGGAGGCCGTCAACACGGTGATCCGCCAGCGGCTGCATTCCGAAGTCACGCTGGTCAACCAGATCGCCGAGTACATCATCAGTGCCGGCGGCAAGCGCATCCGTCCAGTACTGGTGCTGCTGCTGGCCAATGCCTATGGCTACCGGGGCACCGCGCACCACGAGCTGGCCGCCGTCGTCGAATTCATCCACACCGCCACGCTGCTGCATGACGACGTCGTCGACGAATCGTCAATGCGCCGCGGCCGCCAGACCGCCAACGCGCTGTTCGGCAACGCCGCCTCGGTGCTGGTCGGCGACTTCCTCTACTCGCGCGCGTTCCAGATGATGGTTGGCCTGGATAGCATGCGCATCATGCAGATCCTGTCCGACGCCACCAACGTGATCGCCGAAGGCGAAGTGCTGCAACTGCTGAACATGCACGACCCGGACGTGACCGAAGCGAGCTACCTGCTCGTGATCCGCTCCAAGACCGCCAAGCTGTTCGAAGCCGCTGCCGAACTGGGCGCGCTGATCGCCGGCGCGAATGACGCCCAGATCGCCGCCGCCGGCGAATACGGCCGCTCGCTGGGCACCGCATTCCAGCTGATCGACGACGTGCTCGACTACGCTGGCGACGCCGCCGAGATCGGCAAGAACCTGGGGGACGATCTGCGCGAAGGCAAACCGACCCTGCCCCTGATCTGGCTGATGGAACACGGCACGCCAGAGCAGCGCGAACTGGTGCGCAGCTGCATCGAGCAAGGCGACGAAGCACAATTCGACGCCGTGCTGGCCGCCGTGACGTCGAGCGGTGCGCTTGATTACACGCGGGCACAGGCCGAACAAGCGGCGCGCCGGGCATCGGAAGCGATTGCCGGCTTGCCCGACAGCCTGTTCAAGAACAGCCTGCTGCAACTGAGCAGCTTTGCCGTTGACAGGAACCACTAAGCGATTTTATATTACGACCATCCCGGGGTGGTTGTACGTACATCCCGAATCGTCGGGGTGTAGCTTAGCCCGGTAGAGCGCTACGTTCGGGACGTAGAGGCCGGAGGTTCGAATCCTCTCACCCCGACCAGACAACAAAAAGCCAGACGACGCGTCAGCCGGTCTGGCTTTTCATTTGTCCATGCCTGGATCAGTGGTCGTCTTGCGCGATACCGCGCCGCGTCACGTTGCGATTGTCGTCATGCTGCGATTGCAGCGTTCACAGCATCAGAACCCGTTTCCTTCCGCAGCAATACACGCCATGGTAGTACTGCGAATTTTTACCGCAAATGACACACCCGAATTCCGGCACGCCCGGCGGCTTGGCTTTATACGCCTTGACCTCGACGCCATTGGCGTCCCAGCTCGTTCCCATCAATTCAAAGCCTGCGGCACTGGCCTCAGATGCCGACGCCGCTTCATATGCCAGAAACAACACGGTGTCACGCTTGTTGGTGGCGCTGTATTCCGCAGCCCGTGCCTGCCATGAGGCAAAACTGTTCATCGTGTGCTGTCCTGGTCTGAAAGATGGTCTGATGCGGTCGATCAACCACAAGTTGCCAGTCTACATCAGTGCCGTGCCGCCGACGTTCAGGCGCCAGCTTACAGCCCAGCACGCCCTGAAGAGAACGCCGAAACGTTTTTGAGTTTTCAACAATACTTTGATTTATAAAAATTTAGCCCGGCCCAGGACACGAATACAAAATCAGAGGTTCCGTTCGGGACGTAGAGGCCGGAGGTTCGAATCCTCTCACCCCGACCAGACAATCAAAAGCCAGACCGGCAAACCGGCCTGGCTTTTTTATTACCCGCCTTTCGGCATCAGGCCGCGATGCTGCATATGCGGCTTACGGCGCAACGCCAACCGTATGCTGCAGATTGTTGAACCCGGTCGACGCTTCCCACGTATTGCTGTTGGCCAGCTGGATCGCATACTCGGGACGATCGCGCAGCGACGTCTGTGGATCCGGCAAGTTCAGCAGCACCGAGTACGAACCCGCCGCCATATTGGCCGGCAGCGCCACGGTCTGGTTGATCGTCACGGTCTGGTTCGACAGCCAATGGCGCGGGTCGGTTGCCAGCTTGACGCGATGGGTTGCCCCGCTCGCCGTGTTACGGAACACCAGTTCCACGTCGCGGCTGTTGAATGGCGCCGACCAGCCCTCGTTCTGCAGCTGCAGGTTGACGACGAAGCCGCCACCCGGTTTCGCCGTGCGCGAGAACGCACCGCTCTTGAGCACGAAGCGGTAGCCCAGCTTTTGCTTGACCTGGGTGAAGCAACCCTGCGTTTTCCAGTTGTTCAGCACCGTCGTGTTGTAGTCCAGGTTCAGGTACGACCAGTGGAAGCGACCCATTTCGGCAAGGGCAGTCGGGCAATCGCTGCGTGGCGGCGCATAGTTGCAGGTCTCGCCGCCCGATGCGACGTAGTTCGTTTCCGCCGCCAGGTACGGGAACTCCACCGATGGATTGATGTAGGTGCCGTAGTCCGACGCGTTGGACAGGAAGCAATCGTTGTGGTGGCCCAGGCGCGCCTTGGCCGAACCGTTGTAGGCCTCGCTCGCGCTCAAGGCGGTCGGGGTGTACAGCTTGGTCTTGAACAGCGGCATGCGCAACTGCACCATGCGTTCAGCAGGCACCACTTGCAGCAGCTTGTCGACCACAGATTTGCGGTCAGCAATGTTTTTGGCGGTCATGTTGTAGCTGTCGCCATAGTTGTTGGTGTTGCCCCACTCGCCCCACGCACCGATCAGGCCGGCCTGCACGACGGCGATGATGTCCTTGTTGGCCGTCAGGTACGGTGCCAGCTGCGTCAGGTGGGTGTTGACCATCGCCGGGGTCGCATCCACCGGTGAGTTGTTGTCGTTGTAGGCGAAGCGGACGATGGCTTTCAGGCCAGCCTTGCGCACCGTGTCCATCTGTTGCTGGAACAGATTGAGCGTGGACTGGCTGATCGGTGCGTTGACGAAGCTGCGCAGATAGAACACGCACAGCATCAACGATTCACCACCCGACGTGCGGAAGCTCGTCAGTTGCGATTGGCTCAGCGGCGTCTCGCAGCCAACGTGGCGATAAAAGCCGCGCTCCGGGTTGGTGATGACGGCCGTGCTGGCGGTGTAGTTCACTGGCACCGTGGTGCCCGGGGTTGGCGTTGGGGTCGGCGTTGGCGTTGGCGTCGGCGTCGGCGTCGGCGTGGGCGTCGGCGTTGGTGTTGGCGTCGGCGTTGGCGTCGGTGTTGGCGTTGGCGTCGGTGTCGGTGTCGGCGTCGTCTTGGTGATCGACAGGCGCAGGATCGGCGAGAGTTGCGCTGGTGGATCGGTCTGGGTGATGAGGCTGATGTTGTCCGCGCCGCCGAGCTCGGCACGAGTCACCGTCATCGTTGCCAGGTTATTGGCCGATGCGTACGGCACGGTTTTGACGAAGGTCCAGGCCCAGGAGCCGTTGCTGCCGCTGTAGCGGTACAGGCGGCCATTCTCGATCATGTAACCGGCGCCGACGCCGTTGAATGCATAGCCGGTCGTGGTCACGGCATCGTTATCGATGTACACGCGCACCCAGGCCGGCGTGCCGGCGTAACGAATGCGGATGCTAAGATTGGTGCCGTCGCTGCTGGCTGTCGTCGGGCCCGCCGTGACCGAGGCCAGCGCCACAGGCGCAGCGACGGCAGCCGACATCAGCGCCGGGCTGGAAAGAAGCCCGGCGCACAGCAGTGCGAGCCCGATTGGGCGACGTACGGAAGGAATGGAATTGATGTGAATAGGTGACATTTGATAATCGCTTTATATAAAAATCCAACAACCGGCGCGTGACGATCCAGTCGCCGCTTGCAGCGCAAGTGGCGGGAAGCATCCGCAGACGAAGAGCGTGACGATCCCGCTGCCGCTCGCATCGGAGTGGCAGGGATATCCGCAGGACCTGCTGAAATGGACTAGCTGTATCGACTGGCGATCAGCTAGCGGCGGGGAGCGCGGCAAAACGCTATGGTGGATAACTGGCGACGAGAAGACGGATTGGTCTTCCCATGACATGACGCGAGAAAGCGCACACAGACATCCCCTGCTGGGCGTGCTGTGGCTACAACGATGTGCTATCGATCATGGCATCTCCTCATTCCTAAAATCATGAAACCGTTTGAGTTTCCTCAAAGCGATTGGTTCCAAGAAATAAAAAATAATTTCTTTGAGAAAAAGTCACCGCTTTCGGTTCCTGCCAGCCCAAATGGATGTAGTGGGCTAGCAGAAATTCAGCGCCAACGTCTGATGTGTGTCAGAAAAATGCTTCTTAAAAATTCAAACACTGGCGTTGGAGATGCTTCGGCTCAATTAGTTCCCAAAATATTTTTCTTTGGGAAAACTGAAACGTTGCAACATTGTTCTAATCAATTGCAAATTGGGAATTTTTTAAATGCGTGACGCAGCCGGAGCGTGCTTGAGGCTGGTAGAGAAACGATGAGGTTGGTAAAACAACAGGCGGGGGGATTACTGCTTGTGGGTTGTGATGACACTACGTGGTTCACTCAGCAACAACGTCAGCCTTGACGTCATGCGTGCAGGTTGACGGCATGAAGACGGTTTCCCACATGCGCGATATTTTCTCCATCGAGAACCGCTCTCGCGCATCGACGGCGCGCTGCGCGAATCTGGCCCGCGCACGGCTGTCACGCATCAGGGTATCGAGCGCCGACGCCATGCCGTCGACGTCACCGGGCGCCACCAGCACGCCATCGATCCCGTGGCGGATGATGTCCCGCGGACCGGTATCGCAATCGAAGCTCACCGCCGGCAAGCCGTACGCCATGGCTTCGACCAGCGTGTTGGGGAAGCCCTCGAAATGCGAACTCATGGCGTAGAGACTGGCCTGCGCGTACCAGTCGCCCACATTGCCGACACTGCCGGGCAAGAACACGCGCTGCCCCAGTCCGCCGGCCTGCACCTGCGCAGCCAGTGCAGGACGCTGCGCACCCTCGCCCAGGATGACGAGGTCCCAGTCCAGGTGCGCGGTTGCCAGCCGGGCAAAGATGGCAATCAGGGTCGTGAAGTTTTTCTCGTCGCTGAGCCGGCCAACCCCCAGCAGGATCTGGCGGCCGGGCGCGCACGAGGTCGCGGGACTCACATGCGGCGCATGCTGCGCCAACGGCCACACGACAGGGTTCGGGATCACGGGAATGCGCCGGGCACGGGAATGGCGCTCCAGCCAGTGCGCGCATTCGTGCGTCAGCGCGACGACAGCGTGCAAGTGGCCGTAGGCATGACGCCGCAACGTTTCCCAAATCACGCCCATCGGCGCCTTGGGCGGGAAGTTATGTTCGGAGCCGACCGTGCGCATGCCAGGCAGCCCGCGCGCCGCCAGTGCCAGCACGACATTGGCCGTGTGCATGGCGGACAAGGCCACAGCGGGCTGCACCTCGCGCAATACCCGGCGCAGCGCACGCGCGCGCCGGGCCGTGCGCACGAACCCGGCCAGCAAGCCACCGCCCTGTCCAGCCAGATCAAGGCAGCGGCGACCGACGCCGGCATCGAGCACGTAAAAATCACGCGCCTGCGGGGCCACGGTCACCACCGTGACGGCCCAGCCGAGCGACGCCCAGTGGTTGGCCAGATTGGCGACCACCCGCTCGGCGCCGCCATTTTCCAGCGAGTGAATGTAGATCAGTAATCGCATCGTCGACCGTTGCCTCCAGGTTTCATTGCACCACCAACGGCATATGCCCGGAATGCGCGTACTGCGCCAGGTGACGGTCCAGGCAGACCGTGCCGGGCGTGATGCTGGCCGATGGATTGGCGACGACGCGGCCGTCGAAGTCACCGGCAATCGTGCCGTGCAGCACGATACGGTCCCATACCCGGGACGTGGTCGCCTTGACGAAACGGGCTTCGTGGTCGAACAGAAACAGTGTCGTGGCGGGAGCAGCATTGGCGACATGGACCGTGACGTCGATGTTGCGGATCGCGCCGTCCGGTTCAGCGCCCTGGTGATAAAGGTGAACATGGCTGCCGTAGTTGCCCTCGCCCGAGGCCTCGAGCGCGATCCGTACGTTTTTTACATTGCCCACGCTCGCGCCGCCGCAAATCAGTGCGATGAGCCCATTGCTACCAGGCCACTGGGCGGTACTGGACACCATTACCCGGATGTCGGCATTGCGCAGCGCCGACGCGATGACGGCCCGCCGCACGTCGTGACATACCAGATCGATATCGGCGTTCTCCCTGATGAAACTGGCGTTGACGCCGTAATACGCGTAGCGCACTTCGCCGTGTACACGAATGTTGGAAAGCAAGCGCCGCGTGGCAGCGTTGTTATGCGACGAGAGCAGACTCACGACCCGTTCGGCGTAGCAGTCGACCAGCGTGAAGCCGTGGCTCGGCCGGTCCGCCTGGATGCCCACACACACCATGCCGCGCCAGTCGGGCCGCGGGTCGAATCCTGTATCGGCGAAGCTGGCGCCGGCAATCGTGATGTTCTGAAAATTGAAAAAGTAAAACAGGTTGGGCATGACGTTGGCGTCTGTCGTGACCGTAAACAGGGCGCCGTACGCCGAGATGGCAATGTCGCGCGCATTGCGGCACAGGACGAACGTGGCGGCGTCGGTGCAGCGTCCAAAATCATAAACGCCGCGCGGCACCAGCAGCGTACCGCCGCCCTGCACTGCCAGATCATCGAGTGCCTGGCGAAATGCCCCGACCAGCGCTGCCGTGCGCGCCCCGGGCAAACCGCCGTAGTCGGCCAGGCTGACGATGGCTGGCGGTACCATGGCGGCCTTGATGCCGCTCACCTGAGTACGCCTGGGCTGGCCTCCCGTTGCATCGCCAACCGGTGCTGGCAACAATGCCGCCGCCGCGCCCAGGGCGGCGCCACGCAGCAGCAAGTTGCGCCGCCTTGTTGACAGGCTCTTCATCTGGTCACCATGCTGGCAAAGCATCACTTGCGGCGCTGTAACAGGTAAAACGCCTTGAACACGAGTCGCGCCCAGGTCGCCCGCTTGTGCTGGTGCAGCCGTTGCTTGGTCGACCGCATGGCCGCAGCGATTGTGGCGCCGATCGCATGATCGATGTTGCGCAGCAGTTTTATGGGCGAACGATAGAGATGCACTTCATCCATGTAAAACGGCACGCCCAGCAAGCGTTCCTTGAAAGCGAACACGCCGCCGCCCAGATAGAACCGGGTTCCGCCGCGCACGATGCTTTCGCAGATCGTCAGGAAGACGCACAACTTGCCAAGCCCGAATTTTTCATACTGGGGGTCGTACCCCATCGCGTCGCCAAAGAAGCTGGCGCCAACCCGGTAATTGACGGAGCCGGCGCAGATGCGGCCGTCGATCAGGATCACGTGCACGAATCCGCACAGCCTGGCCAACCGGGCAAGACGCGCCACGTCGTAAAAAAACACGGCGTCGCCGGCATTGATCTTTTGTTCGCTCAACGCAACGATCGCCCGGATATGGTCTTCGTCGATATCATCGTTGACGAAAAAGCGCGACTCGAACGACGGAAAGTGGCGCCGGATGCCATTCAGGCCCTGGTTGATGCTGGCGCGCGTGGACTTGCCGATGCCCGCCTTGTAGGCATCGGGCGTGGCGGGCAGCGTGACGACATAGCTGCCCTTGGCCGGGTACTGTTGCACCGGAAATCCGAGCTCGCCGGCCGCAGTCTTGATGGCCTTGAAACTGATGACGTCAATCTGCGGGAAATGCGCGAAAACATACGCCACGAAGCGCGCCATCTCGGCCTGGGGGACCTCGATCATTTCGTTGATGACGTCGATCCGGCGACCGTTGAACGTAAACAGCAAGACCGTGCTGGGCCCGCCGGCGCTGTGGGCCAGATAGCAACTGGCATTCTCGATCGACCGGAACACCTTGAAAAACGCCAGTGACGAATGCAGCGACGCATAGGTCGTCACCAGGGCTTCTTCGACGTCGGCGGGCAGTTGCCCGACGTGACACGTGACGCTGTCGGGCGGGGGAGTCAATGCGCTTGCATGCATGCCGGTTGCTCCTGTTGCAGGTTGGCCGGGCTGAAACCACAGCGCGCCAGATTGTTGTCCAGTTCAGCGCTCAGGCTGCCCTGGTAGTGAATCGCCGATTGGGGATCGCGGCGGCGGATGTCCTGCACGACGCCTGCGATGAATGCCTCGACCAGATCGGGCTGCATGCATTGCCGATGCACGTACAAGCCGGACAGGACCATGCCTTCGCCCCCCGCCCTCCCTTTCGCCCAGCAAAACAGGCCCAGCCGGTTGCTCTGGACGAGGCTATAGAAATGGTCGGTTCGTTCCATCCGCTTCATGACGGTGTTCAAGAATGCGCAGTAACCCGATGCCGCATCGTTGGCGTCAAATTGCAGCACATCGGGCAAGCTGTCGCGGGATGGCAGCAGCGCCCCTGCGGCCCCGCGGAGAGACGCGGATCGAAGGGTGCGAGAGACGACTGCAGGGCGTGCGCGACGCCGCAGCCACCCGGCGGCGAGACTTGCCCAGCGCTGCGGCCGGATGCCATGCACGATGGCGAGTACGTCATGGTGACGCCAGCCGGCCCGGCTCGCCAGTGCCCTGGCGGCATCGATCAGACGCTGGCGCGCCGCCGTCAGCAAGAAGCTGCGCAGATCGCGGTGGATCGTCAGTGTCGAGACGTGATCGTGCGCCGTCGCAAAATGCTCCTTGTACCCATCGCCGCCCGGCGTCAGGTCGAGCAGCGGCATCTGCTGCGCCGCGAGATGCACGCCCAGCATGGCCAGGAGCAAATTGCCTGGGGAGTGGGCAGATGTGGCCGGGTGATAGGTATTGATCCCGAGATGCACGGCCCGGCCCGCGCTCAAGAGGCCGATGTGGGATGCAGCAATGGCGCCGTCCACCGTCAGGATCGTGACGTGCAGCAGTCCTTGCCGGTGCAGCGCGATGTAAAAACGCTTTTTTGCTGCGTCGAGCATGAACGGCCTTGCGCGATACAGCGCCGCCTGCCTGAAATCATACTGGTCGCAAATGGCGTCGATGACGCGCAAGAAATGGGCATGCTCGACGACCTGCTCGAACCGCACTGCGCCCAGCCGGCCCAGGCGATTGCTATTTTGCCGGTGATTTTTCTTGTTGCGCTGCCGGTGCATCGCGACCGGGTCGATCTGCATCAGTGGCCGGCGCACGGACCGCAGCGTCACCCACCGTCGTGCATCGGATGCATCGTTGCGCCACGCATCGAGCCAGGACAGCGGCGTGCCGGCCGGCAGGTAACGCAACGCGAGATCGGCGCGCGGAAGGTGTTCGCGAATGGCCTGCAGCGCCCCGGTAATGAACGATGTGCCGGCATCCGGAGGCTGCAGCCAGCCCTGGTATTCGGCATGGCATTCACCGGCACCGGTGAGGCGCTGGCCCTTGTCGTCCAGAGCCAGCGGCAACAGGCCGACCAGCGCGCCGTCGTCGGTTTCCTGCAGGACGACAACGGGCACGAACAGCCCCGCGTACAAGCCGTACCACGGCAACACGAAATCGGGATGCTGGCAGGCAGTGGCCCAAGGGCAGGCAGCATGCAGTGCCCGCCACGCCGTGACGAATGTCTGCGCGCCGATATGGGCCAGTGCGGCGTCGCCGGTCAGTAAGCGCAGCGCCATATCAGACTTGCGCCGTTGTTTCGAGGCCCTGCACGGCATGTGCGTGCCCATTGGCTTCGATCTGCCGCAGCGCGCTCAGGTAGCGCGCAATCACGACGTTTTCATCGAATTGCGCGACGACCTTGGTCCTGCCCGCCTGGCCCATGGCCAGGCGCTGCGCCTGCGTCAGGCCGACCATCCGGATCATCTTGTCGGCCAGGTCGGCCGCATCTTTTACATTGCATAGCAAGCCATTGGCCTGATGCTCCACGATATCCTTGCAGCCGGCCACATTCGTGGCAATGATCGGACGTGCCATCGCCGCCGCCTCGAGCAACGTATGCGGCACGCCCTCGCGGTACGACGGCAACACGACGCAATCGGCACGCGCCAGGTAGGGCCTGACGTCGTCGGTCTCTTTCATGTACTCGATCAGACCGCTGGTTTTCCAGCCCGCGATCCGCTCAACCGGGATCGAGTTCGGATTGTGCGCATCGATCGGCCCCAGCAGCTGGAACCGCACCCCTGGCAACTGCTGACGCACGATGCGCGCTGCGGCGGCGTATTCCTCAATACCTTTGTCGCGAAGCATCCTGGCCACCAGCAAGAAACAAAACGCCTCCGCTGCGGGTAGCTGCACCGGATCCGGCTGGAATTGCTGCAAGTCGATCCCGGAGCCGGGCAGGACTTCGACCACGTCGGGCCGCGCCAGGCCCGCGTCGACGAACAGCTTGCAATCATCGGCATTCTGGAAGAACACCCGGTTCGAATGCCTGAGCGAGCAGCGGTACAGCTGCTTGACGAGGTACGTTAATGGAGAGTTGTTGATGAAGGTCGCGCCGAGACCCGCGATATTGTTGATGACCGGAATACCGAGCCGGTGCGCGGCAATCGATCCATAGATGTTCGGCTTGATCGTGTAGCCCAGATAGGCCAGCGGACGCACCGATTGCAAGACACGCCAATACTTGACCAGCAGCGACAAGTCGCGACTGGGGCTGGTGCCGTTATTGTCCATTGAAACGGTCTTGAAACGACAGCCGAGCGATGCCAGCCGGTGCGCATAGGCATCGGCGGGCGCCATGACCATGACGTCATAGCCTTGCGCAATCAGGGCCTTGACCAGGCCGGAGCGAAAATTGTGGATATTCCAGGCGGTATTAACCGAAATAACGATTTTCTTGTTCATGGTGTTCATCCTCAGGAAGATCGGACGCGATGCACGAGGGTCATGTCGCCAGTGGGCATGGGGCCGCGACAGCCGGCGGCGCCGGGCAGTGCAGCGCGGCGTCATCCGCTTCACGGTGCGGCCCGGCCTGCTGTTCGAGCCACGACTGGAACATCAGGACATCCCACAAGTGGTATTGCCAGTTGCGGCGGCCATCCAGGTGCTCGCGCCAGCGGGTGCGCAACAGCGCAGGCTCGAAGAAGCCTTCGCTGCGCAGCCGCGACTCGGCCAGCAGGGTTTCGGCCCAGTCGCGCAGCGGGCCCCGCAGCCAGTCGCCAATGGGCACGCCAAAGCCCATTTTGGGCCGCTCGATGAGTGCTTGCGGCACGTAGCGATACAACACCTGCCGCAGCGCCCACTTGCCCACGCCATCGCGCAGTTTCAGCGCCAGCGGCAACCGTGCGGCGAATTCAATCACGCGGTGATCCAGAAACGGCACCCGCGTTTCCAGCGACACGCTCATGGCTGCCCGGTCAACCTTGACCAGGATGTCGTCAGGCAGGTAGGTCAGCGTGTCGAGCGCCATCATGCGTTCGACACCACCGAGCCCGGCCAGCACCGGCGCGGCGCCGCGCAGCAAGGTGGGCGGCTCATGGCCACCGATCACGAGTGCGGCCGGATCGTCCCAGTGCGACACGAGGCCGAGGTACACCGCGTCGAGCGACGCGCTGGCCATGATGTGCGCGCCTTTGTGCAGCTTGTCGCCCGTGTTGGCAAAGCGCATGGCGCGCGGCAGACACGGCCTCAGCGTGCGCGCCAGCCGGTTCCACGAAGCCACCGGCATCCGCGTGATGCCCCGTGCAGCGAGCCGGCGTACGGGCAACGGCGCCGCGCTGATCGACTTCCACAGGTGCGCGGCGAAACCATAGCGGGTGTAGCCGCAAAACAGTTCGTCACCGGCGTCGCCCGACAGCGACACCGTGACGTGCCGACGCGCCAGCTGGGATACCAGGAACGTGGGAATCTGGGACGAGTCGGAGAACGGCTCGTCGTACATCGACGGCAGCCGTGGAATCACGGACTGGGCCTGCGCGGCTGTCACGTACAGCTCGGTGTGATCGGTGCCGAGATGACGGGCCACGGCTTTTGCATGGGGCGCCTCGTCGAAGCCCTGCTCGTGAAACCCGATCGAAAATGTCTGCACCGGCCGTGTTGAACAAGCCTGCATCAGCGCGACGATCGTCGACGAGTCGACGCCGCCGGACAGAAACGCACCCAGCGGGACGTCAGCCATCATCTGCGCGCCGACGGCGGCCCTGAGCAAGGTGTCGAGCGCCTCGACGGCTTGCGCTGGCGTGCCCGCAAACGGCGTGGCCGCGCCCGCCGTGCACTGCTGTGCTGCCGACCAATACGTGTGCAGCACCGGTTCCGGGCGCCCCGCCGAGACGGTGAGCAGGCAGCCCGGCGGCAGCTTGGCGATGCCGCGATAGATCGAATGCGGCGCCGGCACATAACTGTGCCGCAGTTGCAGGCACAGCGCCGCGCGATCGATATCGGCAGCACAGGCCGGATGTGCGCGCAGTGCCTTGAGTTCGGAACCGAACAGGAACACCGCATCGTCTCCCCTGCCCTGCCAGCCGTAATACAGGGGCTTTTCGCCGACGCGGTCGCGCCCCAGCGTCAGCACGCCCGTCTGCCGGTCCCAGACGGCAAAGGCGAACATGCCGATGGCGCGTTCGACCGTGGCCGCAATGCCCCACGCATCGAAACCGGCAAGCAACGTTTCGGTATCGGAACGACCGCGCCACCCGCACACACCGGCACTCGCCTCGAGCTCGTTGCGCATGGCCAGGTGGTTATAGATTTCGCCGTTGAAGACAAGCACGAAGCGGTTCGAGCACGAGCGCATCGGTTGCTGACCGGCCGGGGACAGGTCGATGATCGCCAGGCGCCGGTGGCCCAGGGCGATGCCATGCTCGCCGTCGGACCAGTAGCCGGCGTCGTCGGGGCCACGATGGTAGATCGCATCGGTCATGCGCCTGAGCCAGCCGACCTGATCAGTTGCCGGTAAAGGCGCCGCAGCCAGAAATCCAGTGAATCCGCACATCAGAGTTCCCCTCTCGCAATGACGCCTTCATAAATGCGCTCGAAGCGCGCCCGCACGCACCCCATCGTGAACCGGGCGCCGATCCGCGCCCTGGCCTGCTGCCCCATTTGCCTGCGATGCGCGGGGTCCAGCGCTACCAGTCCCGCCACGCCCTGCGCGAGCGCGTCGGCGTTGGCCCGGGGCACCAGCACGCCCGTGTCCGCCATCAGGACGGCGACGTCGCCAACATCGGTTGCCACGCACGGCAACCCCATCGCCATCGCCTCGCCCACCACATTGGGAAAAGCCTCGGTGCGCGAGGAGAGGCAGAAAATGTCCATGGCGGACAGGCAGATGGCAATGTCGGTGCGTTCGCCCAGCAAGACGAAGCGCTCCGTGTAACCCGTGGCAGCGATCCAGCGCAACAGTTCGGCGTTGTCTGCATCCAGGTTCTTGCCAATCATCAGGAAGCGCAGCTGCGGGTAACGGCTGGCAAGCTGGCCGGCGGCGTTGACGAAGTTGGCATAGTCCTTGTCGAGGTTGAAACGCCCCAGCGTACCGAGCACGATGTCGTCAGCCGCAAAGCCGCAGCGTGCCCGCAGCGCTGCGCGCTCGTCATGGCCGGGCGTGAATGCCGACAGATCGAAGCCATTGCCCACGACCACCATCCGGTTGGCATCGTAGCCAAGCAGGGAATGGGAGCGGCGCGCCGCCTCGGCCACGCACACAATGGTGTGCGGCACCCAGCGCGACAACGAGGCGCACAGATAGCGCACAAACGCGGTGCTGCGCGCACAGCCGCCGTCGACATCGGTCGTGCGAACGCCCCAGATGACATTGCGGTTGCCGGCGAGCCGGGCTGCCAGGCCGCCGAGAAAATCGGCGTGATAGAGCCAGGTCTGGACGATATCGGGACGCATCGTGCGCATCAGGCGGATCAGGCGCACGAGGTCGCTGACGGGCGCGCGCCGCACATCGAGCACGATCAGCGTGATGCCGGACGCGACAAACCGCGAATACATGCCGCCGCCTGGGCTGAGGGCAATGACCGTGTGGCGGTACTGGCTATCGCGAAACGCGAGGATGAGCCGGTACAGCGCCATCTCGGCGCCCCCCACTGCCAGGCCGGTGATGACATGCAGTACGTGGCGCATCATGACGGATCCCGTGCGCCCGGCACGGCGGGCGAAGTAAAGGCAGTTGCGGAGGCAGAAGCGGAGGGGGAAGCCGATGCTGAGGCAAAGTCGGCCATGCATTGGCTTTGCATGCCATGGGTGTCGGCCAGGCGCTGGTAGTGGCGCAGCAACACTTCGAGCTGTGCCAGATTCTCATCCAGGTTCACGCCAAAATTGTGCGGATGCCACCACAGATGAAATGTACTACCCTCACGCGCTGCCAGCGCCATCCCCTGCTTCAGGCGACGCAGGCGCAGGGGCAACAACGCACGGTGCCGCCGCGACCACGGGTAGAGAAACTGGCTCCCCGGCACATTCACCAGTGCGCCATGCGACTGCGGGCGTACGGTGCGCTTGCCGCTCAGCGGCAGGCAGGCATCGGCAAAGCGTGCTGCGCGACCGGCAATGCCGCCGACCACGGCGTCGCCATGGCGGTACAACGGGTGCCGCGCATTGCCGCGATAAACCTGAATCGCCGCCTGGGACAGAATGGGGAGGAAAGCCGCGACAATCTGATTGCGTGGCAGTACCGCGCTACGCAAGCTGGCACCCATGCCGGCAGCCACCGATTGCGCGCATGCGAGGTCCGCCGCAAATTGCGCCGGTGATGCGCCCGCTTCATTGCAATAGAAATGACCATAGGTGTGCGTCCCCAGTTCTTGCCCCTGCGCTGCCAGGATTTGCTCGACCAGTGGCCGAGCGAAGAACAGCCGCGGATAGCTGCGTACGAACTGGTCCATGCCATACGGTGACAGCGAACGGCGTGCATAGCCTGGCAAGAGCGCCGGCCGGGTGGCGCGCCAGTCATCGTAGTTGCGGCACATGATCATCCCGACCGTTGCCCAGGTCACGCGCACACCGTAGCGCGCGAACAAGGCCAGCATACGGGGCACGGCCTGCCATTCGCCCAGCACATTGCGCCCGTAGCCAGCAATCGTCTGCGTATCGGCGACGCCCCAGAACAGCTCGAAGTCGAGCGAAATGACAAATTTTGCGAAAGCCATGGTTGAGTACGAAGAGCGCGTCGTCGATACCGTTTGTGCGTGCAAGCACGCGTGATGTGATGCAGGCCGGGCCGGTCGGGTCATGACATGCTGGACGGCGTTTTTTCGGCGCTAGCGCGCCATGCGTTGCCTGGGCCAGGGCCAAGGCGTCAGTGAGCCGGCCGGTGCACTGCCCGGCATGGCGCATAACAGCGCGAACGTGGCCAGCCAGTACGAGGCGGCATCGAGCATCTGATGGGTGAACATCGACATGAACGCGAACAGGAATGCCATCGCATACCGCAACCCCGGATCGCTGAAAAACCTGCTTTTACAGAGCATGATGAGCATCCATCCCCATAATAAAATCCCCATGACGCCATATTCGGCCGCTAAAAGAAGAAGCTGGTTATGCGTGCTTCCCCGGTGTCGCCAAAAATGCGTGGCGCCAGCACCTGAACCAAATAAAGGGTTTTGAAGAAATAAATCCCAACCAGCCCGAATCACACCTGCCCGCTCTTCCGAGCTATCATCATCGAAGGTAAAGCTGGAGAAGAAGTTGAGCCTCGACAGAATATTGGTGGCTGCGTCTTCAAATTCTTCTCTGGAAGATATATAACTTTCGAAGCTGCCGATAAAGACGAGAAGAATACCGATCGCAATTGTCAGTGATATCACAGCGGATTTCGGTAATGTTCGTTTGTAAATAAAGAGCCCCAGCAATACCATCCACGCAATGATTGCGGCACGGGAAAATGTGGTCAGGATGGCGATCCCGGCCAATAAAAACAGGGGCATCCGATAGCGGCGATCAAGCACGGCAAAGCCGAGTACCACGATGTGCAGGATGGCTTCTCCAGCCAGGTTCGGATTGATGAACATGGCTGCCGCCCGCCCAAGCACTGCACCGGTCAGATCAACCGGATACAACAATCCTGGATTGGCAAAATCGACGATGACGGCGCATGGCACGACGGCCATAAGGACGAACATGATCCGCAAATACATTCTCGCGGGGGAGATATAGGCAACGAATCCCAGGAACAGGGCGAACAGAATATATTGTTCGCGTGTCGTGATCATGGAGCGCCTGGCTTCGGCATGCATATCCATGAACGCAGCCCCTCCAACGTCCGCGCTGGCAGGAAAACCAGCCAAGTGGATCATATTCAAAGAAAATAATAATAATGCCCACAACGCGAATGGCGACACCAGGTAATCGCCAAGTGCCTGCCACCGTATGGCCATCAGCGGCGCAATGAATGCAAAGATGCCGAAATAAATAAACTTCGGTAATAATCGCGTATCGAGGACATATAAATAAACCGGCAGATTGGCGTACATGGCGCCAAGCGCAACCGCCATCAACAGCGTGTGGTATCTGACGAAAAACCGGTGGTCAGTGCGTGGCGGTGTTCGTGACCCATGCCAGTTGGGCAGCCTCGCTTCGTTGCCGGCGGCGAGGTCATGGTTCATGGGCAGGGTCTTCCGTTGCAACCAACCGGCTGTCTGCATGGCTGACTTCGTGGTTGCCTGCATGGCTGACTTTTTGCGTGCCTGCATGGCTGAGTTTGTGGCCACCTGCATGAGCCAGTGCCTGACTGCCGCACAGCGACAAAAACAATGTTTCCCACATCTGCCCGATCTTCTCGACCGAGAAGCGCTCCCTCGCCTGCGTCGCATTGATCGCCAACTGCCCGCGCAATGCCGCGTCTCCCATCAGGCGTGACAATGCCTCGCTCAGGGCGGCGATATCATCTGGCGGGACCAGCAGACCGTCGATACCGTGCCGGATGATGTCCCGCGGCCCTGTATTGCAATCGACGCTGACCGCAGGCACGCCATGAGCCATCGCTTCGGACAGGACGTTGGGAAAGCCTTCGGAAAACGAGGTCAGCGCAAAGAGATCGGCCTGGCCATACCAGTACGCGACATTGCCGGCCATCCCTGGCATGGCCACGCGCTGCACCAGTCCCATGCCCCCGATCGTCGCTGCCAGCCGGGCACGCTCGGGCCCCTCCCCAAGAATGACCAGATCCCACTCCGGAAAGGCACCCGCCAGGCGCGCGAACGCGACGATCAGTGCATCGAAGTTTTTCACGGGGTCGAGGCGCCCGACGGCGAGCAGGCGCTTGCGCTGCGGCTGGCACAGTCTGGGAAGACTGCGCCGCGGCGGATTGTCCGGCAGTGGCCAGGCGATGGCATTGGGAATGACGACCACCCGTGACGCCGATGTTCGCGTTTCGATCCAGTGCGCGCACTCGCCCGTCAACGCCACCATGGCCGACAGCCTGCCGTACAGCGTGCGGCGCAGAACGTGCCACAGGCGGCCGAGCGGTGCGTGCGGCGGATAGCAACGCTCGGAACCGATCGTCTGCAACGCTGGCAACCACAGGCTGGCAAGGGCCAGCAGCACATTTGGCGTGCTCATCATTGCGAGCGCGATGTCTGGCCGAAGACTGCGCAACAGGCGCCGCAACGCCATCACCCGCCTTGTGTTCTGCCACAGGCCATGGAGCGCATGGCGACTGGCCCCGGCCAGATCGAGCGAAATGCGCCCTACCCTGCGATCGAGCGGATAAAAATCGGCGCTGACCGGCGCCAGCGTGACGATGGTCACCTCGCTCCCCTTGCGCGCCCAGAAGTTGGCCAGTGTGCACGCGGCGCGCTCTGCGCCGCCGGCGGACAAGCTATGCATCAGCAACAGGATCTTCACTGGATGCGCTCCATCGTTCAGAGACACGGCGCAGGGCGCCGTGGTGGCGACCGGCGCCGCAGCGCCAGCCAGAAGAACAGCGCGTTGAGACCGTACACCGCCATCGTCGCCAGCGCGATGCCATTGACGCCAAGACGTGGCACCAACAAGATGTTGCCAAGTACCTTACCGCCACAGCCGATGACGCCGGACCAGGCAATCAAGCCGTAGCGGCGCTGGCTGAGGGCGTAGCTCACCAGCACCATCGACGCAAAATAGAAGGGCAACTGCGGCAAGCCGTAGCGCAATACCGTGGCGACCTGCGCCGTATCGGTGGCACCGAACTGCCCCCGCTCGAACAGGAGCCGTATCACCCACGGCGCGGCGAGATAGCTCAACAGCATGACGGCGACCCCACCGGCGAACATCAGGCGCGCCCACGACACGGCGACACGGTAGACCTGCCCTTCAGCATCGGCGCTGACCTGCGAGAACACCGGCAGCGTGGCGCGCGAAACGGCGATGGCTGCCAGGCCGAGAATCAGCGACAACACCCGATTCGCGTAGCCCAGCGTGGCGAGCGCCCCGGTCCCGAGGCCAACCGCGTAAAACTGATCGATAATCACGGTAAAGCTCAACAAGGCCTGACCAGCGAGCATGATGCCGAAGCCTTGCCAGAACCATTGCCACTGGGCAGAGTCTCTGGTGAAGACAGGCGCTTCGAGTTCGCGGCGCCTCGACATCGGCGCCAGGAGCGCCAGCAGGTGGCAGGCGCAGCCGGCAATCGTGCCCCAGACAAGGGGGTTGATACCGCCGCCAGCAAATAGCAGGACTGCGGCTGTAATGAACAGCGTTGGCACGCATTCGAGCAAGGTGTTGACGTGGCGCTGCGCCGCAAGCAACCACGTCGATAGCAGCGCGACCAGCAGGCCCAGGGGCAGCATGAGGATCAGGCCGGGAAGCGCCATCGCGGCGAGCTGCGCCGAGTGCGCCGGCAAGCCGCTGCGGTCGAACCGCAACAAGGCGCCGATGCCCAGCCACCCGAGCAGCGCCAGCGTCATGCCCAGCACTAGCGTAAAACCGGCCAGTTCGGCGCGAAAACGCGGGATCGCCTGCGGAATGGACTCGCGCATGCGCGCCACCAGCGGCACGAGCACTGCAGTCAGCACGCTGGCCCAGATGCCGAGTGGCCAGGACACCAGGTTGTACACGAACTGGTAAGCATCCACCTCGGCGGCAAGGCCGTAGCGGTAGGCGACGGCCATTTCTTTCATCGCGCTCATCAGCTTGCCGAGCAGAGTGAACAGCGCCACAGTCAGCAGCCCGCGGAAAATCGCGAGATGCTGCGGATCGGCGATGCGGCACCGTGCGCCGAGCGTATCGAGCAGACTCACTTGCCCTCCGCGTCACAGCTGGGCGACATCGTCAGCGCCTGCGGCAGATGCTTGGCCGGCGTGGGCATGGTTTACACCACGCCTGCCGTGGCTTTATCACTGGCGCCGATGCTGGCGCCAGTGCTGGCAACAGTGCTGGTAACGTGGTCCGCAACAGCGCCGGCGACTTCGTCCGCAACCGTGCTGACAAACTCGTCCCCAACCGTGCCGGCAAATTCGCTGGCAACAGCGCCCGCACCCGGCGTGGGATTGCCAAGGTGCTTGCGATACCAAGGCACAGCCGCCTTGAGGCCGGCATCGATGCGGTAAGCCGGCGCATACCCGAGTTCACGCATGGCCTTGCTCACATCCGCCCGCGAATGGCGCACATCGCCGGCGCGAAACGCGGTGTGACACGGTTCCATGATTGCCGTTACACCCTGCGTGGTGAGAATAGTTTTTAGGGAGGCGAACAACTGGTTCAGCGACGTTGCTTCGTTCACGGCCACGTTATAGACCGCACTGCCTGCCTCGACCGGCGTCATCGCCGCCAGCAGATTCGCCTGCACGGCATTCTCGACATAGCAAAAGTCGCGACTCGTGTTGCCGTCGCCATGAATCTGCACCTGGCGACCTGCCATCATCGCTGCGATCCATGTCGGGATCACGGCAGCATAGGCGCCGTTTGGATCTTGGCGCTTGCCGAACACGTTGAAGTAACGCAGCCCCACGGTGCGCAGTCCGTAGCAACGGAAAAATACGTCGGCATACAGCTCATTGACGTACTTCGTCAGCGCATAGGGTGACAGCGGCTTGCCGATGCGCTCTTCTACCTTGGGCAGATCGGGGTGGTCGCCATAGGTCGAACTGGACGCCGCATACACGAACGACGTCACCTGCGCATCGCGCGCCGCCACCAGCATGTGAAGAAAGCCGTTGATATTGGCGTCGTTGGTAGCGAGCGGGTCCGCAATCGAGCGTGGCACCGAACCCAGCGCGGCCTGGTGCAGCACCTTGTCGACGTTGGCGACGGCCAGCCGGCACATGTGCGGATCGCGGATATCTCCATGCAGGAAAGTGAAGCGCTGCCATTGGCTGGCGGTGACAAGACTGCGCACTTCATCCAGGTTGCGCTGAAAGCCGGTCGACAGATTGTCCAGGCCAACGACGGTCTGGTCGAGCTTTAACAGCGTTTCAAGCAGATTGGAACCGATGAAGCCCGCGCAGCCGGTGATCAGCCACCGCTGGGGATGCGCGCGCAGCGCCTTCTGGATATTGTCGAAGTTGGACATGGACCGGTTCCTGTCAGGGGTGGCAAATGGGATGGATGTGCTGGGTGTGGGCGAGGCCGCATCGGTCAGACCGCCCTGCTTCTGGGCTGGGGCCGCAGACCGAGAATGACGGCGGGGCGGCGGCAGCGCCCCCAATGGCCTCGCACGAGGCGCATGTAGACCGCCACGTAGATCACCATCTGCGCCAGGACCAGCGCCACCGCAGCGGGCACGGTATCGCCGAGCAGCACGGCGGCAATCGTCGCGGCGCTGAGCCAGGCGGTGACGAAGCAGGCCACGCCCGCATTGCGGCGCCATGTGTAGCGGACGACGCGGATCTTGTTGCAGGCAACGCGGCGGTAAAACAGCGAGTGCAGATGCAGGCGGTCAGGCGCACCGACCAGGGCGCTGTGCAGGAACTTTCGGCGATACATGCTGAACAGGACCTCGATCACCGGGTACGCGTAGATGGCGAGAATCTGCCAAGCGTTGATGCCGGGATTGCGCACAATCGTCAGAACTGCCACTTCTGCCGCCCAGAAGCCGATGAAATACGCGCCACCGTCGCCCATGAACAGGCGGCCGGTCGGGTAATTGAGCAGCAGGAAGCCGATGGTGGCACCTATCCCGGCAAGGGCCAGCAGGGTGACGATGGGATCCCCGGCCTGCCATGCCAGAAACCCAGCGCCGGCAAGAATGACGACGATCGTGCCAACGGCGACGCCGTTGAAACCGTCGACGATATTGATGGCATTGGAGACACCGGCCACTGCAAACGCGGTCACGGCAAACGATACGGGAAGCCAGTGCAGGACGCCGTCGAGCGCCCAGATATCCAGGCGCGGCAGATGCGCTTCCACCAGCCAGGCGGCGAGCACGGCGCTGGTCAGAATGGCGCACAGCCGGAGACGGACCGATACTCGCTTGGTCAGGTCTTCGACGATGCCGGCCAAAAAAGCTGGCAGTGCTGCCAGCAACAGCAGCAAAATGAGCGCGTTTGTTTCGGTTTGCAGCGCTAGCGGATAGCCCACCAGAGCACCATACGCCGGGACGGCCAGTACGCCCGCCACCATGGCCACGCCACCAGTGCGTGAAACCATGTTCTTGTGAACTTTCTGGATACCATTGACATCGATATCAAATGAAAACCTGCCATGCCAACGCTCGGTGAGGATATTGAGCATGCAAATGAACAAGCTGACCAGCAATGCCAATAAAAACGTTTCGAGAAGCGGGAGCATTACTTCAGGCGGCAACACGGATTCAACATCATTAAAATTTTTTATCGCCATTACGCCCTCCGTTTTGATCTGAAAAACGTTCGACAGGCACATGCACGGCTCAGAATGACGATGTTATCGATACGCACGATATTCGTTTAGGCCGTCTTTAAACTGGTGTTTACTTTAGCAAATTGGCGAGTAAAAAAACGTTGAAAATATCGATGCATTGACCGTCTCACCTCCGTCATCAGATGCATTTTTATGATTGGTTTCTTTAGCGATCAATCCATTAGAAAATATCGAACGACATACGTCCACGATGGCGGGCTGGGGTAGGACGCAGGAGTAGAAACGTGCACGCCGGGATGCCGTGGGCGCGGCGACAGCGCGGTTCAGAGGGCGCAAGCATTTGCAGGCAAGCTCACTACCGCACGGTCGTCGTCGGTGCCCCGCCCCTTGCGGCGTCGACTGACCCTTCACCGTGTCCTGGAGCCGCTGGCGCCTCACGTCTGGCGGCGTTGACGGCGCCCTCGCCTTGCTCAGCAATGGGCGGCGCAGCGTCTTGCGGGCCAATATTGCCGTCGTCCAGCGGCGCCTGCGTACCGATCGCGAGCCGCCGCACGGCCCAGGTCGCCCCGCCCCGGTGCTTGCGCCGCACGAGTGCATTTTTCAATACCGAGGCGCCGACACCGCCTGCCAGGCCCAGCAGACAAGCCAGTACGAGCATGACCGGCAAGCCGAGCGTGACCGACTGCAACGGTATCTGGGCCCGGTCGACAACGCGCACGTTGACGTGATTGGACAGCATCAATGCATCGAGCTTGTGGCGTGTATTGAGCAGCTCAAAACTCATCTGGCTGTGCGCCAGCTTGTCACGATTAACCGCCAGTATTTCTTGCTGGGCTGCGCCAAAGCCCTTGCGCCTGGCCTCGATATCGGCCAGGTCACCGCGGATCGAGGCAATGTGCCGCGTCACGACCAGCATATCGGGATGCCGATCCCCAACGCGGCCCGACAATGCGATTTTCTGCTGCTCCTTCGCCGTGAGTTCGGCCTGCAGCACCAGCGATTGCTGGGCCAGGATACGTGCGTCCTCGCTCAGGTCGGACGCACCGTGCTGTTGCAGGAGTTCGTCAAGCCTGGCATCGAGTTCATGAATGCGGCGTTGCGCTTGCGCGACTTGCTGGTCGTAGAACACCAGCTGGTTCTTCACCTCGTCGTTTTTTTGGGTAGTCTGCTGCTGGATATACTGGTCGCCGATTTCATTGAGGATCCGGCTGACCAGCTCGGGCCTGGCGCCCTGCAGCGACACGCCGATCACATTCGACAGCCGGCCCTTCTCGGCGATCGCCAATGACCGTTGCAGCCTGTCCACCGCCTGCCCCTGGCGACTTCGATACAGTGTGAACGCCGCGCCCGGTCTGGCGTGAATTTGGGCGACCAGGATGTCCAGCGGCCCCGCAAGCAACCTGGCGTGCAGCCGCTGGCCAACCTTGCCGTGCAGCCGGATGCCCGCCTCTTGCTGGCTGAGCGTATAGCTATCCGGGCCGCTGACGACCAGATGGAAGGGCTGGTCCAGCAGCGCATCAGGCACATTGAAGGTGTCCACCCGCACCTGCTCGTTTCCCCATACATAGCCGCCGACGCCGAACAGGCCGGGCTCCGACAACCCTGGATTCCTGCGCGCGATGAAGGCGCCCACGACGGGAAACAGGGTCGGCTCGACGGCGATATCGAGGTGCAGGGCATTCACGACCCGCGCCAGGATCGAGCGCGAACGCAGGATCTCGATTTCGGTAATGGCCGGGGTTTCTGTCTGCACGTCGGCCGACGGCGGCGCGTTGCGCGTGATCTGGATCAGGATGTTCGATTCATAGACCGGCTTCACACTGAGTGCAACGGCAATGGCGAAGATCGCGATCGCGCACCCCACGGCTGCGATCAGCCAGCCGTTGCGCAGCACGTGCCGGACCCTGAGCAGCGCCGAGGACTCCGTGCCCTCTCTGCTGCGCCGCGACAGCGGCGTGGCCATTGGCTGCAGAGCGCGTTTCATGCCTGGCCCGTATCTGCCTGGCGGCAGCGCGCGCTGCAAGCATGCAGCGCATCGGCAAATTGCCTGGCCACCGACCCCGCCGCCACCGACTGTGCGCACATCAGGTACAAGCGTGAGCCGTGATGGCGCGCGCCCGCCAGCGGCAAGGCGCGCAGGTGCCGGGCGTCGAGCGCCTGTTGTACCTGGAACCTGGGCAACCACGCATAGCCCACGCCCTGCCGCAGGATACCGATGGCCCGCTCAGGATTGCACACACGCCAGGAACCGGGATGAGGCAGCACCGCCTCGCCCATGCCGGCGCCGCCACCCTGTTGCGCCGGGGCGATGACGATTTGAGAATGCGTGTTGAGCTCATCATGCGTGATGTCGCGCTTGCCCAAAAACAGCGGATGGGCGGGATGCGCCACGGCGATATGCTCGACCTCGAACAGAAAACTGGCGGCAAAGCCCGGCACCGGCTGCGCGCCGATGACGATGTCGGCCTCGCCCGCATGCAGCACGCGCCGCGCGCCGTCGGGCGTGACTTCGCTGACGCTCAGGCGCAGATCGTGCAGCGACGGCGAGCACTGCCGCACGGCCTGGATCAGCAGGTCGGATGGAAAGCCGGGGTCCATCGCCACGCGGATGTCCGGACCGCAGCCATGGCGCAGCGTGTCGGCCAGCACCTCGAGCGCGTTGGCCTGCCTGACCAATTCGCGCGACCTTTCCAGTAAACATTGGCCAGCGGCGGTGATCTGCGCTTTGCGCCCTTTCAGTTCCAGTAGCGCGACGCCCAGTTGCTCTTGCAGCTTGGCAACGGCATGGCTGACGGTCGACTGGGTCACGTGCAATTGATCGGCGGCGCCATCGAAACCATCGAACTCAATTACCGCGTGAAACATGTTCCATTGCTTGAGACTGATACGCGGTGTCCTGGTTTTACAAGACTGAACAGCGCCAGATGGCGATCTGGCGTCATGATCGATTACATGCGCGATATCCGGCAGAATATCCAATGGTTCAAACAGTTTCATGGCGTATCCCACTTACATTATCCGTGCAGATATTTAATTGAGAAAAGCTTCAAAACATCCCGCGCGTATGCGCAATACCATTGGATGATATGCAGGACCTCCCGATTGGATTCTGCGTGCCGTCAATGCATCGGAATAGCGAAAAAAAATCAGGATAACTGAATCCGACAGCAGGCATTGCACCTGCCGAATATACAAAAAGAAATTCCCTATTAAATATAGTATTTAAACTATTTTAATAGGGAATCAGTATTACCAGCAGCGACCGACGACAGCCCCCTGCCATCGGCGAACCGCCATCAAGCGCCAGCCAGCACCGACAGATCCACCACGGCCAGGCCGCCCAGATCCTGCTCGGTATTGCCGGCGAACGCCGCGCGGCTCGCCGTGCCGTTCTTCAGATACTTCTGCACCACCGCCTTGACCTGCGCCTGCGTACAGCCGAGCACACCCTGACGGAAACGCTCGCGCGTGGCCATGTCGGTGCCACGCCGGTACATGCGCCAGCCCAGGCGCACCGCATCCCATGGGGCTTCCGGCTTGTCGAGCTTCTTGATGACGCCGATGATGGCTTCTTCAACCTGCTCGTCGCTGTAGTCGGACGCCAGGATGGTGTCGACTGCCGCGTCGAAATCGCGGTAGGTGGCCGCCAGGCGCGGGTCGCGGAACGAGGCCATCGAGAACACACCCGAATCACCTGCATACGAGGCGCTGCCGCCATACGCGCCACCCGCTTCGCGCAGCGCCGTGTGCAGCACCTGGTTGGTGAACAGCTCGGCAGCCACGCTCAGGGCGCCGGCGTCATCGTCGTGCGACATCGGCACTGCCCATGCGATATTGCAGTGATTGACCTGGCCTGCCGCGTGCAGCGCGACATTCGCCGGGGCTTGTGGCGCGGCTTCTGCAGCCTCGCCAGGTGCCACAGCTGCACCCGTGGTGGCGCCGGACGTGGGCCAGGCCGCCGCCAGCAGGCGCGCCAGGTCATGGCCATCGTCGCCACTACCGGCGCACAAGATGCTCGGGCGCTGCGCCACGATGGCAGCGTGGATGCGCGCCAGTTCAGCCGCGACCTGCGCCACGCCTTCCGGCGTTGCGGCCAGGGTTTTCAGGCGCGCGTTGAATGCCAGCGCCGTCGGTCCGGCAATGGCGTCCTGGAAGCGCCGCACCTGCGCCAGCGGCGCGCTCACGGCCATGGACGCATAGTGGCTGCCGGCCTGCGCCAGATCGTCCAGCGTGTTTTCTACCTTGCGCTCGAGCAGATAACGCAGGCGCACGGCCTCGTCGAAACGTGGTCGGGCCATGTAGGCGTCGAGCACCGCGACGATGTTGGCATGCTCCTCGCGCAGGGCGTTGGCCGATACCGTCAGGTCAATGCGCAGCGCGCCGTCCGGCATCTGGAACGGCTGCAGGTCGAAGCCAAATGACGGCACCATGCGCTGGCGCCAGGCGCCGGCATCGGCGTAGTCCTGTCCCTCCAGGCCGAGATCGTCGCGCAGCTGCGTGTACAGCGCCAGCCATGGCCAGTCGGCGGCCGGGATGGCCGACACGTCATACACGATGCTGGCCGACGAAATGCCGTTCGAACCGATGCTGAACGCGTGGATGTCGTCGGCGGTCGGTGCAAACGCGGGCAAGGCGCGCGGCTGCGTGCTCACGTCGCCGGGCCGGATGCGCGGCAGCACCTGCGAATCGAACGCTGTTTTCTGGTGCGCTTCGAGGGCCACGGTATCGGCCGCGATGCGCGCGCGGTCGGCGTCGGTCAGCTGGGCCGAGGCCTGCGCCAGGCGCGCGCTTTCCACGGCGTCACGGTCAGAAAAATAGGCGGCGTCCGGCACGATGGTCGAGACCAGGCGGCCAGGCGACGTCAACAGGTTACGCACGAGCGATTTGAAGTAGGCGGGATCGGCGATATCGCTTTCCATCGCCTGCAGGATCGCATCGCTGTCGAAGGCAGTCACGACGTCGCCGTCGCGCATCGCGACCGGCAGCGCGATCAAGAGGCGCTCGAGCACATTC
This sequence comes from Oxalobacteraceae sp. CFBP 8761, assembly GCA_014841595.1. Lineage (NCBI taxonomy): Bacteria > Pseudomonadati > Pseudomonadota > Betaproteobacteria > Burkholderiales > Oxalobacteraceae > Oxalobacteraceae sp. CFBP 8761. Next base: position 397,248 of record JACYUE010000002.1, on the reverse strand, counting down.
GGCATGCTGCCACTGCGGGTGTTGCGCTGCTGGTATTTCAGGTCGCGCAGCGCAGCCTGCAGCGTGGCGTGCTCCACGCCCTGCTCGGCCACCTGCTCCAGCGTGGCCCAGATCAGCGCTTCGGCCATGGGTGCCTGGGCTTCGGTGAGGCCTTCCATGCCGACATGGAACAGCATCTGGCGGGCGCTATCGTCATGGCCATTGAAGCCCGACGGCCGGCCGTAACCCGCCGTCTCCATCGCCTTCATCAACGGTGCGGCGGCGTCGCCCAGCAGGCCGGCCGACAGCAGGCTCGCTTCAAACGCCACTTTCGGGATCGCCGACTCGCCCATCAGCCACGTCATTTGCAGCCCGAATTCGTTGTCGCGGCCCTGCTGCGACGGAATGCGCACGGTATTGCGCTGCGGCGCCGCGAAGGCGCTGGCCAGTTGCGGGACGCGCCGCGCCGAGACATCGATCTGACGCGCCAGCACGCGCTCGGCGATGCGGGCCTGGACCGCAGCAGCAGGCAATGGCCCGGCCGTCATGAAGACCGCCTGCGACGGATGGTAATGGCTGGCGTGGAAGTCCTTGAGCATCTGGTGCGTGAGCTCGGGAATGGCCAGCGGATCGCCGCCCGAATCGACCTCGTAGGTGGTGCCGGTCAGGATCGTCGAGGTCAGGCCCTTGTACAGCGCGTGGCCCGGGTCGGCGAACGCACCCTTCATTTCATTGAAGACCACGCCCTGGTAACCCAGCACGCCATCGGTGAGCGTGTAGCGCCAGCCCTCTTGCAGGAAGTTCAGGTAGTCGAGCTTCGGGAAGAAGGCGGCGTCGAGGTACACGTCGAGCAGGTTGTAGAAATCGTTTTCGTCGGTGCTGACGAACGGATACACGGTGCGGTCGGCATAGGTGAACGCATTCATGAAGGTCGCGGTGGAGCGGCGCAGCATGGCAAAGAACGGATCGCGCACCGGATAGCGCTGCGAGCCGCACAGCGCCAGGTGTTCGAGGATGTGCGCGCGGCCATCGCTGGCGTCGGGCACGGTGGGGAAGCCCACCAGGAACGCCATGTCGGCGCCGCTGGTGGTCAGGTGGATGTGGCGCGCGCCGGACGCCGGCGCGACATACTCTTCCATCGTGGCCTGGAGTGCAGGAATGGCGTGACTGCGGAGGTGCTCGAAATGACTCATGTACGGTTCTTTCAGAATATGGCAATGGTCGTGGTGGGCCATGAAGACGTTCGACGACGGCATGACGACCACAATGCCCTGAAATTCTACCCCGTGCCGGGCACACGCGTCGGCGCCGCCCAAACCAGGGTGACAGACTCATCAATATACAAAAATATATTTTGTTTTTCGATATAGTGTGATTCAATGGAGTCTGACGAAAGCGATACCATGAACCATTCAGAACCACTGAACCTGCTTGAGATGCAAGCCGCCGCCGTGCGCGCCTGCGCGTTGCTGAAGACGCTGGCCAACCCGGACCGGCTACTGCTGCTGTGCCAACTGACCCAGGCCGAATACTGCGTCAGCGAGCTGGCAGCGGCGTCGGGCATTGCCCAGCCCACCCTCTCGCAACAACTGGGCGTGCTGCGCGAAGAGCGCCTGGTCACGACCCGGCGCGACGGCAAGCAGATCTATTACAGCCTGGCCAGCGACGCGGCCAGCGCCGTGCTGCAGGTCCTGTACCAGCAGTTCTGTGCACAACCGGGAGGCAGCGATGACCGTAAACTGGACTGACTTCACACCCTGGACCGCGCTGGGCGGCGGCCTGCTGATCGGCCTGGCGGCCGCCATGTTCGTGCTGTTCAATGGCCGCATTGCCGGGATCAGCGGCATCCTCGGCGGACTGCTGCGGCCAACCCCGGGCGAGCTTGGCTGGCGCATCGCGTTTCTGCTCGGCCTGATCGCCGCGCCGCTCGTGTACATGCTGGCCGCCCCGTTGCCCGCCATGCGCATCGATGCCGGCATGGGCACCCTGATCGCCGCCGGCCTGCTGGTCGGCATCGGCACCCGCTACGGCGCCGGCTGCACCAGCGGCCATGGCGTATGCGGCCTGGCACGCGGTTCGGCCCGTTCGCTGGCGGCGACGCTGGCGTTCATGGGCGCGGGCTTCGCGACCGTGTTCATCGTGCGCCATCTACTGACTTGAGGAGAACAGCATGCGCATCCTGATGGCATTGATTACCGGTCTCGTGTTTGGCATCGGCCTGATCGTGGCTGGCATGACCAACCCGGCCAAGGTACTGGGTTTTCTCGACCTGGCCGGCCGCTGGGACCCGTCACTGGCGCTGGTCATGGCCGGTGCGATCCTGGTGGCATTGCCCGCGTTCCGGGTCGATGCCAGGCGCCGGCAATCGCTGCTGGGCGAGCCCATGCAGCTGCCGACCGCCACCCGGATCGACCGCCGGCTGGTGCTGGGCAGCCTCGCCTTCGGCGCCGGCTGGGGGCTGGCCGGTTTCTGTCCTGGTCCGGCGCTGGCTTCGCTCGCGACGGGCGCAGTACAGCCGCTCATTTTCTGCGCCGCCATGCTGGCTGGCATGGGCATCTTTGAACTCATCGAACGGCGCAGGTCCTGATCCACCGTTCACCGGAGGTACCATGATTTTCAAGCAACTTTTCGAGCCGCTGTCGAGCACCTATACCTATCTGCTGGGTGATCCGCAGACCGGCCAGGCCATCCTGATCGACCCGGTGATCGTCAGCATGGAGCGCGACCTTGGCGTCCTGCACGATCTGGGGCTGACACTGGCCTTCACGCTCGACACCCATATTCATGCCGACCACATCACCGCAGCGCTGGCATTGCGCAACGCCACCGGCAGCAAGATCGCCGCGCCCGCGTTCGACAACCTGCCCTGCGCCGATGTCGCAATCGAGGAAGGCCGTCCGTTCGAGGTCGGCGGCATATCCCTGCAGCCGCTGCATACGCCCGGCCATACCGATGGCCATTTTTCCTATCTGCTGGGCGAGCGGGTATTTACCGGCGATGCCCTGCTGATCGATGGCTGCGGTCGCACCGATTTCCAGAACGGGGATGCCGATGCGCTGTATCGCAGCGTGACCGAAAAACTGTTTGCGCTGCCGGATGAGACGCTGGTCTATCCCGCCCACGATTACCAGCAGCGCCATGTTTCCTCAATTGCCCAGGAAAAACAGCGCAACCTGCGACTCGGCGCCGGCAAGACGCTGCAGGAGTTTCGCTCGATCATGGCCGAGCTCGCCCTGCCCTACCCGACCTTCATCGACTATGCCGTGCCGGGCAACCGGGCATGCGGCGTGTGTCCGGCGGATCTGCCCGAACGCCTCGCTCACTATTGCCGGCAAATGGGCGTCAGTCTCCAGGGCTGAAGTCTGCACTGCAATCGTGCTGGTGGCAGCATCGGTCCCATTCGTCTTATCATATGTCTCGCTACGGCCGCCCACGCAAGCCGGCCGGCACACTCCCCGTCAACCTAAAGGAATTCCATGTCCGAAACACTCACCGTCACCACCGCTGAACGCGGCTTCGATTGCTACGTGGCCCGTCCCGACGTCGTCGGCACCTACCCGGTCATCATCGTGCTGCAGGAAATCTTTGGCGTGAACGCCGGCATCCGCAGCATCGCCGACAACTACGCTGCCAAGGGCTATATCGCCGTTGCTCCCGACCTGTTCTGGCGCGAAGAGCCGGGCGTGGATTTGTCGGAAGCAAATGAAGCCGACGTTGCACGCGCGTTCGCACTGTACAAGAGCTACGATTTCGACCATGGCGTGCAGGACATTGCCGCCACCATCAGCGCAGCGCGCACGATGGAAGGCAGCACCGGCAAGGTCGGCGTCACCGGCTACTGCCTGGGCGGCCTGATGACCTACCTGAGCGCGGCGCGCACCGATGGCGACGCGTTCGCGGCCTACTACGGCGGCGGCACCGACAACTACCTGTCCGAAGCAAAGAACATCGGCGCGCCGTTCCTGTACCACCTGGCCGGCGCCGATGAATACATTGGCCCTGAGGCGCAGGAGAAGATCAAGGAAGCGTTCGCCGACAGCACCGACGCCGAGATCCATGTCTACCCGGGTTGCGACCACGCGTTTGCCCGGCCGGGCGGCGGTCACTACGACCATGACGCGGCCACGCTGGCCAACAGCCGCACCGACGAGTTCTTCGCACGCACGCTGCGCTGATCCGGCGCCTGGCGCCATGATCGTCTGCCGGATCAGGCGCTAAATGAAAAACCGGGAGCTGCTGACAACAGCTTTTCTCACAATCTTCTTTACACGTGGCACGACCAACTGAGGAAGAAAAGCTGGGGTCAGGTCTGACATTTGGACACGGCCTCAGCCTTGCACGAGTCGCGTCCACAGTCTGGGCTTAGATTAGACACTTTGCCCTATCTCCATTTCTCAGGCGACCGCGTTTGAACGAGCCGAGCCTCTTAACTTGATGCAGAGTTGTTTGTTCAAGGACATGATTTCTCACCACCTGAGACCATGCAGTTCGAATATTTGACGGAATGCGCCATTCGCACAAAAGACATCTCGGCCGACGAGGTCATTAAGCACGCGCGGGGCATCTGGAGAAATCAGGACTCTCACCTGTGCAGCCGTCGGTTTGGTATAGATATTTGTGGACGCCGCCAGCCATTTTTGCAGCTCGCGGATCAGATGCGCCTTGTGCAGTGAATCGATCTGGCTATTTGCCATGTTGAGGATGGTTGTAAGCCACGTCCAGGGCTCCCGTCGTGCCAGTGAAAGAGCAAGTGTGTGGTCAGATTTTTCTTCTGCCAGGGCCACCGCTTCGTCCAGAGGGATGTACGCGCCGAAGTCTTCGATTAACACAAGAGCCAGTTGCCGAACCCTGGCAAATTGGCTGGCCAGCACAAATCGCAAGATGTCGTCACGTGCATCGGGCGCCAGACGGGCCCATGACATGACAGCAGCAACCTGCGTCCGGGCGTGCGGCATGACGGTGAACCGTTTGATGATCGCCACATGGTCGCGCGTGCCGCAGGCAGCCAGTGAGGCCAGGCAAATACGCGTTTTGCGCATCGTCAGAACGTCATGCGCAAGGCGGTCGGCATAAAACTGCGCAACCGGATAGCCTCTTTCTTTCAAGTGCCACATCGCTACTTCGCGCACCGAACTTTGCGGATCCAATAGGGCCTGCTCGGCTAAAGCGTCGGCCTGTTCGCCACCAGAATTCAAGGTCTCGCGCAGGGCGGCCGTGCGAACCGCGCCGAAGGGACTTGCCAACCCGATGTTTGCCAGGGTTCTCAGCTCGTTTACTTTCAGTCCCGCTACCAAACGCCAAGCCGCAAGCGACGTGACGAAGTCGGCCCCATTCTCGAGCACGCGCTGCGCCAGCTGGCTCGCATCAAGCAGGGAATGTGTGCTGACAATATTGAAGCACGAGCGCGCCACTTCGCCAGTCCCCGTTACGGCCTCGGCAACCAGGGCATCGGCTCCCACGACATCGACAACGATGGCGTAGTACTGTTCAATCCAGGCGACATGATTCTCGCGCTTTGCGAGTCGCAACCGATCAATGACAGGCAGCGTTTTCAGGATTGCGGCTGGCGGGAGAACCGGCACCAGCGCCAGGAGCGCCGTACGCGCCGCTTGACGCACTTGTGGAACCCAGTCGTTCAATCGCTCCAGGATCGCCTCAAGCAGCGCCGGCGAGCGAAGCTCGGCCGCACGAACCAGCACGTCCTCCCGCATGAATCCGTGATAGTCACGCGACAAATCAACCAATTGAGGAATGGATGCTGTTTTCAACTCATTGCGCATCCCTGCTACCGTTGGCGGACGCGAACCGAAAAGGAAGCGTAATAGTTTGCTCATATTGCTCGCGTAGAATTTGGGACGTTGAATTTTTACGAGGTCAGGCCGGTAGATTTTACGTCGTCCGCGCGTTACGTTGCTCTCCCCAACCAATCGTGACGCAGCGGTAGAGTACCTTACAGGTAACACAAACGAGCTTATTTTACGATCAAGTCCTCCTTCCGCCACCGTCACCACAAGCGCGCGTCAAGAGCCCCCATGCGTGCGGCATGCCCATGAAATTCATGCTGTAATGACAGCGCGTGCCAGTCAGCACGCGCGCCCAGCGTCCATTGCCACTCCACGGAGTCAACATGCTCGAATCGGTCGGCACACCTACTCTTTATCTCTTCTTCACCGCGTTCGTCGTCGTCATGCTGGCCATCGATTTCTTTGGCCTGAAAACGTCGGGCGATCACAAGGTCAGCACGAAAGAAGCGGCCATCTGGTCGCTGATCTGGATCTCGGTGGCACTGGCCTTTGGCGCCTGGTTCTACTGGTATCTCGAAGGCATTGCCGGCCCGGCCGTGGCCAAGGCCAAATCCCTTGAATACCTCACCGGCTACCTGATCGAAAAATCGCTGGCGGTCGACAACGTGTTCGTCTGGATCACCCTCTTCAGCTTCTTCGGCGTGCCGCCCCAATACCAGAAGCGCGTGCTGCTGTATGGGGTGCTGGGCGCCATCGTGCTGCGCGCGATCCTGATTTATCTGGGCGCGCTCCTGCTGGCCCAGTTCCACTGGATCCTCTACATCTTCGGACTGTTCCTGCTTTACACCGGTATCCAGATGCTGATCTCGGCCGACAGCGAACCCGACCTGGCCGACAACAAGGTGCTGAAATGGCTGCGTGGCCACATGCGGATCACCGACGAATACCATGGCGAAAAGTTCTTCATCATGCGCGACGGCCTGCGCTTTGCCACGCCGATGTTCGTGGTGCTGATCATGGTCGAGATCACGGACGTGATCTTCGCGGTCGATTCGATTCCGGCGATCTTCGCCGTCACGAGCGACCCGTTCATCGTGTTCACGTCGAACGTCTTCGCCATTCTCGGCCTGCGCGCGATGTACTTCCTGCTGGCCGACATGGCGGACCGCTTCCACCTGCTCAAATATGGCCTGGCGGGGATCCTGATCTTCATCGGCATCAAGATGCTGCTGCTCGATATCTACAAGATCCCGACCGGCATCGCGCTGGGCGTGGTCGGGGTGATTCTGGCAGGGTCGGCGGTGGCCAGCCTGCTCACCTCCAAACCCGTCCCGAAAACGCCGCCGGGCTGATCACGCGGCGGCGGCAGCGGCGAAGCGCACCTCGTGCAGCAGCGACTTGATCTCGGGGATGCACGAGCCGCAGTTGCCGCCCGCCTTCAGGCAGGCCGTTACCTGCCCGGGCGTCTGCAAGTCCCCGGCCCGGATTGCGGCGCAGATCGTGTTGCGGCCAACGCCGAAACACGAGCAGACCGTCGGCCCGGGATCGGGCCCGGCTTGCACGGCGCGGCCGGCCAGCAGCGTGGCCCGCTCGCGCGGCCCCAGTTCGGGTGCGGCGAACAGCCCACCCAGCCACGCGCGCGCCGGCAGATCGGGCACGCGCGCCACGAACAGGCAGGCTTCCAGGCGCCCGTCGACCAGCAGCGCCGCGCGCAGCATGCCTGCCGACTGGTCCTGGTACTCGATCCAGTCAGCGTCGGCGTCAGCACCCAGCAACGCGCGCGCCATGTCGGGCGTGACCGGTGCGCGCCCGGCCAGCTCATAGCGAATGAAACCGCTGCCGCGCACCCGCGTCCAGTGCGCGACCACCTCAAGGCTCAGATCGTGCCGGCTCATGATGAAGCCATACCAGGCCACGCCGAACGGCTCGATCCGCACCGGCGTGTGCTTGAATTCGGGCTCGCCCGAGACCGGGTCGACGGCCGCATTGACCAGCGCCCCCACCCGCGCATCGGACGCGGTCTGCCCATTCCAGTGAATTGGCACGAAAGCGGCGCCGCGCGCGATACCGCCGCCGTGCGCCACGCGCGCGACCATCGCGCCCCAGCGTGAGCTGATGCGGGCCAGCTCGCCCTCGCGCACACCGGCCAGCAACGCATCGTGCGGGTGCAGGTCGACGAAGGGCTCGGCCGCGTGGCCGGCCAGGCGCGGCGACTTGCCGGTGCGCGTCATCGTGTGCCATTGGTCGCGCAGGCGGCCCGTGTTGAGCACCAGCGGAAATTCACTGCAAGGCACATTGGCCGGTGCGCGCACGCCTGTCGCGATGAAGCGCGCCTTGCCGTCCGGGTAAGAAAAGCCGCCGCTGCCAAACAGACGCGCGGTGCCCTCTCCCGCTGGGTTCAGCGGCCACTGCACCGGTTGCAGTTCGTCATACGCGGCGCGGCGCATGCCCACCAGCGGATCGAGCCTGAAGGCACGGCGGTGGCCATCGTCGTCATTCTTCCAGGCCGACAGGCGCGCGTGTTCGTCGAAGATCGCATGCGCGCTGTCGAAGTCGAACCCGGCGTAGCCCATGCGCTGCGCGACCTCGCATAGCGCGCGCCAGTCGGCACGCGCCTCACCCGGCGCCGGCAAAAAGGCGCGCTGGCGCGAGATGCACCGTTCGGAATTGGTGACCGTACCATCCTTCTCGCCCCAGGCCAGCGCCGGCAGCGCCACATGCGCGTACGGCGCCAGGTCGGTGCTGGCCATGACGTCCGACACCACCACCAGCTCGCAGGCCGCCAGGGCGCGCCGTACCTGGTCGGCGTCCGGCATGCTCACGACCGGATTGGTCGCCATGATCCACACTGCTTTCACGCTGCCCGCTTCGATCGCGCGGAACAGGTCCACGGCCTTGAGGCCCGGCTTGTCGGCGATGCGCGGCGCATCCCAGAACGTGCGCACCGCATCGCGGTGCCCGGCGTTGTCCAGGTCCAGGTGCGCCGCCAGCATATTGGCCAGGCCACCCACTTCGCGCCCGCCCATCGCATTGGGCTGGCCGGTCAGCGAGAACGGCCCCATGCCGGGGCGGCCGATGCGGCCGGTGGCCAGGTGGCAGTTGATGATCGCGTTGACCTTGTCGGTGCCGCTGCTGGACTGGTTCACGCCCATCGAGAATGCGGTGACGACTTTATCGGTGCGGGCAAACAGGTCGTAGAACGCGTGCAGATCGTTCGGATCGAGGCCGCAGACACGCGCCACGTCGTCGCCTGCGTTGGCGACATCGAGCGCCGCCTCCAGGCCGGTCGTGTGCGCTGCGACGTAATCAGCATCGAACGCATCGCTGCGTGCCAGGTGCGCGAGTAAGCCGTTGAACAGCGCCACATCGCTGCCGGGTTTTAAGGCCAGGTGCAGGTCCGCCAGTTCGCAGGTGGCCGTGCGGCGCGGGTCGAGCACGACGATCTGCATGGCGGGCCGCGCTTCCTTGGCGCGCACGATGCGCTGGAACAGCGTCGGATGGCACCAGGCCGCGTTCGAGCCGACCAGCACGATCAGGTCGGCCAATTCAAAATCCTCGTAGCAGCCCGGCACCACGTCTTCGCCGAAGGCGCGCTTGTGGCCGGCCACGGCGGACGACATGCACAGGCGCGAGTTGGTGTCGATGTTGGCGCTGCCGACGTAGCCCTTCATGAACTTGTTGGCGACATAGTAATCCTCGGTCAGGATCTGGCCCGACACGTACAGCGCCACCGCGTCCGGCCCGTGCTCGGCGATGATGCGCGCGAAACCGTCTGCCACGGTATCCAGCGCCTCGTCCCAGCTGGCGCGCGCCAGCACCCCGTTCTGCCGCACGGCCGGATGCAGCAGGCGGCCGTCCAGATCGAGCGTTTCGCCCAGCGCCGACCCTTTCACGCACAGGCGGCCGCGGTTGGCGGCGTGCTCAGGGTCACCTTCGATCGTCGCGCCGCCACCGGGCAGCGCGGTCGCCTTCACGCCGCAGCCGACGCCGCAATAAGGACAGGTAGTACGCACAGCGTGAATCGGAATGGTCATGGGTGCTCTTTCTAGGCGGCCTGCGCGTCGCACAACGCAGGGCCGAACAACAGGCGGTCGCGCAGCGCCGAGATGTCGACGCCGCGCCCGATCAGGTCGAAATACCAGGGGCCGTCGGCCACGTCGCCATACAGCACGGCGCCCGTGAGGCGATTACCATCGAGGACCAGGCGCTTGTACATGCCGGAGCGGCGGTCGCGCAGCACCAGGTCCTGCGTGCCCGGCCCGCCGACGATGTCGCCGGCCGAGTACAGATCGATCCCGGTGACCTTGAGTTTGGTGGCCACGGCCTGCTGCACGTAGCGGCGGTGCCCGAAGCCGGCCAGGTGCGCCGCGCAGACGCGCGCCTGTTCCCAGATCGGCGCGACCAGGCCGAAGGTCGCGCGGCGGTGCTGGACGCACTCGCCCACCGCATACACGCGCGGGTCGTAGCTTTGCAGCGTGTCGTCGACAACGATCGCGCGCTCGACATGCAGGCCGGCCGCGCGCGCCAGCGCCACGTTGGGGCGCACACCGGCCGCCATCACCACCAGATCGGCCGGCAGCGTGACGCCATCGGACAGGCGCACCGATGCCACCTTGCCATCACCCAGAATGGCCTCGGTCTGCACGCCCAGCAGGATGCGCAAGCCGCGCCGCTCGAGTGCGCCCTTGAGCAGCAGCGACGCGTCGCCATCGAGCTGCTGGTTCAGCAGGCTGCCGGTCAGGTGCACGACCGTCACGTCCATCCCACGCCGCAACAGGCCGTTGGCCGCTTCCAGCCCGAGCAGGCCACCGCCGATCACCACCGCGTGCCGGCCGTCGCGCGCCGCCTGCAGCATCGTGTCGACATCATCCAGGTCGCGAAAGCCCACCACGCCCGGCAGATCCGCGCCCGGTACCGGAACGATGAATGGCTGCGAACCGGTGGCCAGCAGCAGGCGGTCATATGCCACTTCCACACCCGATTGCGAGCGCACGATGCGGCGGCGGCGATCGATGGCCACGACCGGGTCGCCCGTGTGCAGCGTGATGCCATGCTCGGCGTACCACGCGCGCGGATGCAGCACGATGTCGTCCTGCGTCTTGTCGCCCGCCAGCACGGGCGAGAGCATGATGCGGTTGTAGTTCACGTGCGGCTCGGCGCCGAACACGGTGATGTCGTACATGCCAGGGGCCAGCGCGAGCAGTTCCTCGACCGTGCGCATCCCGGCCATGCCGTTGCCGACCACCACCAGCGCGGGCCTGTGCGTGGTATTCATGCGGCGACCCAGACGACGGCGCCATCGATCCGGGCCGGGTAGCTCGCCACCGACTGCGCCGGCGCTTCCAGGCACTCGCCGCTGGCCAGGTCGAAGTGCTGCTTGTAGATGGGCGAGGCCACGACGATGCGCTCGCCGATGCTGCCCACCAGCCCGCGCGAGAGCACGGCGGCCTGCGAATTCGGATCGTAGTTATCGATGGCGAACACGCGTGGCTCAAGGTCGCCGATGCGGAACACGGCCACCTGGCGGCCATTCAGCAGCGCGCACACGCCGGTGTCGGGGACGATCTCGTCGAGCCGGCACACAGCCGTCCAGTTGGCAAGTTGGGTGTCACGATGCATGGTCATTCTCCTCAAGCCACGGCGATGGGAATCGTGCGGCGGCGTTCATCGAACGTGGCCGGGCGCACCTGGCCGCGCTCGGGCACGAACACCACGTTGCTGTCCGGTTCCGCGCTGTTGACGAAGTGGCGGAAGCGGCTGCGCACGGCCGGATTGGTGATCGCTTCCTTCCATTCGCACGCGTAGGTGTCGACCACGTGCTGCATCTGCGCTTCGAGTTCGTCGCCGATGCCCAGGCTGTCCTCGACCACCACCTGGCGCAGATACTCCAGGCCCCCTTCGAGGTTTTCGCGCCAGGTCGACGTGCGCTGCAAGCGTTCGGCCGTGCGTACGTAGAACATCAGGAAGCGGTCGGTCAGGCGCACGACCTCGGCCTCGGTCAGGTTCGATGCGATCAGCTCCGCGTGACGCGGCTTCATGCCGCCGTTGCCGCACACGTACAGGTTCCAGCCCTTGTCGGTGGCGATCAGGCCCACGTCCTTGCCCTGCGCCTCGGCGCATTCGCGGGTGCAGCCCGACACGCCAAACTTGATCTTGTGCGGTGCGCGCAAACCCTTGTAGCGGTTTTCCAGTTCGATGGCAAAGCCCACGCTGTCGCCCACGCCATAGCGGCACCAGGTCGAGCCGACGCACGATTTCACCGTGCGCAGCGACTTGCCGTAGGCGTGGCCCGACTCGAAGCCGGCGTCGATCAGCTCTTCCCAGATCGCCGGCAGCTGGTCCACGCGCGCGCCGAACAGGTCGACCCGCTGTCCGCCCGTGATCTTGGTGTACAGGCCGTACTTCTTGGCGACCATGCCCACCGCGATCAAGCCGTCGGCGGTCACTTCGCCGCCCGCCATGCGCGGTATGACCGAGTAGGTGCCGTCCTTCTGGATGTTGCCGAGGAAGTAGTCGTTCGAATCCTGCAGGCTGGCGTGCTTCGGTTTGAGCACGAAATCGTTCCACACCGAGGCCAGGATATTCGCGGCGGTCGGCTTGCAGACGTCGCAGCCAAGGCCCTTGCCGTGGCGCGCCAGCAGTTCGCCGAACTCCTTGATGCCTTCCACGCGCACCAGGTGGTACAGCTCCTGGCGCGAGTAAGCAAAGTGTTCGCACAGGTGGTTGTTGACGGCCACGCCCAGTTTTTTCAGTTCGGCGTTCAGCACCTGCGTCACCAGCGGCACGCAGCCACCGCAGGCCGTACCGGCCGTCGTGCAGCTTTTCAGCGCGCCGATCGTGGTGGCGCCGCCGGCCACCGCCTCGCACAGCGCGCCCTTCGAGATGTCGTTGCACGAGCAGACCTGCGCCGTGGCTGGCAGCTTGTCCACGCCCAGCGCAGGCCGCACCGTGTTGCCGCTCTCCGGCAGGATCAGGTATTCGGGCGCTTCGGGCAGCTCGATCTTGTTGAGCATTGTCTGCAGCAGCGCGCCGTACGATGCGGCGTCGCCCACCAGCACGCCGCCGAGCAGGTACTTGCCACAGCTCGAGACAACGATCTTGCGGTAGGTCTGGCGCCGCTCATCCAGGAACTGGTAGCTGCGGCTGCCCGGCGTGACACCATGCGCGTCGCCCAGGCTGGCCACGTCCACGCCCATCAGCTTGAGCTTCGTGCTCATGTCGGCGCCTGCAAAACCGCATTCGGCGCCCAGCACATGGCGCGCGGCGGTGCGCGCCATGTCGTAGCCCGGCGCCACCAGGCCAAACAGCTGGCCGCTCCACAGCGCGCATTCGCCGATCGCGTAGACGTGCGGGTCGGACGTCAGGCACTGGCCGTCGATGACGATGCCGCCGCGCGCGCCCAGCTCAAGGCCGGCCTGGCGCGCCAGTTCATCGCGCGGGCGGATGCCGGCCGAGAACACGATCATGTCGGTGTCCAGACTCGTGCCGTCGGCGAACTGCATGCGGTGGGTGGTCTCGTCGCCATCGACGATGGCCAGCGTGTTCTTGCCGGTGTGGACGCCGACACCCAGTTCTTCGATGCGGGTGCGCAGCACGCGCGCGCCCGCATCGTCGACCTGCACCGCCATCAGGCGCGGCGCAAATTCGACGACGTGCGCCTGCAGGCCCAGGTCGCGCAGCGCCTTGGCGCACTCCAGGCCCAGCAGCCCGCCGCCGATGACGACGCCGATGCGCTGGCGCGTGCCGTCGCCGCGGGCGGCGCATTCCTTCATCTTCTCGAGGTCTTCGATCGTGCGGTACACGAAGCAGTCCTCGCGCTCGGCCCCCGGCACCGGCGGCACGAACGGGTACGAGCCGGTGGCCAGCACCAGGCGATCGTAGGAGACAGTGCTGCCGTCGCCCAGCAGCACCGATTGCGCAGCGCGGTCGATGGCGACCACCTTCGCGTTCAGGCGCAGCACGACGCGCTCGGCCAGCTCGGCGCGTTCGAAGTAGCCCGGCGCGACCAGCGACAGGTCATCCGCGCTCTTCCCGGCAAAGAATTCCGACAGGTGCACGCGGTCGTAGGCCGGGCGCGGCTCTTCGCCCAGCACCGTGACCCGCAGCGGTGTCGCCGGGTCCTGCATGCTGCTGGCAGCGAGCGTTTCGAGGAATTTGTGGCCCACCATTCCGTGGCCGATGACGACGATATGCATGACGTTCTCCTTTATGCTGCAACGGTTGCGGACGGGACGCGGGACGTACTGCCGAAGCGCGCGCCAAGCGCGCACAGGCTGGCCACCAGCACCAGGCCGCTCAGGATCGTGAGCGTGCTCTGGATGTCACCCGTGCCTTTCATCAGGAAGCCCGCGGCGACGGCGCCGACATTGCCACCGGCGCCAACGATGCCGGCCACACCGCCCAGCGCCCTGGGCGCCACGAAGGGCACCAGCGCGTAGGTCGCGCCGCAGGCCATGTGCGTGAACAGGCCAAATACCAGCATCGCGACCACGGCGAACACGACGCCGTCGGCCTGCGCGAACCACAACAGGCCGAGCGCTTCGCCGATCATCAGCACGAACAACATGGTCACGCGGCGATTGACGTCACCGCCCCTGGCAGCGCGGTCCGACAGCCAGCCGCCCAGCGCGCGGGCGAACAGCGCCAGGAGGCCGAAACTGCCAGCGGCCATGCCGGCCTGGCCCAGGGTCAGGTCGAAGTGATCGACGTAGTAGACGGCGGCGATGTTGTGGATGAAGATCTCGATGCCGAAGCAGGCGCCGTAGGTGACGAACAGCAGCCAGGCGCGGTGGTTGCGGCAGCCTTCGGTGAAACTGGCCCAGCCGCCCTTGCCGGCGCTGGCCGGCAGGTCGCCGGTCTTGCGCAGGTCGTCGTAATTACCGGCCGGGCAATCCTGCGTGTAGCGCCAGTAAACAAAGGCCATGATGATCATCATGACGCCCGGGACCACCAGCGCCACGCGCCAGCTCATCGACTGGCTCACGCCCAGCATCACGACGGCCGTGAGCAGCAGCGGCATCAGCGCCTGCGCTGCGCCGCCGCCGGCATTGCCCCAACCGGCCGCAGCCGCGTTGGCGGTGCCGACCACCTTCGGCGAGAACATCACCGACGTGTGGTACTGGGTGATGACGAAGCTGGCGCCGACCGCGCCGATACCCAGGCGCGCCAGCAGGAAGGTTTCGTAGCTCTGCGCCATGGCCACGCCCAGCACGGGAATCGCGCCAATCAGCAGCAGGCCCGTATAGGTCTTGCGCGGGCCGTAGCGGTCGCACAGAGGCCCGACCAGCAGGCGGACAAAAATTGTGATCGCCACCGCCGCGATATTGATGTTGGCGATCTGCTCCATCGAGAGGCCGAACTCGCCTTTGATGACGGGCATCAGCGGCGCGCAGGCGAACCACGCGAAGAAGCAAATGAAGAAGGCCACCCAGGTCAGGTGGAAGGCGCGCATTGGCGCGCCCTGGAACGAGAAAAGATTGATGTTGTCTGCTTTGCCGGTCATGATTTTCGTCCTTGGAAAACAAAAAGGCGTCCGCGCTGCTGCCTGGGGCAGAAGCGGCGCACGCCGTTGTCCTGGTGCCGGCCCGTCGTTGGGCTGGCGTTATATGAAGGAGATCGTCATTGATCCTATGCTCTGTATCAGCAAGAGGCGTGCCAAGCGCGGTTCAGGGCATGGCCGGCAACCGGCGCCTGCTCGACGCTGCATTGCGGTGCACCATTCCCCAAGATGATGCACCCGAATGCACCGCGATTGGCGTCAAGCCGGTGCGAGGTCTTGAGCGAAAGCGTGCGGATCGCTGCCATCCCAGACCCGCCCATCCATCAGCGTGGACGTGCGCAGCGTGGCGGCAGGCAGTGGCGTGCCGGTGCGCTCGGCCGCTTCGCGATACAGGTCGATGCGGTTGACCTGCTGCGCCAGCGCCAGGTAATCGGGACCGGTATCGGGATCGGTACGGAGCAAGCCCCAGCGGCGGTGCTGTGTCATGAACCACATGCCGTCGGACAGCCACGGAAAGTTCGCTTCGCCGTCCCCGTAGAAGCGCAGGCCGTTATGGCCACGCCAGGCCGCGCCTTCGTCCGCGCCGGCCAGGCAATACTGCAGCGTCTCGCGGCTGGCATTCACATACGCAGGACTGGCCAGCACCTCGGCCGCCGCTTCGCGGTTGGCGCGCGAGGCGTCGAGCCAGCGCGCGGCCTGCAGCAGCGCGGCGATCATCGCGCGGCAGGCATTCGGGTGGGTGGCGGCAAAGGCAGCGCGCGTGCCCAGCGCCTTGCCGGGATGGTTCGGCCATACCTGCTCGCTCGACGCGGCCTGCACGCCCACGCCGTCGCGCAGCGCGCGCTGGCCCCACGGCTCGCCCGCACAAAAGCCATCCATATGGCCGGCCGCCAGGCTGGCCGCCATCTGCCCCGGCGGCACCGTCACCACCCGGCAGTCTTTCATCGGATCGACGCCCTGCGCCGCCAGCCAGTAATACAGGAACATCGCGTGATTCCCGGTCGGGAACGTGTGCGCGAGCGTCAGGTGCTGCCCGGCCTGCACCAGGCGCGCCAGCCCGCCCGGTTCTGCTGCCGCGTCGGCCCAGGTGCGCGAAAGCGTGATGTTCTGGCCATTCTGGTTCAGGTTCATCAAGACCGCCATGTCGCACTGGCCGGTGCCGATGCCGTTCTGGATCCCGTACACCATGCCGTACAGCGCCTGCGCCGCATCGAGCTGCCCGCCCACCAGGTGCTCGCGCATGCCGGTCCAGGATTGTTCGCGGCTCAGTGCAAAGCGCACGCCGTACAGTTCATCGAAGCCCAGCACCGACGCCATCACCAGCGGCGCGCAGTCGGCCAGCGGCATGAAGCCGATGCGGATGGTCTCGATCTCGGGACGGTCGGTACCGGCGATCCATGCGCCCTTGCCTGCCAATGTCATAGGTCTCCTGATGTTCTTCTTCGATGCCGGGCGCTCAGCCCAGCAGGTCTTCCACGTCGATCAAGCGCTGCGCGACGTCGACCAGCTTCATGTTCTTGTTCATGGCCAGGCTGCGCAGGCGCTGGTAGGCCTGGTCTTCGGTCAGCTGGTAGCGCGTCATCAACATGCCCTTGGCGCGGTCGAGCACCTTGCGCTCGGCCAGCTTTTGCCGGGTGTCGCTCAATTCGTCGAGCAATCGCTGCTCGCGCCGGAAGCGCGCCAGCGCGACGTCGAGCACCGGCTTGACGCGCTCGGCCTGCAGGCCGGCCACGATGTACGCCGACACGCCCGCTTCCAGTGCGGCATCCATGCTGGCCGGCGCGTCGTCTTCGGTAAACAGCACGATGGGCCGGCGCGCGTCGCGGGTGGCGATCACGATGTGTTCGAGCACGTCGCGCGCGTCCGACTCGCTGTCGAGGATGATCAGGTCGGGCTGCAACTGCGCGATGCGCTCGGGCAGGAACACGTCGGCCGGCAGCGATGCAACCAGATCGTAGCCCGATTCGAGCAGGCCAATGCGCAGCGCGGTGCTGCGCCGGGTCTGCGCTGCCTGGGCCGCGTCGGGGTCGGTGCCGGGTGCCGTTGCGGACAGCACGACAACAATGCGCAAATGTGGGGTTGTTGTGTCTCGCGGTTTCATGCCGTTTTTGCATGCAAGAATCGTACCTTGTTGCCACATTGCATCGAATCCTTGCCCTTCTTATGCGTGTATCCACTGTCGAGATATGCGTCAAGCGCATATCTTTCCAGTGAGCAACGAAACAATTATTCGTTTTGTGAATCGCTGGAATCACGAATGAAAAGTTTTCTTATGACTCGATGACTCTTATACTGCAACGCAACATGACAGTATTTAACCAGGAGCGCAACATGACTGCAGCTATCCAGCAAACCAATTTCTTCGCAGCGGCCATCGCCGCCATCCGTAGTTTCTCGCAAGATCTGTACATCGCCCACGGCGGTTACGCTCCATCGGTGCGGGGTTAATCATGCATCCACTCGAATACCTGACCATCGCCCTAGCCGTGCTGACCGTTGCCGCCCGCGTCTCGATGTACCTGCCACGCCCGCCAAAAGGCCCGTTCAAGGCAATGTAAGCAACAGGGCACACGCCCAGTCAAGGCAGAATAAACCGCCTGTTTTACCGAGCGCCGGCCGTATTGACATACTGCCGGCGTTTGTATTTATAGTAAAAAAACCTTATCCGATCTGCGCGCCGTGGCAAGTGGCTGCGCTAGAATGCATTCGCATTTCTGGCCAGAAAGCCCTTCTTTCACTTACCACATACCCATGCGCACACCTGCACTCACCCTCTTTGCGGCCTCGTTCGCGGCCTCGCTGGCATCGTTCGCACTGCCGGCAGCAGCAGCACCGACACCCATCACCCTCGACCAGGCCATGAGCCATCCCGACTGGATCGGCACGCCGGTGGAAGACGCCTGGTTCAGCTGGGACAGCAAGCAGGTGTACTACAAGCAGAAGCGCACCGGCTCGCCCGTGCGTGACACGTTCCAGGCTGGCGCGAACGCCGGCAAGGCGCAGATGGTGAGCGACGCCGAGCTGACGAAGATCGACAGCGCCGACGTGGTCTACAACCGCAACAACACGCGCATGCTGGTCATCCGCAACAACGACCTGTTCGAGCGCGACCTGAAATCGGGCCAACTGGTGCAGGTCACGCGCGGCGCGAGCCGCATCGGCAACGCGCAGTACGCGGCCGACGAGCGCTCGGTGCAGTACCGCATCGGCACCGACTGGTATGTGTGGGACCGCGTGACCCGGGTTACCGGCCCGGCCGCGCTGCCGCGCGCGGCGAAGGACCCGAACGCCCCCGAAGACGACGCCTACCGCGCGACCGAGCTGCGCCTGATCGAGCACCTCAAGCGCCAGAAGGATGACCGCGACGCGCTGCGCGCCCGCAACGACGAACTGCGCCGCGTCGATGCCTCGATGGCGCCAACGCCCGTCTACCTGGGCGACAAGGTCACGCTGGAGGCAAGTTCGCTGTCGCCGGACGGCCGCTGGCTGCTGGTCGTCACCGCCGCCAAGGGCGCCGACAAGGGCCGCGTGGGCAAGATGCCGCGCTACGTGAACGAATCGGGTTACGAAGAAACGGAAGACGTGCGCACGCGCGTGGGCCGCAATATGCCGCCAGCGCACTCGCTGAAACTGGTCGACCTGCGCACCAATACCGTCAAGGACATCGGCTTCGACACCCTTCCGGGCATCACCGTCGATCCGCTGGCCGCGCTGCGCGCTGCTGCCAAGAAGGATCCCCTCAAGGGCAACCGGCCGGTGGTCGTCTCGGGTGGCCGCAACGCGATCGACTGGAGCAGCAACGGCGCCAACGTCGCCGTGATGCTGCGCTCGGTCGACAACAAGGACCGCTGGATCGCCAGCGTCGACCTGCGTGACGCCAAGCTGAAACCCCTGAACCGCGTGACCGATGGCGCCTGGGTCAATTACGACAACGCCGAATTCGGCTGGCTGCCGGATAACCGCACGCTGTGGTACCTGTCGGAAGAATCGGGCTACTCGCACCTGTACACGCAGGACAGCATGGGATCGGGTGCGCCACGCGCGCTGACCTCGGGCAAATGGGAAGCCAGCGACGTGCGCTGGAACGCGGACGGCAGCACCGCCTACATGCTGTGCAACCACGAAGCACCGGGCGACTACGAAGTCTGCGCCGTGAGCGCCAGGGGCGGTGCGGTGCGCGAAGTGACGAAGCTCGACGGCGTCGAACGCTTCAACCTGTCGCCGGACCAGAACAAGCTGCTGGTGCACTGGTCGTCGAGCTATACGCCGATCCAGATCGCGACCGTGCCCGTCTCGGGCGGCGCCGCCACCAAACTGACCGATACCCGCACGCCGGACTTCAAGGCGCGTGAATGGATCGAGCCGCAGTACGTGGCCGTGCCATCGAGCGCCGGCGGCGATCCGGTGCATGCCAAGCTGTATCGGCCTGCGCAGCTCGAAGCCGGCAAGACCTACCCGGTCGTGATGTTCGTGCACGGCGCCGGCTACCTGCAGAACGTCAGCAAGCGTTATCCGGTCTACTTCCGCGAGCAGATGTTCCACAACCTGCTGGTACAGCAGGGGTACATCGTGCTGGACATGGATTACCGCGCCTCGAAAGGCTATGGCGCCAAATGGCGTACCGCGATCTACCGCCAGATGGGCCACCCGGAACTGGACGACTACCTCGACGGCGTGAAATACCTGGTCGGCCAGCAGCAGGGCGACGCCAACAATATCGGCGTCTATGGCGGCAGCTACGGCGGCTTCATGACCTTCATGGCCCTGATGCGCGCACCGGACGTGTTCAAGGCCGGCGCCGCGCTGCGCCCCGTGACCGACTGGACCAGCTACAACCACGAGTACACGGCCAACATCCTCAACACGCCGGACATCGACCCGGAAGCATATAAAAAATCGTCGCCGATCGAGTACGCGCAGAACCTCAAGGGCCACCTGCTGATCTCGCACGGCATGATCGACGATAACGTGCTGTACCAGGACTCGGTGCGCATGGCGCAGCGCCTGATCGAGATGAAGAAGGACCACTGGGAAATGGCGAGCTACCCGCTCGAGCGCCATGGCTATGTGCAGCCGGAAGCGTGGTACGACCAGTACCGCCGGATCTATCAGCTGTTCGAGCGCTCGCTCAAGCAGAAGTAATCCACACGCCGGCAACCGCTGCGCATACCCTGTTTGCATAGGCATTACAGGATGTAAGCACGATTGCCGGCGGCGCGCGGCTGGTGCACCTTATGACAACCATCACGTCATGAGGTCCTGCCATGCCACGCTCGCGCGCCACCCTCCCCGCCGCCTTGCCCCTGCTTGCGGCGACCCTGCTGCTGGCCGCCTGCAGCGCGCCCCAGCAACTGCAAGTGGATGGCACCGCAGCGCCCCCGCCGCCGCCGGCGCCCGGGACGCGGGTCGAGATGACCGGCAGCGCGCTCTCCTCGTATTCAGGCTACGCCGGCGTGCAGCCGACGACCTTCCAGCGTCGCGTCGCCACGATGCCCTATCCGATGCCACAGTACGCACCGGGTGCCGACCGCTTCCCCGACGTCCAGGCCAACCGTGCGGTGCTGGTCGAAGAACAACCCGTATCCACCTTCAGCAGCGACGTCGATACCGCGTCGTATGCGTATGTGCGGCGCCAGCTGAACGCCGGCCGCATGCCGCCACCGGCCGCCGTGCGGGTCGAGGAAATGGTGAACTACTTCCCCTACGCTTATGCCGCACCGAACAAGGCCAGTCAGCCATTCGCGCTGACCACGGCCATCATGCCCAGCCCGTGGAATGCGGACAACCAGCTGCTGCACGTGGCCGTGCGCGGTTATGACCTGCAGCGCGCCGAACGGCCGCCGATGAATGTCGTGCTGCTGGTGGACGTGTCCGGCTCGATGGCCCCGCAGGACCGCCTGCCGCTGCTCAAGCAGGGCTTTCGCCTGTTTGCAAAGGGCTTGCGCGCACAGGACCGGGTGGCGATCGTTACCTACGCCAATGGCACGGCAGTGGCGCTCGAACCCACGACGGGCAGCGACAGGCAGAAGATCATCGACGCCATCGATGCGTTGCAGGCAGCCGGCGGCACGGCCGGCCGCGATGGCCTGGAGCGCGCCTATGCCATGGCCCAACGCCACTTCGATGCGAAAGCCGTCAACCGCGTCATTCTGGCCACCGATGGCGACTTCAATATCGGCGTGAGGGACCCGCGCCAGCTCGAAACCCTCATCGCCGACAAGCGCAAGAGCGGCGTCTACCTGTCGATTTTCGGCGTCGGCGACGGTAACCTGAACGATGCGCTGATCCAGCGCCTGACGCAGTCGGGCAATGGCAATGCCGCCTACATCGACTCGCTGCTGGAAGCGCGCAAGGCGCTGCAAGCTGAACTTGGCTCCACCATGTTCCCGATCGCAAACGATGTCAAGATGCAGGTCGAGTTCAACCCCGCCCGCGTGGCGGCCTATCGCCTGATCGGCTACGAGACGCGCATGCTGGCGCGCCAGGACTTCAAGGACGACAAGGTTGATGCAGGCGACATGGGCGCCGGCCACACGGTGACGGCGATCTACGAGATCACGCCGGCGGCGGGTGCTGCGAAACTGGTCGACCCGCTGCGCTACGGCGCCGCCAAGAAAGCCGTCCCGGCGGGTAGAAGTGACGAGCTGGCGTTCGTGCGGGTGCGCTACAAGCTGCCGGGCGAGAGCAAGAGCCGCCTGGCCGAGCAGCCCGTGCGCCCGGCAACGGCGGGCGCCACGCTGGCCGCCGCGCCGGCCGACCAGCGCTTCGCCGTGGCGGTCACCGCGTTCGGCCAGCGCCTGCGCGGCGAGCCGCAGGTCAGTGACTACAGCTATGCGGACATCGCGACGCTGGCGAACGACGCACGGGGCGCGGATCCGGACGGTTATCGTGCCGAGTTCGTGAAGCTCGTGCGGATGGCGGAATCGCTGGGCCAGGCCGGGGCAACCGGGCGGCCTTGACCGTTCACGGCGCGCCCAGCATGTCCAGCAGCGTCAGCGCCACCACCTTGGTGGCGCGGCGCAAGTCTTCCAGCGCCAGCCGCTCGTCGGCCTTCTTCGCATTCGCCTCCATGACCGTGCGCGGCCCGGCGCCATACAGGACGGCCGGAATGCCACGCTCCCCATATAGCCGCGCATCGGCATACAGCGGCGTGCCGACGGCGGGAATCGCTTTGCCCAGCACGGCGTGTGCGTTGCGGCGCAGGCTCTCCACCAGCAGCTGCGCGCCGGGCAGCGGGCGCAATGCCTGCGACAGCAGCAGGCGCCGGATCTCGAGCCGGATGCCCGGCATGCCGGCCACCGCGTCCGTGATCAGCGCGCGCACCTGCGCTTCGACGGCGACCGGGTCTTCTTCGGGAATCATGCGCCGGTCGAGCTTGAGCACCACCTTGCCCGGCACCACATTGGTATTCGTGCCGCCATCGATGCGCCCGACCAGCATCGTCGGCGAATCGATGCCGGGCACGCCCGACTTGATGGTCTTGAGCCGTGGCAGGTCGCCGTAGATGGCATTGAGCACCCGCGTGGCTGCCTGCAGCGCATCGACCGCGGTTTCAGGCATCGCGCCATGGCCGGCCTTGCCGTGCACCGTCACTTCCAGCTGCAGGCAGGCGTTGTGCGCGGTGATGATGCTGTAGCCAAAACCGGCGGCGATCACGTAGTCGGGCTGCGTCAGGCCCTGCTCCAGCAGCCAGCCCGGCCCCAGCAGCCCGCCAAATTCTTCATCATAGGTAAAGTGCAGCTCGACGCCGCCACGCAGCGGCGCGCCCAGTGCTTCGAGCGCGCGCACCGCGAACACATAGGTGGCAAAGTCGCTTTTCGATACGGCCGCCGCGCGCCCGTACAGGTAGCCGTCTTCGATCACGGCGCCATACGGCGGATGGGTCCAGCCCTCGCCCGGCGGCACGACGTCGCCATGCGCATTGAGCGCCAGCGTCGGCCGGGCTCCGCCGTACGGCCGGCGCACGATCAGGTTCGTGATGCTTTCCAGGCCGTAGTCGATCACCTGCTGCGACGGCACCGCATGCCGCTCGACTGGCCAGCCGGCGCGCTCCAGCATGTCGGCCACGGCCTCGGCGTGCGGCGCGTTGTTGCCCGGTGGCGTATCGGTGGGAATCCGCACGACGGCCTGCAGAAAGCCTACTTCGTCATCGAAGTGGGCGTCGATCCAGTCGGTCAGGCGTGTCTGCAATGCGTTCATGGCGTGTTTCCTGTTTTGGCGCCGGACTCGAACCAGGCTTGAACCACGGCGCGTTCGGCATCGGTCATGTGGGTCAGATTCGCCAGTGGCATGGCCCTGGTTTGCACCGTCTGCTGGTAGATGCGCGCAGCGTGTTGGCCGATCTGTTCCGGCGTTTCGAGCATGACGCCCAGCGGCGCGGCCGCAAAACCGGGCTGCGTCGGTTGCGCTGCATGGCACGAGACGCAGCGCGCGCCCATGATCGTGCGGACCTCGGCAAAGCGGGCGGCGTCGGTGGTCGCAGTGGTAACGACCGGATCGACGCGTACCGGCCGGGCTGGTGCCAGCAGCACGCCAAGACCCAGCAGCAGCGCGGCCCCCGCCACCGGGTACCGCCATTCGATGCGGCCCTTGTGGCGCAGGTTGAAGAAGTGGCGGATCAACACGCCGGCCAGCATGATCACGCCCAGCACCGCCCATGCGTGCGGGTGGTTGTAGGTCATCGCGTAGTGGTTGCTGATCATGATGAACAGCACCGGCAATGTGAAGTAATTGTTGTGGACGCTGCGCTGCTTGGCCTTGATGCCGTGGACCGGATCGGGCTTCTGCCCCGCCAGCATGGCATTCACCATCTTGCGCTGGCCGGGAATGATCAGCATCGCCACGTTTGCCACCATCATCGTGCCGATCATCGCGCCCACGTGCAGGTAGGCCGCGCGACCGCTGAGCAGGTGCGTAAGCACCCAGCTGCTGCCGACCAATAACAAGAAGACCGTCGCGCCAAACGCCAGCTGGCGCTGCACCAGCGGAGAGCGGCACAGCAGATCGTAGACGATCCAGCCCACGACCAGGCTGCCGATGCCGATGCCGATCGCCTGCCCACTCGACAAATCGGCCACGCTGCGGTCGATCATCATCGCTTTCGCATTTATGTAATACACGATGGTCAGGAGCGCAAAGCCCGACAGCCACGTGGAATAGGCTTCCCACTTGAACCAGTGCAGCTCCTTTGGCAATTCGGCAGGCGCCACCAGGTATTTTTGCGGGTTGTAGAAGCCGCCGCCGTGCACGGCCCACAGCTCGCCGGCCACGCCCTTGCGCTCGAGGTCCGAACCGGGCGCCGGCGGCTTGATCGTGTTGTCGAGCCAGACGAAGTAGAACGATGCGCCGATCCAGGCAATGCCGGTGATGATGTGCAGCCAGCGCACCAGCAGATTGAGCCATTCGAGAACGTAGGGGGCCAGGTATCCGGGGTCGAACATGGGCGTCCTTCAGGGTCGCAGATTCAAGGGGAACTACGCGAGCGCGCCAGTGCAACCACGGCGACCGACGGCTTGACGATACGCTGATTTCCATTTCTGCAACAACAAAATCGGCGTATATTCGACATATCCAACTCGATATACAACGAAGACTTCACGGCCATGTCCAGCCTTCCCCGCAACCTCGACCTGCACCTGATCCGCATCCTCTACCTGCTGCTGGTGGAGAAAAACGTCTCGCGCGTGGCGCTCAAACTGAATCAGCCGCAGCCGTCGATCTCGGCGTCGCTGCGCAAGCTGCGCGAGCTGACGGGCGATCCAATCCTCGTGCGCGGCGCGCGCGGCATGGTGCCGACACAGCACGGCGAGGGTCTGCTCAAGCCCGCCAAGCGCATTCTGGATGAAGCCGAGAGCCTGTTCGTGCGCAAGGCGCCGTTCCTGCCTGAAGACGCTACGCGCACCTTCCACATCGCCGCGCCGGATTACCTCGATGCGCGCTTCCTGCCCAATGTGGTGGCGCTGCTGCGCCGCGGTTCGCCCGGCAGCAAGGTCGTGATCCATGCGCTGGGGCCGGGCCAGGATTACCTGCGCATGCTCTCGGACGGCGACATGGACCTGGTGATCGCCAACTGGGACGAGCCGCCGGCGCACCTGCACATCTCGAAGCTGTTTGAAGACCCGATCATCTGCACGATGCGCGCCGACAGTCCGTATGCGCGGCGCACGGCGCCGGACGCGATGACGCTCGAGGATTATCTAGACCTGCCCCACGTTGCTCCGACCCAGATGCTGCCCGGGTACCACGGCGTGATCGACGCGCATCTCGAACGCCTCGGCTTGCAGCGCCGCGTGGCGGTGGAGTCGCCCTACTTCGGCGTGATCCCGTACATGCT
Organism: Oxalobacteraceae sp. CFBP 8761; assembly: GCA_014841595.1. Taxonomy (NCBI): domain Bacteria; kingdom Pseudomonadati; phylum Pseudomonadota; class Betaproteobacteria; order Burkholderiales; family Oxalobacteraceae; species Oxalobacteraceae sp. CFBP 8761. Next base: position 371,693 of record JACYUE010000002.1, on the reverse strand, counting down.
CACGCAAAGTGACCTGGTCCTGACCACCGGCCGCCAGTTCATCCGCGCCTACGAGAAGACGCTGCCTTTGAAAAGCTTCACGGTGCCGGTGAAGTTTCCGCCGATGCGCTTTTATCAGTTGTGGCACCAGCGCGTGCACCAGTCGACCGAGCACAAATGGCTGCGCGACCAGGTCAGCAGCGCGGCGCGCGCCCTGGTGCAGGGCTAGTTCTATATGCGCAGGCTGCTGGCAGCCATCCGCCGGGCGATATGGGCGCAGCCACCGCGAGACCGTATGATCGACCGCTTGACCACCATGGAGCGCACATGACCACGATCGCGACGCTGAACGCATGCGAGGCCACCGGCTTTGTCGAGGCCCTGCGCGGCATCTACGAACATTCGCCCTGGATCGCCGCGCGCGCAGCGCAGGCCCGCCCGTTCGCCAGCCTGGCTGCGCTCAAGCGCGCCTTGCAGTCGGTGGTGGATGCGGCCAGCATCGACGAACAACTGGCGCTGCTGCGCGCCCACCCGGAGCTGGCCGGCAAGGCGGCGATCGCCGGCGCCCTGACCGCCGAATCCACGAGCGAGCAAGCCAGTTCGGGACTGGACCGCTGCACGCCGCACGAGTACGCGCAGCTGCACGCGCTCAATGCCGACTACAACGGCCGCTTCGGCTTTCCGTTCATCCTTGCGGTCAAGGGCCCGACCGGCCAGGGGCTGTCACGCCAGGCCATCATCGCCACCTTCGAGCGGCGCATCGGCAATGCACGCGGCGACGAGCTGCGCGAGGCGCTGCGCCAGGTGCACCGCATCGCCGAGATCCGGCTGAACGCGCTGCTGGGTGTGACACCGTCACTTGGCGCGCGCGTGATGGACTGGTGCGAAACGCTGGGCGCCATCAGTGACGTTGAAACGAACCTGACCTGCGCCTACATGACGCCGGCCCACCGGCGCACCGCCGCGTGCATCGCCGGCTGGATGCGCGAAGCCGGCATGACGGCCCACATCGACGCGGTGGGCAATGTCGTCGGCCGCTACGCCGCCGCGCAGCCGGCGGCAAAAACGCTGGCAACCGGTTCGCACTACGACACCGTGCGCGATGGCGGCAAGTACGACGGGCGCCTGGGCATCCTGCTGCCGATCGCCGTCGTCGCCGACCTGCACGCGCGCGGCCAGCGCCTGCCCTACGACCTGGAGGTGATCGCGTTTGCCGAAGAAGAAGGCGTGCGGTATCAAAGCACCTTCCTGGGCAGCAGCGCCATTGCGGGCAGCTTCGACATGGGTTTATTGCACGCCGTCGACAGCGAAGGCGTCACGCTGGGCGACGCGCTGGCGCAGGCTGGCCACGACCACTCGGATATCGCCAGCATCGCACGCGATCCGGCGTCGCTCCTCGGCTTCGTCGAAGTCCACATCGAACAAGGCCCGGTGCTGCTCGAACGTGGCCTGGCATTGGGCGTAGTGAGCGCGATTGCCGGCAGCTCGCGCTATATCGTCGAACTGCGCGGTGTGGCGAGCCATGCCGGCACCACGCCGATGGGCATGCGGCGCGATGCGGCCGCCGCCGCCGCCGAGATCGTGCTGCTGGTGGAAGCGCGCTGCCGCCAGGGCGCGGCCCTGGTCGGCACGGTCGGCCAGCTCGAGGTGCCGGGCGGCTCGGTCAACGTGATCCCCGGCGCGTGTCGCCTGTCCCTTGATATCCGCGCCGCCGACGATGCGGTGCGCCTGGCCGCAGTGGCCGATATCCTGGCCGGCATCAGCGCCATCTGCGCCGCGCGCGGTATCGGCGAGCGGCGGGTCAAGCTGCTGGAGATCGACGCCGTGCCGTGCGCGCCGCGCCTGATGGCGCAGCTGGGCGCAGCGGTGGAACGGGCCGGCCTGCCCCGCTTCGACCTGCCATCCGGCGCCGGCCACGACGCCATGCGCATGGCGCAGGTGACCGACGTGGCGATGCTGTTCGTCCGCTGCGGCAACGGCGGGATCAGTCATAATCCGCTCGAGACGATGACGGCGGATGACGCCGATATCGCAGGGCGGGTACTGCTGGACTTCCTGGAACAGGTCAGCGACGCGCACAGGTGAGAGCGCGCCGAAGGTGATGCACTTCCCTTCGACGCGCGCACGGGCATTTGCTACTATTTTTGAATCGTCACATCAGTCAGGATTCCATGCGCGCATCTGCTTTGTACGGCGCTCTCCTTGCGAGCTTGTCATTTTCTACGCTTGCTGCCGAGGTAGAAACGACGCAGGTCTTTTACAGTAACGGGCAGCTCGAGTACATCGGCTCCGTCGACAGCGCCGCAAATCAGCGGCTCTTTGCGCTGTACGAACAACTGGCGAAAAAGCCCACGACCCTGTCGATCCGCAGCCCTGGCGGCGACATCAATCCCGGCATGGAACTTGGCGCCTGGGTGCATGCGCACAAGCTGAATGTCAGGGTCATGGAATTCTGCTTTTCTTCCTGCGCCAATTACGTGTTCCCCGCCGCAGTGAAAAAGATCGTCAGCAACTTCGCCATGGTTGGCTATCACGGTGGGCCCGGCGGTCCATTGAAGATCGAACTGGACGACGCGCTGACTGCTACCCAGCGAAAGGCTTTCCTGGAAGACATCGAGAAACTCCGCGTCCAGAATGGTCGCCGTGAAGCCGAGTTTTATACAACGATTGGCGTACGCACCGATCTCAGCACACTCGGTCAAGGTGATCAGTACAAACCGTATTACGACAAAAATCCGGACGCACTTGGCTGGACCTATTCGCTCGACGACTTTACCCGGCTGGGCGTACGCGATATCAAGGTCATCAATCCGCCCTGGAAGCCGGGCACCGCGTCCGCACAAACGCCCGTGGTGACCATACCGATCGACGTCAAGCCTGCGCCAGCACCGTGATTGCTGCACGGTGTCGTCGCGCGTTGGTTGCACCTGACCCGCAAGGAGCAAGAATGCCGCAACTTGAACTGACCGATCACGAACTCATCGTTCGAATGGGAAAATGGGAACAGATGATGGCCTTGAGCGCGGATGTGCATGTTCCGCTCACGCAGGTTCGCAGCGTCATCCGGGACGATGGTTACGGCGGCCCAAGCGGATTCAGGCTGGGCCTGCGCCTCCCCGGAACACATATCCCATTCGTCGTCGCGGCCGGCACCTTTCTCAAGGCAGGCGACAGGCAGTTCGTTTTCACGCGGCGCAAGCTGCACACCATCGTCATCGAACTGGCAGACCATGAATGGACACGCCTCGTGATCGGCGTGCCCGATGCCCACGCGGCGGCCGCCCGCATCAACGCTGCGGTCGCGCGCCTTCGCACCAACGCAGACTGACCCGCACTGCCTGCTTCGATCGCACCGGTAAACAGCATGGCGCTTGTCTGCACGCCCCGAGTCGATGGTATGCTAACGCTTACAACTATGACAATGCAAACCCATGTCGACTTATAGCACCCCTGTACTGACCACCCAACGCCTGATGCTGCGCCCGCTGGCCGCCACCGATGCACGGGCCTTGTATGCCATTTTTTCCGACCCTGCCGTCGTGCGCTACTGGAGCGCCGAGCCGTGGACCGACATCTCGATGGCCGAGACTGCCATCGCGCGCGCCCTCGAAGCCTACCGCGACGAGACCGAGCTGCGCTTTGCCATCGAGCTGGCGGGCAGCCGTGAAGTGATCGGTACCGTCGCCCTGCACCACTTCTACAACCAGTACAACCGCTGCGAACTGGGCTACGCCATCGCCAGCGGCCACTGGGGCAATGGCTACGCCAGCGAAGCGATCGAAGCTGTGCTCGATCACGGCTTCAACGAGGTCGGCATCAACCGGGTCGAGGCCGACATCGACCCGCGCAACGACGCGTCCGCCCACGTGCTGGAAAAACTCGGCTTTCGCAAGGAAGGCTTCATGCCGCAGCGCTGGCGCGTGCACGGCGAATACGCCGACACCGTGTTCTACGGCCTGCTGCGCGATTACTGGAACGAGCGCAAGGCGTCCTGACGACGATGCAAAGGCCTCCCATGAAAACCATCGCAGCGTGTTCGGCCCTGGCGCTTGGGGTTCTTGGGCTGGCCCCGCAACCGGTCGCGGCCCAGGCCACGGTGCCGGCCTGGCGCGAGATCACGATCTACGCCAGCGACGCCAGCTATCCGCAGGCACTCGTGCGGCGCGGCGTCCAGGGCATGGTCATGATCGAACTCACGCCCGGCACGCGGGGCCGCAAGGCCGCAGCGACGGTACGCGCTTCGTCGCGCTCGGCCGATCTCGATGCGCTGGCCCTCGGCATGGCAAGGCAACTCGACATCACGGACGTGGATGGCGCCCCCAGCGGCATGGTCACGTACCGCTTCCGCAAGGATCACACCGGGACCATCGCCACCAAGACCTGCGCCGACCTGAATGTCGATGTGGCCTACCACAGCGCAACGTTCCCGGAACGCAGCCTGCGCGAACTGCCCGTGTTCTACGAGAGCGTTGGCAAACTGATTTACAGCTTTCAACGTGAAGGCGAACGCCGCACCTTTCCGCCGGCCGACACGCTGTTCGACGCGACGCTGGCCGGCTGCGCGCGCACGCCGCAGGCAGGCATGCTCGACGTGATGCGCCAGGAAGCGCTCAAGCTCATCGCGCCGTAACACCCAGCGTGCAGCGCCGCCGTATTGACACCCAAAACCGTGCCCCGCTCATCCACGCTGACGACCGCTCGCCCCGGAAATCGCACCGTTCGTCGGATCGCCCTTGGCCTGGGCCGGCTGCATCCCTACAGTAGGGTCATCACTCTTTGAAAGGACTACACGTGAAAACCATTCATACGCCCGCCAGCCGTTTCCAGTCGATCCTGCGCAATGCCGAAGTGGCTGGCCGCACCACCTGGCGCCTGGCCAAATCCGGCGCGCGCTACCTGACCCGCATGCCGTGGCCGGTGCTGCTGGTACTCGCGATCGCCCTCGCCGCGCTGGTCACCATCGTGCCGATCGTGCTGGCCCTGTTCGTTGGCCTCTTGGTGCTCAAGTTCGTCGCCGTGGCCGTGTTTGGCCGCCCACAGCGCCGCCTGCGCCACACGAGCGGGGAATAAATCATGGCAGCGGTCCAGATCAACCGCGCGCTCGACTTCGTGCGCGACGCCATGCGCGAAGCGGGCGCCCTGTGGTGGCGCTTCTTCGACTGGCTCGCGCTGATCGAATGGCGCCAGCTGTACCTGGTCTGGTTCCTGGGTTTCGTCGCCGGCCTGTTCGTCAACCTGGTCGAACCGGCGATCTGGTTCATCCTGGTGTCGTTTGGCGTCAAGGTACTTGCCGGCGGCAAGCGCCGCGCCGAACTGCTGGCGCGCGATGCGTCGAGCAAGGCCGACGTGGCCAATCTCGAACGGCGCCTGACCGAGGCGCAGATGGCCACGCTCCAGGCCCAGGTCGAACCGCACTTCCTGTTCAACACACTGGCGCTGATTGGTCAGCTGATCGAAACCGATCCGAAGGAAGCCGCGCGCGTGCACGGTCACCTGATCGAATACCTGCGCGCATCACTGCCGCAGATGCGCGGGTCGATGGGCAAAGGCGGCACCGGCGGCACGCTGGGCAAGCAGGTCGAACTCTCGCGCGCCTATCTCGCCATCATGCAGGCGCGCATGAAAGAACGGCTCCAGGTCCGCTTCGAGGTGCCCGATTTTCTGGGCAGCGCGCCGTTCCCGCCGATGATGCTGCAGACGCTGATCGAGAACGCGATCAAGCACGGACTCGAGCCCAAGGTTGCGGGCGGCACGATCGTCGTGCGCTCGCGGGTCGAAGGCGCCACGCTGCATGTCGATGTTCTGGACGACGGCGTCGGCTTCAACCTGCATGCCGGCAGCGGCGTGGGCCTGGCGAATATCCGCGAACGCCTGGCGCTGTTGTACGGCAAAGAGGCCGAGCTTGTGATCGAAGCACCGGTAACAGGCGGCGCCTGCGTGTCGATTCGCCTGCCTTACCGGATGACCGAAGACGGCTGATATTACGATGCACTCCGCGATGCACTCCGCCATGCCCACTGCCCTGATTGCCGATGACGAAGCCCTGATGCGCGACCAGTTACGGGCGCGCCTGCACGAGGCGTGGCCCGAGCTGCGCATCGTCGCCGAAGCCGCCAACGGGGTCGAGGCGGTGGCGCTGGCGGCGCAGCACAAGCCGGACATCGCGTTCCTCGACATCCGCATGCCGGGCATGGGCGGCATCGACGCGGCAAGGCAGTTGTACGCCGACTGCCACATCGTATTTGCGACCGCCTACGACCAGTACGCGGTCGAGGCATTCGAGCACGGTGCGATCGATTACCTGCTCAAGCCCGTGACACTGGCGCGGCTCGATACCACGGTGGCGCGCCTGCGCCGTCAGCTCGAGCACAAGCCGCAGGACATCGGCGCCCAGCTGGCGCGGCTGGCGCAACTGGGCGACCAGCTGCTGGGTCGCGCGGCGCCCTCGTCGAAACCATCGTACCTGCGCTGGATCCAGGCCCAGTCGGGCACCAGCCTGCGCATGGTCGCGACGTCCGAGGTACTGTTCTTCCAGTCCGACGACAAGTACACGCGGGTGCAGACGGCCACCGCCCAGCACCTGATCCGCAAGACGCTCAAGGAACTCGAAGAAGCGCTCGACCCGGACGAATTCTGGCGCATCCACCGCTCGACGCTGGTGCGCGTCGATGCGATTGCCGAAGTGCGACGCGACCTGCGTGGCCGGCAGATGCTCACGCTGCACGGCTACCCCGAGGCGCTGGAAGTGAGCCGCAATCACAGCACGCTGTTCCAGCAGATGTAGTCGTGCACGACCACACCGCCCCAACGACCGACGCTGCTGCCGATGGCGCAGGTGCCAGTTCGCTGTTCGCCATCTTCCGGATCTTCCTGATGCTGGGCCTGCGCTCATTCGGCGGCCCGATTGCCCACCTGGGCTACTTTCGCAACGAATTCGTCCTGCGCCGCCGCTGGCTGGACGACGCGCGCTATGGCGAACTGGTCGCACTGTGCCAGTTCCTGCCCGGGCCGGCGTCGAGCCAGGTTGGTTTCGCGCTGGGCGTGCTGCGCGGCGGCGGTGTGCTGGGCGGCTGCGCCGCGTGGCTCGGCTTTACCCTGCCGTCGGCGCTGCTGATGCTCGCCTGGGCGCTCGGTGCCGCCGTCACGACCGGCCCACTGGCCACTGGCGCGGTGCACGGGCTGAAACTGGTGGCGGTCGCTGTCGTTGCGCAAGCCGTGTGGGGGATGGCGGGCACGCTGACGCCCGACTGGCAACGCAAGGTGATTGCCCTGGCCGCCATCGCAATTGTGGTCGTTGCTGCCGGTCCCGGTGGCCAGTTTATTGCCATCGCGGCCGGTGCGCTGGCCGGCTGGGCCTGGTGCCGCGGCGAGGCACCGCACGGCGCTGCCCCGCTCGCGTTTCCGGTGCGCGTGGCGGGCGGCGTGGCCGCGCTGGTCCTGTGTGGTTTGCTGTTCGTGCTGTTGCCCGTCTCCGCCGCTGCCACGCAGTACCGGCCACTCGCCTTGTTTGACGCCTTCTACCGGTCGGGCGCGCTCGTGTTCGGCGGCGGGCACGTGGTGTTGCCGTTGCTGCAGGCCGAAACCGTTGCCAGCGGCTGGATCGCCAGCGAAACGTTCCTGTCGGGGTATGGGATGGCCCAGGCGCTGCCCGGGCCGCTGTTTGCATTTGCCGCATTCCTTGGCGCGCAGGCCGGGATGAGCGCCACCGCCGTCGGCGGCGCCTGCGTGGCGCTGGTAGCATTGTTCCTGCCGGGCCTGTTGCTCGTCTACGGCGCGCTGCCATTCTGGGCCCGACTGCAGCGCCAGCGCGCGCTGCGCCACGTGGTCATGGGCGCGAATGCCGCCGTCGTGGGCATCCTCGGCGCGGCGCTGTACAACCCCGTGTGGACGAGCGCCGTGCTCGACCTGCGTGACGCCGCCGTGGCGCTGGGCTGCTTCCTGCTGCTGGTGACGTGGCGCGCCCCGGCCTGGCTGGTCGTGGCCCTGGCCGCCGCAACCGGCGTACTGATGACGATGGTCTGACAAGCGTCTCCCATCAAGCAGGGAAATAACGCGTGCTGTCGACATCCTCCATCAGCGTGCCCTGGCGTGGATGCCAATCGAGCACCTCGCGCGTCCAGCTACACGATGCCGGCACGTCCATGCCGGCGAAATGCGCCAGCGCGCCAAAGTGCTGCGCTGCTGCAGCACGCGCGATACCCGTCACCGGCACGCCCAGGCGCCGACCGATCGCCGCTGCAATCTCGTGAAACGGCACGCCCTCCTCGGCCACGGCGTGATAGCGCGCACCCGGGACGGCGCGCTCGAGCGCCAGGCGAAACACGCGCGCGGCATCCAGACGATGCACCGACGACCAGCGGTTGGCGCCATCGTCGACAAATGCCGCCACCCTTTTCGTGCGGGCGAAACCGATCATCATCGGCACCAGGCCGTGATCGCCCTCACCGTGCACGGATGGCGGCAGGCGCACGACCGACGCATTCACACCGCGCGCGACCAGCGCGCTGGCAGCATGTTCCGATGCACGCGGATACGCCGGGCTGAGCGGGAACGTCACATCCTCTTCGGTTGCCGGTCTGCCCTGCACATCGAGCACCATGCCTGACGTCACAATCAACGGACGATTCGAGCCCTTGAGCGCCGCGCCCAGTGCCTCGATCGCGCGCCGGTCCTGCGCGCAGTTGGCGGCGTACCGTGAAAAGTCGTGATCGAACGCGGTATGGATTACGCCATCGACCGCCGCGACTGCGTCGCGCAGTCCCTCGACATCGTCGAGCGTGCCGCGCCACGCCCGCACGCCTAGCGCGGACAGCGCCGCCGCGCCGCCTTCCGACCGCGTCAGGCCGGTGACGGTATGGCCGGCGGCGAGTACATCCTGTACCACGGCAGTGCCGACGAATCCGGTCGCACCGGTAATGAATACATGCATGACATCCTCCTGTTGGGTAGATGTCCACTATCGACGGGCTGCGTATCCGGGTAAAGTAGTGACTTTATACGGGTATAAGAGGTAACAGGATGGATGGGGCAACGAGCCGCGACAATCCGCTGGGCAGCTACCTGAAAGACCGCCGCGCCCGCCTCGATCCGGCAGCGCTCGGGCTGGGCAGCATGCGCCGACGCACGCCAGGCCTGCGGCGCGAAGAAGTCGCGCAGCGCGCCAGCATCAGCACCACCTGGTACACCTGGCTGGAACAGGGCCGGGGCGGTGCCCCGTCGGCCGAGGTCGCCGGGCGCATCGCGCGGGCGCTGATGCTCACCGGCGCTGAGCGCGAACACCTGTTCCTGCTGGCCCTGGGCCGGCCACCGGCGCCGCACCATGCACCGCACGCGGCAATCTCGCCGCGCATCCAGCGCGTACTCGATGCATTGCCCGCGAGTCCGGCCTTCGTCAAGACCGCCAGTTGGGATGTGGTCGCCTGGAACCGCGCCGCTGCGGCGGTGTTCGGCTACGACAGCGCCACACCCGAGCAACGCAACATCCTGCGCCGCATCTTTTGTGACCCCGCCACGCGCGCCGCCCAGCGCGACTGGGACAGCGTGGCGCGGTTCGTCGTCGCAGCCTTCCGGGCCGACATGACGCGCGCTGGTGTCGACGTCCATTCGGACCCGCTGGTCCGTGAGCTGCGCCAGCGCAGCCCGGATTTCGACGCGCTGTGGCAAAGCCGGGATGTCGGCACCTACGGCGAAGGCACGAAGCAGTTGCGCCATCCGGTGGCCGGCTGGCTCGCACTGGAATATTCATCGTTTGCCGTCGATAGCCGCCCGGACCTGTCGATGGTCGTCTACAACCCGGCAACGCCGGAGGATGCGGCGCGGATCGTGGCGTTATCGACTGGCTGAGGTTGCACGCATGCCAGGTCCCACAGGCGCAGGACCTGCGTGATCGCGGCATCCATCGCCGCAGCTGAAACGCCGTCGCGTGCCAGCGTCGTCAATCCAAGAAGAAAACTCTCGAACACCGTCGCCAGTGCGCGAGGCTCGGTATCCGGGCGCAGTTCACCTTGCGCAATGCCGCGCTCGACGCAGGCCAGCATGCCGGCGCCGGTACGGGCGCGCGACGCGTCCAGCGCAGCAGTCAGCGTAGCATCGGCATCGCAGCCGGTGCCCACGACGCCCAGCACCACCATGCATCCGGTGGGATGGCCGCTTCCCGCCTGCATGGCGGCCGAGCGACGCAACGCCGTCTCGATGGCCAGACGCGGCGCCATTCCGGTATCCCACAGACAGTCGGTGACGGTGCCGTGCGTGCTCAGATAGCAGCGCACGGTTTCCTGGAACAGGGCTTCTTTCGAACCGAACGCCGCATAGAAACTTGGCGCGGAAATACCTAGTGCGGTCTTCAGCCGGGCGAGCGACGTCGCCTCGTAACCATGTTCCCAGAATAGATGCATGGCCGTGGTCAGCGCGGCATTGCGATCGAATTGTCGGGGTCGGCCCATCTGCGCCATCGTAGTCTCCTCGTCGAATACTTCCATACTAGTCGGTACAAAAGTCATTGACAAGCAGCGCGTGCATCGCCTACATTCGTACCAATCGGTACATAAGTGCCGTGAGCGGTGCTTCGGCGGCGCTTCCCACCCTACAAAGGAGCGCATCATGCACGCCAAGACTGCCCATCCACCGAACGTCGTGGCCGGTGACGACCGACTACCCATTGCCGCTCTGCTTGCCCTGGCAATGACCGGATTCATCTGTATTGCAACCGAAACGCTGCCAGCTGGCCTGTTGCCGAATATTTCGGATGAGCTCGGCGTGACGACGGCGATGGCAGGCCAGACCGTGACCGCCTATGCGCTCGGCTCGGTACTGGCCGCCATCCCGCTCACCATTGCCACGGGCGGCTGGCGGCGGCGCAACGTCCTGCTGCTGACGATCATCGGTTTTCTCATCTTCAATTCGGTGACTGCCTTGTCATCCAGCTTCTGGCTGACGATGACGGCGCGCTTTTTCGCTGGCGCCGCGGCAGGTCTGGCGTGGAGTCTGCTCGCTGGCTATGCGCGCAAGATGGTGGCCGTGCACCAGCAGGGGCGTGCGATGGCGATCGCCATGGTCGGCACGCCGATTGCGCTCGCGCTCGGTGTGCCGATGGGCACCTGGCTAGGGAATATGCTGGGCTGGCGCAGCGCGTTCGGCATCATGTCGGCGCTGTCGGTGCTACTCATCGGCTGGGTGCTTGCCGTGGTGCCCGATTACGCGGGACAGCCGGCGAGCGAACGCGTCGGCATGCGCAGCGTGCTGGCCACCCCGGGCGTCAAGCCCGTGCTGGCAACGGTCATTGCGTGGATGCTGGCGCACAATATTCTCTATACCTACATCGCGCCGTTCGTCGCGCACGCCGGCTTGCAGGGCCGGGTCGACCTGATCCTGCTGGTGTTCGGCCTGGCGGCATTGATCGGCATCTGGATTGCAGGCCGCACAGTTGATCGCCATCTGCGTACTGCAGTACTGGCCAGCCTGACGACCTTCGCGCTTGTCGCCCTGTCGTTCATTGCCTGGTCAGATCATCCGCTGGCGATCTATGTCGGCACTGCAGTCTGGGGCGTGACCTTTGGTGGCGCCGCAACCCTGCTGCAAACCGCGCTGGCCGACAGTGCGGGCGCCGGCGCCGATGTCGCCCTGTCGATGAACGTCGTGGCCTGGAACAGTGCGATTGCCGGCGCCGGCGTACTGGGTGGCGTGATGCTGCAAACCTGGGGCGCGCACGCCTTCCCATGGGCCCTGCTCTGCCTGCTTGGCGTTGCACTGGGCATCGTCTGGTCAGCCCGGTCACATGGCTTCAGGAACGGGCCTCGGGCTGGCGGCGCGGTCGTCGTCGGCCATTGATGTGTCAGGCAGTACGGTGCCGATCAGCCGAAGACGCCTTCGTCCGACCCGTCGCCGTCGAAGAACCCGCTCGGCTCGTCGCCATGGTTGCTGTCGGCCAGCGGATCGTCGGCCGCGCCCGGTTCGTCGATGGCGCCGATACCCGCCTGGTCGGCCAGTGCGCCACCGCTGTTTGCGTCGCCCGTCCCGGCGTCGGCCAGCAGATGATTGGTGCCACCTTCCGCGCCGGCTCCCCCATCATTGTGATCGAGCAGATTGCCGATGCCATGGAACAGGAAGCTGCCGGCGGCCACGCCAGCCGCCGTGGCCGCGATCGTACCCAGCATGCCGCCACCGGCGCCGCTCAGGAAGCCGCCGCTGCGCGTCGATGGCGCCATGCCTTGCGCTGCGCCCTGCACCGGCGCTGGTGTGGATGAATTGCTTTGCGCCGAATTGCCCCACGTATTCGCGTCGAGGAACCCGCCGCTCCCCTTCGTGGTCTGACGTTCCAGCTCGGCGATGCGCGCCTTGGCATTGCCCAGCGCCTGCTCCACCAGCAGCGCGCGCTGCACCAGCAGGTAGGCAGCATCCGGCTGCTCGGCCACGGCGCGCTGAATCAGCGCATCGGCTTGCGGATCTTTCGTCACGCCACGGGCCTGGACCAGCTGGCCCAGGAAGTCCTGCAAGGTTTTTTCGTCTGACGGGTTCATGATGGTCTCCGGTTGGAAGGTACGATATGCTTACATTGTGGGCCCGTTGTCGAAATTTCAAGCATCTTTGGATTGTCTTCGCTGTTCTGACCAAACGAACCAGGAGCGTGCCATGCCTTCCACCGTCGTCCCCTGCCTGCGTTACCACGACACCCCTGCCATGCTCGCCTGGCTGTGCACGAATTTCGGCTTCACGATACGGCGCTGCATCCCGGGCAGTCAGGGCGAAGTCGCGCATGCCGAGCTGACGCTGGGTGATGGCATGGTGATGATCGGCACCCATGCCGAAGACGACTATGGCCGCCTGCTGGCGACACCGGCACAGGCAGGCGGCCTGCTGACGCAAACGATCTGGCTCCATGTGGACGATGCCGACGCCGTGCATGCCAGTGTTATTCACAGCGGCGCGCTGATCACCCAGCCGATCGGCGACGCGCCGCAGGGCGGGCGCGCATTCGCCTGCCGCGATCCGGAAGGCCATTTGTGGCAGGTCGGCACCTACGATCCCTGGGGCGTTGCCTGATGCTGGCTGGGCGCGGCGCTTGTTTGCTATGCTAGCGCCCTTGCGCCGCCTTCGTGATCGGGCGGCCCGTCATATTTAGGGAAAGCACATTATGGTTTCGCTGCAAGAGCAGTTACTCAAGGCCGGCCTGGTCGACAAGAAAAAGGTCAAACAGGTCACCCAGGCAAAAAGCAAACAGCACAAGCACGAGCTGCGCACGGGCGTGGAGTCGGTCAACGAGGCGCGCGAAGCGGCTCTCGAACTGCAGCGCAAGAACGCCGAGCGTGCACGCGAGCTGAACACGCAGCGTGATGCCGCCGCTGCGCAAAAAGCCATCCTGGCGCAGATCGCGCAGATGGTGCAGAAAAACAAGCAGCCCAAGGGCAAGGGCGACGTGCCCTACAACTTCACGTTCGGCACCAAGATCGAACGCATTCACGTGACGTCGCAGATCGTCGAGCACCTGGTCGCAGGCCGTCTGGTGATCGTGCACATGAACGGCAGCTTCGAACTGGTGCCACGCATCATCGGCGAAAAAATCGCCCAGCGCGATGCGTCGATCGTCGTGCAGATCAAGAAGAAAGTACAGGAAGTGGAAGAAGACGATCCGTACGCGGACTTCAAGATTCCGGACGATCTGATGTGGTGATGGTAGGTTGTAATGCGGTTGGAACGGCGTTGCAACGCCGTTCCGGCACTAGCTTACTTCTTGGTCTTGTCTTCAACGTCCTGAGTGGCAGTCCCGGTGCGGGTTGCGCTCGAGGTACGCTCGGTCTGCTTCTTCGGCTGACCCATGCCTGCCGCCGTGGTTTCCTGCTTGCTGCTGCCCTGGAAATCGGTCGAGACCGAATTCGCGCTGTCTTCCGGCTCAGCTGCAGGGTTGGCGCGCTTGTCTGCGCTACCCATTACCGGCGCTTTTTGCTGGGCAGACCCTGCTTTGGCTGGCTGCGGCGTGGTCGGGGTGGTCTGGGCTGCGGCACTTGCCGCGATCACGACGCCACTGAGTAGAACGATCAATTTTTTCATAACAAGCTCCGAGTCGATGTGTATATGTAATCACTTTGTGATCAACTTGGCGATTACAAGAGCTGATTGACCGAAGCTGCGACCATGGCGCGCAGACGTTTCTGCGTGCCATGAACACTTTCCTTCAGGACTGCAGGTCCTGGCCCCCGAACGCATTCGGCAACTGCGCCGCTGCCGTCGTTTCGAAGATGGCCCCGGTCAGGTTGGTCAGGATCACCGGCAATTCATTACCGCCCAATTCCAGGATCACTTGCCGGCAGGCGCCGCAGGGCGCGATCGGGCCTTCGGTCTGGCCGATCACGGCCAGCGCCGCGAAGTCGCCTGGCTTGTAGCCATTGGCAATGGCGCTGAAGAACGCCGTGCGCTCGGCGCAATTGCACAGGCCGTAGGCGGCGTTTTCCACATTGCAGCCGCGGAAGATGCGGCCATCCTTGCATTCGAGCGCTGCCCCCACCTGGAAGTTGGAATACGGCGCATACGCCAGCTCGCGCGCGGCGCGCGCTTCATCGATCAGTTTTGTATAGGTCATGACGTTTCTTTCAAGGACGGACGAAGCGGTGAATCATTGGCTCGGTAGCCGGCTGCGTGTCGCCGATCCGGTAAGCCGCCTGCACCTGGCGCACAGCCTGCCCGGCCGCCTCGGGCGTACGCGCATGCACCATTGCCAGCGGCTGGCCAACGGCGATCTGGTCGCCCAGTTCAACCAGGCCAGTCAGGCCCACGGCGAAGTCGATGCTGTCCTGTGGCCGCACACGGCCACCACCAAGCGAAACGACCGCCAGGCCCAGGCCACGGGTGTCGACCGAGACGGCGTAGCCGGCCTGCAGGGCTGGCGCGGGCACGATGACGGGCGCCGTTTCCAGGTGCGCGTCCGGCTTGTCCATCAGGTCGGCCGGGCCGCCCAGCGCTGCAACCATGCGCGCGAAGCGCTCAGCCGCTTCGCCCGAATCGAGTGCGGTCTGGAGTTTGGCGCGTGCTTCGGCGTCCGTGCCTGCCAGGCCCGAGATCACCAGCATTTCGGCGCACAGCGCCATCGTCACTTCGTGCAGGCGCGCCGGGCGCGCCTTGCCGGTCAGGTAATCGATGGCGACGCGCACTTCGACCGCATTGCCGGCCGCGTGGCACAGCGACTCGTTCATGCCGGTCAGGATGGCCGAGGTGCGGGTGCGGGTGCCGGCGCCATTGCCGACGCTGACGATCGATTCAGCCAGTTCCAGCGATTTCTCCGCTGTCGGCATGAAAGCGCCGCTGCCTACTTTCACGTCCATCACCAGCGCATCGAGCCCTGCCGACAGCTTTTTTGAGAGGATCGAGCCGGTGATCATGGCCACCGATTCGACGGTCGCCGTGGTGTCGCGGATGCTGTAGAAGCGCTTGTCGGCTGGCGCCAGCTGGGCGGTCTGGCCGATGATGGCCACGCCCACGTCTTTCACCACCTTGCGGAAGGTGTCCGGGTCGGGCACGGTGCTGTAGCCCGGGATCGCATCGAACTTGTCGAGCGTGCCGCCCGTGTGGCCCAGGCCCCGGCCCGAGATCATCGGCACGAAGCCGCCGCAGGCCGCGATCATCGGGCCGAGCATCAGCGAGACGACGTCGCCGACGCCGCCGGTCGAGTGCTTGTCGACGACCGGGCCTGGCAGGTCGAGCGATTTCCACTCCATGACCTGGCCCGAGTCGCGCATCGCCAGCGTGAAGGCGACGCGTTCATCCATCGTCATGTCGTTGAAGTAGACCGCCATCGCCAGCGCAGCGATCTGGCCTTCGGTGACGCTGCCGTCAGGGATGCCGCGGACAAAAAACTGGATCTCTTCGGCCGACAGGATGCCGCCATCGCGTTTTTTGCGGATGATTTCTTGGGGGAGGAACATGGGGACGTCTCTATCAATTATTGGCTTCAAAACGTCATTCCCGGCCTTGGCCGGGAATGACGTTGTTGTGGATTGGTGGTGTGTTACACGCCGTACGGGATCCAGACGTTCTTCACCTGGCTCGCATGCTGCAGCACGACGCGGCCACCGGCCTGCTTCGGATCGAACCAGTCGCGCCCTTTCGCGCCGCCCGTCCAGGTGCGCTTGAGCGTTTCGCTCGACAGGCGCTCGACTTCGGCACACCCCTCGGCAGAACCGTCATGGCGCCACACGGCATCGATCTCGCCATGCGAGGCCAGCGTGCGCGCCAGCTCGTCGCTTGATCCGGTGACGATATTGAGCGCGCCACCCGGCAGGTCCGACGTATCGAGCACCTGGTACAGGTCGATCGCCGACAGCGGATGCTGTTCCGACGGCACCGCCACCACGCGGTTGCCCAGCGCCAGCGCCGGTGCCACCAGCGAGATGAAGCCCAGCAGCGGGTTTTCGTTCGGGCACACGATGCCGATCACGCCCACTGGCTCGTTCAGCGCCACGGTGATGCCGTGCATCGGCGGCTGGTGCACCTGGCCGTCGTATTTGTCGGCCCAGGCGGCCCAGTAGAACAGGCGCTCGACCGAGGCTGCCACTTCGCGCGCGGCGTCGTTCGAGCCGGTCTGCTGCGCGATGCGCGCCGCGAATTCGTCGGCGCGGATCGCCAGGTTCTCGGCGATGTAGTACAGCACCTGCGCGCGGTTGTGCGCCGTGGCCTTGGCCCAGCCTGCGGCCTTGTGCGCTGCTTCGACGGCGTTGCGGATGTCCTTGCGGCTGCCTTCGCCGATATCGGCCAGGAACGCGCCGTTGGCACCATTGATCGCGCGGCTGTAGGCACCGTCAGGGCGCGCCTGCTTGCCGCCGATGTACAGCTTGGCGGTGCGGTCGATCGCGAACGGGCTGTCGGCGTCCGCTGCTTTCACTGCGCTTTTCGCGGCAAACACCGGCGCAGCAGGCCGTGCATCTTCCGACAGCGGCGTCAGGTACTCGTACATGCCTTCCTTGCCGCCTTCGCGGCCATAACCCGATTCCTTGTAGCCGCCAAAACCGCAGCCTGCATCGAACTGGTTCGCCGTGTTGATCCAGACCACGCCGGCCTTGATCTGCGGGACGACGTCCAGCGCCAGGCTGATCGACTCGCTCCAGACGCAGGCCGCCAGGCCGTAGACGGTGTTGTTCGCCAGTTGCACGGCTTCAGCCGGGGTGCGGAAGCTCATCGCCACCAGAACCGGCCCGAAGATTTCGGCCTGCGCCACAGCGGCCGATGTCGACGCGCCCGTGATCAGGGTTGGCAGGTACCACGAACCCGACGTCGACAGCTCACCGGCCGGTTGCCAGACTTCACAGCCTTCGGCGCGGGCCGATTCGACCAGACCGTGGATGCGCTGCTGCTGCACCGGATCGACCAGCGCGCCGATGTCGTTCGACTTGTCGAGGGGCGAACCGACACGCAGGGTTTCCATGCGCGCCTTGACCTTCTTGATGAAGCGGTCGTACACCGACTCTTGCACCAGCAGGCGCGAACCGGCGCAGCAGACCTGGCCCTGGTTGAACCAGATCGAGTCGACCAGGCCTTCGACGGCGGCGTCCAGGTCGGCATCGTCGAACACGATGAACGGCGACTTGCCGCCCAATTCGAGCGACAGCTTCTTGCCACTGCCAGCGGTCGATTTGCGGATCAGGCGACCGACTTCGGTCGAGCCGGTGAACGCAATCTTGTCGATGCCCGGATGATTCACGATCGCCTCGCCCACGCGGCCATCGCCGGTGACGATGTTGACCACGCCGGCCGGCACACCGGCGCGCTGGCAGAGTTCGGCAAACAGCAAGGCGGTCAATGGCGTGTACTCGGCCGGCTTGAACACCACCGTGTTACCGGCAGCCAGCGCCGGCGCGATCTTCCACGCCAACATCAGGAACGGGAAGTTCCACGGCACGATCTGACCAACGACACCGACGGCGCGGTAGTCCGCGAACTCTTCGGCCTGCAGCTGCGCCCAGCCGGCGTGATGGTAGAAGTGACGGGCCACGAGCGGCAGGTCGGCATCGCGCGTTTCGCGGATCGTCTTGCCGTTGTCGAGCGTTTCGAGCACCGCGAACAGGCGCGCATGCTTTTGCAGCAGGCGCGAAAGCGCGTACATGATTTTAGCGCGGCCATGGCCACCCAGCGCGACCCAGCCCGGCTGCGCGCGGCGCGCGGCTGCCACGGCGCGCTCGACATCGTCGTTTGTCGCCTGCGTGACCTGCGCCAGTTCGACGCCATCGGCCGGATTGGTCGTGGCGAACGTTTCACCGGCGTCGCTCCAGGCGTTGTCGATGAAGAGGCCAAAGCGGCGCTCGTGACCGTCCAGCCATGCTTGCGCTTCCTTGGTGGTCTCGAGAGCGGGGCCGTAGTCCATGGTCTGAAGAATCTCTTTAATTGTTGGCATGACGTATCCGGATTTAAGGTTGCGCGTGACGATGGGCGGCCGAGTAGTTCCCGGTCACGTAGTGCTCGAGCTGACGTTCGATGTCGGTCAGCAGGCTCGATGCACCGATGCGGAACAGGTGCGGCTGCAGCCAGTCGTTGCCCAGTTCTTCCTTCATCACGGTCAGGTATTGCAGCGCCGACTTCGCCGTCGAGACGCCGCCCGCTGGCTTATAGCCGACCTGGAAACCGGTCAGTTCGTGGTAGTCGCGAATCGCGCGCACCATCACCAGCGACACCGGGATGGTGGCGTTCACGCCTTCCTTGCCGGTCGAGGTCTTGATGAAGTCCGCACCGGCCATCATGCAGACCCACGAGGCTTTTGCGACATTCTCCAGCGTGACCAGGTCGCCCGTGGCCAGGATGGCTTTCACGTGCGCGTCGCCGCAAGCCTGGCGGTACGCCACCATCTCGTCGTACAGCGCCTGCCAGTTGCCCAGCAAGACGTGCTGGCGTGTGATGACGATGTCGATTTCGGTGGCGCCGGCAGCGACCGACAGTTCGATCTCGCGCAGCTTGGTTTCCATGCTCGACAGGCCGGCCGGGAATGCGGTGGACACCGCGGCGATCGGCAAGCGGCCCTGCAACACCTTGACGGCTGGCGTGATCATCTCGTGGTACACGCAGACGGCGCCGGTGCTCAGGCTCTCGAGACCCAGCGCGGCCATCAGGTCGGCGCGCAGCGGGCGCATCGCCTTCATGCACAGGCGCTCGACGCGGCCCGGCGTGTCGTCGCCCGACAGCGTGGTCAGGTCCATGCACTCGATCGCGCGCACCAGCCATGCGGCCTGGTATTCCTTTTTCACCGTGCGGCGGTTCGCCAGGCTCGCGGCGCGGCGGTCGGCCGCATTGCGGTTGACCTTGAGACTGTTGATCAGGCCAAGGTCCAGGTCCATGGCGACGTTGCGTTTGAAGTCCAGCGGCTGGCTCATAGCTGTGCGATTCCGTTCGAAAGTGGTTTGACGCCGAGGTGCTTGGCCAGCGTGGCGCCGATGTCCGAGAAAGTGTCTGCGACCGGCAGCTCCTGCGGCGCGACGTTCGGGCCGAAGAAGATCATCGGGATGTGTTCGCGGGTATGGTCCGAACCCGGCGCGGTCGGGTCGCACCCGTGGTCGGCGGTGAGCACGACCAGGTCGCCGTCCTTCAGCTTGGCCATGAATTCCGGCAGGCGCGCATCCAGTTCGTGCAGGGCGTTGGCGTAGCCGGCAACGTCGCGGCGGTGGCCGAAGTGCATGTCGAAGTCGACGAAGTTGACGAACGTGAGCGACTTGTCGCCCGCTTCGTCGGCTACTTCGAGCAGGCGGTCGAACAGCGCCATATTGTCCGGGCCCTTGATCAGGCGCGTGACGCCCTGCCCTGCATAGATGTCGCTGATCTTGCCAAGCGCGAAGACATCGCCGCCCGCATCCTTGACGTGATCCAGCAGCGTCGGCGCGACCGGCGGCACGGCGTAGTCGTGGCGGTTCGACGTGCGCTTGTAGTCGCCGTTGGCACCCGTGAACGGACGCGCGATCACGCGCCCGATGTTGTACGGCTTGACCAGTTCATAGGCCGCTTCGCAGACGGCGTACAGGCGCTCCAGGCCAAAGTGCTCTTCGTGCGCAGCGATCTGCAGCACCGAGTCGGCCGACGTGTACAGGATCGGCTTGCCGCTGGCGACGTGCTCATCGCCGAAGTCGTTGATGACGGTGGTGCCCGAGGCGTGGCAGTTGGCCAGCCAGCCCGGCACGCCGGTCAGTTCCTGCAGCTTGTCAGTGAGCTCCTTCGGGAACGATGGCACGGTCTTCGGGAAGTAACCCCAGTCGAACAGCACCGGCACGCCCGCGATTTCCCAGTGCCCGCTCTGCGTGTCCTTGCCGGTCGACTGTTCGCGCGCGATGCCCCAGGCGCCGGTGAAGCCGTCGCGCTGGCTGAAACCCGGCGCCCATTCGCCACTGGCCTTGTGGCCCGCCGCGCCCAGGCCGAGGCGCTCGAGGTTCGGCAGCGCCATCGGCTTGCCTTCCTTCGCAGCCCATTCGGCGATGTGGCCGAAGGTGTTGGCGTCAAGGTCGCCATATTTGTCGGCGTCGGGCAGCGCGCCCAGGCCGAAGGAGTCCAGCAGGAGGATGAATGCACGGGACATTGGATCGCTCGCTTTCGGTAAGTGTGATTAAGCGTCTGCGCGTGGGGTCGAACCAAGGCGCTCGATATACGCGTGGATCAGCGTGACCATGTCCTTGGCCGCGATCGCCGCGTACTTCAGGGTCTGCTCGTGCGACAGCGCAAACGGCGACAGGCCTTCGGCCAGATTCGTGATGGCCGACACCGCCGTCACTTTCAGGCCGCAGTGGCGCGCCGCGATGACTTCGGGGATCAGCGACATGCCGACGACATCGGCGCCCAGCGTCTTGAAGGCGCGGATTTCGGCAACGGTCTCGAAGTGCGGGCCGGCCGCGGCCAGGTACACGCCTTCGTTCAGCACGATGCCCTTCTCTTTCGCGACGGCCTTGACCTGCTCGCGCGTCTCGGCGTCATACGCATTGGACATGCTGAAGAAACGCGGACCGAAGCGCTCGTCGTTCGGGCCCGACATCGGGCTGCCCGGCAAGAAGTTGATGTGGTCGGTGATCGCGACCAGCGAGCCGGCATCGGCTTCGATGTTCAGCGAGCCGGCGGCATTGGTCACGAACAGCAGCTCGCAGCCGATCTGCTTGAGGGTACGCACGGCGTTGGTCATCACGCCGGGGCCGTAGCCTTCGTAGAAGTGGCCGCGGCCCTTCATGCAGGCGACCGGCACGCCAGCCAGTTCGCCCAGCACCAGTTCACCGGCGTGGCCGTGCACGGTGCTGATCGGGAAGCCAGGCAGGTCGGCGTAGCTGATCGAGACGGCGTCCGTCATCTGTTCGGCCAGCACACCCAGTCCGGAGCCGAGGATCAGCGCGACGCGCGGTGCGAAGCCCGGCTTGCGGGCGCGGATGATGTCGGCGGCGTCGAACGGGAAATTGCTGGACATGTTATTCCTTGTGAGGTCTGGTGATTTGGGGAGGTGGGATGGAGGCTGGCGCGGCCTTATCAGGCGCGGCGGCATCTGGTCAGCTGAATATTATAACTATGCATGAATGCCGATATGTATGGCAAATACACTTTTTCTTCCCGATTTATATGTTTTCGCGATAAATTAGCAGGACCACGCCGACGTTGACGGCGCCATGACAAATGTCTAGCATTGCAGGACATAAGTTTAAATCATTTGCCGAGCGATGCCGAAAAAAGACCAGTTGTACGAGCTGATCCGCGCCAACCCATTCATCTCCCAGCAAGACCTGGCGGCGCGCCTCGGCCTCTCGCGTTCAGCCGTGGCGAACTACATCGCCACGCTCGTGCGCGAGCGGCGCATCCTCGGCCGCGCCTATGTGCTGCCGGATCACCGCCCCGTTGTCTGCATCGGTGCGTCGAACCTCGACCGCAAGCTGCGCTCGCTCGGCCCGCTGGCCCTGGGCACGTCGAATCCTGCGCGCCAGACCGAGTCGTTCGGCGGCGTGGCGCGCAATATCGCCGAGAACCTCGCGCGCCTGGGCGCCCCGACGAGCCTCATCACCGCAGTCGGCCCGGACGCCTCGGGCCGCGCGCTGCTCGCGCATGCCGACGAAGCGGGCATCGACACGCGCAGCGTGCTGCTGGTCGATGGCGCGGCCAGCGGCACCTACACGGCGGTGCTCGATGAGGATGGCGAGATGCGCGTCGCGCTGGCCGACATGGCGATCAACGACGCGCTCACGCCCGCGTTCTTTGCCAGCCGCGCGCCGCAGCGCGCCGGCGCCGCACTGATCGTGGCCGACCTGAACCTGCCGCACGATGCCGTGGCCGCGCTGCTGGGCGACGCGCTGGCGGGCGGTGTGCCAATGGTCGTCGTCGCCGTATCCGAACCGAAGATCAACCGCCTGCCACGCGACCTGCGCGGCCTGCGCCTGCTGATCCTGAACCTGGGTGAACTGGCCGAGCGCGCCGACCGCGCGATGGACAGCGAGGCCGCGATCGCGCGCGCCTGCGCCGACCTGCAGGCCGACGGCGCGCAGGACGTGATCGTCACGCGCGGCGCGCAGGGCGTCATGTTTACAACGCCCGATGGCCTGCGCAGCCTGGCCGCACCGGCCGTCGACGTGGTCGACGTGACCGGCGCCGGCGACGCGTTTGCCGCCGCCGTCTGCTGGAGCCTGTACAGCGGCGCCACCTCGCTCGACCTGGCCTGCCGCCGCGGCCTGGCCCTGTCCGCCATGATCATTGGCTGCGCGCAGACCGTCTGCCCCCAACTTGCGCCCGGCTTGCTCGATCAACCTGCCGACGGCCAACTCCTTATTACTGATTAACCAGAGACCTCCCATGCACAACTTCCTCCTGCTCTCGCCCGAAGTGGCCGCCGCCCGCACCGCCGGCAAACCGATCGTCGCCCTCGAATCGACCATCATTTCGCACGGCATGCCATACCCGCAGAACGTGCGCACCGCGCGCGAAGTCGAGCAGATCATCCGCGACGCCGGCGCCGTGCCGGCCACGATCGCGGTCATCGCCGGCAAGATCTGCATCGGCCTGTCGGACGAACAGCTCGAACTGCTGGGCTCTTCGCCGGACGCGATGAAAGTGAGCCGGCGCGACCTGGCCTACGTGCTGGCGCAAGCGCGCCTGGGCGCGACCACCGTCGCCGCGACGATGATCTGTGCGCAGCTGGCCGGCATTGAGGTCTTCGTCACCGGCGGCATCGGCGGCGTGCACCGCGGCGCCGAAACGAGCTTCGACATCTCGGCCGACCTGCAGGAACTGGCGCAGACCAGCGTGGCGGTCGTCTGCGCTGGCGTCAAATCGATCCTCGACATTGGCCTGACGCTCGAGTACCTGGAAACGCACGGCGTGCCGGTGCTGAGCGTCGGCCAGCCGGGCTTTCCGGCCTTCTTCACGCGCGACAGTGGCTTCCAGGCCGATTTCCAGATCGATTCGCCCGAAGACCAGGCGGCGTTCATCCGCACCAAGTGGCAGCTTGGCCTGGCCGGCGGCGTCGTGGTGAGCAATCCGGTGCCGGCCGACGCCGCAATGGCGGCTGCCGAGATCGACGCCATCATCACGCAGGCGCTGGGCGAAGCGGCCAGCCAGAACGTCACCGGCAAGAAGGTCACGCCGTTCCTGCTGGGCCGCATCAAGGAGCTGACGGAGGGCCGCAGCCTGGCCACCAATATCGCGCTGGTCAAACACAACGCGCTGATCGGCGCGCGCCTGGCCGTGGCACTGAACCACCGCGCAGCCTGAGTCGTCAGCGTAGCCGCCCATGTCGATCGACCTGAAACAACTGAAGTACTTCCTGGCCGTGGCTGAAGAGAAAAGCTTCAGCCGCGCCGCCGAGCGCCTGCACATTTCGCAGCCGCCGCTGTCGCAGCAGATCATGAAGCTCGAAAGCGAACTGGGCGTGCGCCTGTTTACCCGCACCACGCGCAGCTTCGAGCTGACCGTGGCCGGGCGCGCGCTGATGGTCGAGGCGGCCGACCTGCTGGGCCGGATGCGCATGACGATCGATACCATCCGCCAGATCGACCGCGGCCAGGTGGGCCGGCTGCGCGTGGGCATCGTCGGCTCGGCGATGTGGGGCCCGATCCCTGGCCTGCTCGAACGCTTCCAGACCGATTTTCCGCGCGTGACGTGGACGATCCATGAGCTGGGGCCGAACGACCAGTGGGAGGCGCTGCGCAACAAGCAGATCGACGTGGGCTTCTGGCGCGAGCCGCGCATCGAGGCGGACGTGCTGAAGGCCGCCAACCTGCGCCAGGAGCTGTGCTTCAAGGAGCAGTTCTGCGTGGCCGTCAATGCGCGCCATCCGCTGGCGGGCCGCGATGCGATTTCGCTGCTCGACATCGCCGGCGAGCCGATGCTGACGCTGCACCTGGACCAGTCGGCCGAGCCGCGCTACTTGATGCAATGCTGCGTGAACGCGGGCTTCGAGCCGACCATCTTCCAGGAAGCGGCCGAGCCGCAGACGCTGCTGGCGATGGTCGGCGCCGGCCTGGGCGTGGCCCTGATGCCGGAAACGACGAGCCGCATCGGTTGGCCGGGGGTGCGCTTCCTGCCAATTAACGAGCATGCGCCGTCAGCCAACCTATATATCAGTTATCCGGTGCAGGACGATGCGCCGGTCGTCCGGGCGTTTCTGAAAATCCTTTTTCCCGATCCACCAGCCGCGTGAACAATCGAACCGTGATTGTCCCGCCATGTATTGCCTTTTTGCATGCATGTGTATAATTTCTAGGCAGGAAACTACGCACGATTGAGGCCAATTAATTATTTTTTAACTTTGGGTCCGGTATGATAGTTATCAAGACCATCAATTTTCCAGAGGAGCTCGTATGACTACAGCAACGCCGCGCTACGACGGGCTCCGCCTGAAAAAATTCGACGACGCCGTGTTCGATGACATCGACACGCTGCGCTCGGCGATCGACGACCGCATTGAACAATTATTGAGCGCGAACGGCCAGTCAGACAGCCTGGCCAAGGCCATGCGCACGTCGGCCCTGTCCGCTGGCAAGCGCATGCGTCCGCTGCTGGTCATGCTGGTGGCGCGCGACCTCGGCTGCGCCTCGCCGGCCCTGATCGATGTGGCCTGCTCGGTCGAACTGGTGCATGCGGCATCGCTGATCCTCGACGACCTGCCGTGCATGGACGACGCCAGCCTGCGCCGCGGGAAACCGGCAATCCACATCCAGTTCGGCGAAGACGTCGCGATCCTGGCCTCAGTGGCCCTCCTCAGCCGCGCCTTTGGCGTGCTGTCGCAATCCCAGGATATTCAGCCAGCCACCCGCGCGCGCCTGGTCGCGACGCTGGCGCAGACGGTGGGCGACCAGGGCCTCGTGCGCGGCCAGTTCGAAGACCTGCACGGCGGCGCCCGCTCGCCCGAAGCGATTGCCACCACCAATGAACTCAAGACCGGCCTGCTGCTGGGCGTTGCCGTCGATATGGCCGCGATCATGTGCCACGCCGACGACAGCGTGTCGCAGCAGCTGCGCGCCTTTGCGCTGGCGGCCGGCCAGGCGTTCCAGATCAAGGATGACTTCCTGGATGGCGTTGGCAACGACAGCGCGATCACGGGCAAGGACACGGGCAAGGACATTGGCAAGGCCACCCTGATCAACACGCTCGGCTTCGACGAAGCGCAGCGCCGCCTGTCGGCCTGCCTGATCGAGGCCGACCGCTGCCTGGGCGCCGCCATCGGCGGCAAGGGCCGCACGCGGCACTTCATGGGCGCGCTGTTTGCCAAGGAAGCCAAGGGCGCGCGCTTCATCGCCGAACCTGCCAAGCCGCGCGAACTGCGCCCAAGTCCCCAGCTGGCCGAGTTGCGCCTGAACTGAATTCCCGAATTGAATCTTTGATCTGATCACCCCTCGCATGACGCACTTCGCGGTCGTGGCTCCGGCCCTGTATAGCCACTTCAACACGCTGATGGTGCTCGCGCGCGAACTCGTCACGCGCGGCCACCGCGTCACCTTCCTCCATCGCCCGGACGCTGCCGCCTATGTCAAGGATGCGCGCGTCGGCTTTCACGCGATTGGCGCAGCCACCCATCCGGCCGGCTCGCTGCCTGCGATGCTCGCGCGCGTGGCCAATCCTGGCAGCCCGCTGGGCCTGCGCCGCGTGATCCTCGACATGGCGGCCAGCACCGAGATGCTGTGTCGTGAACTGCCGGCCGCGCTGAAGGCGCTGCAGGTCGACTGCGTGCTGGCCGACCAGATGGAAGCGGCCGGCGGCATGGTCGCAGAAAGTATCGGCATGCCGTTCATCTCGATCGCGTGCGCCCTGCCTGTCAACCGCGAGCCGGGCATCCCATTGCCCGTGATGCCGTTCGTCTACGAAGACAGCGAGCGCGCCTTCAAGATTGTCGAAGGCAGCACGCGCGTGTATGACTGGATGATGGGCCCGCACCACCGCGCGATCGCGGCACAGGCCGAACGCCTTGGTCTGCCGCCACGCAGCATGCTGCACGAATGCCTGTCGCCGCTGGCGCAGATCGCGCAGATCGTGCCGGGCTTCGATTTCCCGCGCCGCGAACTGCCTGCGCACTTTCACCATGTCGGGCCGCTGCATGCGGCCAACGTGGCGCCGGCTTTAAGCCCGGAAGAACTGGCGCCGTTCCTGCCGCCGGCCTCCGGCACGCGCCCGTTCATCTACGCGTCGCTCGGCACGCTGGTCAGCGACCGCTACCCGCTTTTCAAGCGTATTGCCAAGGCCTGCAAGCAGCTCGATGCCGACCTGTTGATCGCCCACTGCGGCGGACTGAATGACGCGCAGGTGCGCGCGCTCGAAGCCATCGGCAGCACGCGCGTGCACGCCTACGTGCCGCAACTGGCCGTCTTGGCGCGCGCCGACGCGATCGTCTCGCATGCGGGCGCGAACACGATCATGGAAGCAGTGGCGGCGCGCACGCCGATCCTGGCGCTGCCCATTGCCTTCGACCACCCGGGCGGCGCCGCGCGCGTCGAGTACAGCGGCGTGGGCCTGCGCGCTTCGCCGCGCATGAGCAGCGTGGCCGACCTGACGCGCAAGCTGCGCCGGCTGCTGGCCGAGCCGGATTTCGCCGCGCGCATGGCGCCGCTGTCCGACGCGATCCGCGTTGCCGGTGGCGCGCCGCGCGCAGCCGCCATCATCGAGACCGCACTGCACCTGCCGACGGCGGTGGCCAGCCATGGATGAGCGCAGCAACAGTAGCCGCGCCAGCATCGACCACGACCTGATCCTGGTCGGCGGCGGCCTGGCCAACAGCCTGATCGCCTGGCGCCTGCACACCGAGCGCCCGGAACTGCGCATCCTGCTGCTCGAGCAGGGCCGGCACCTGGGCGGCAACCATACCTGGTCATTCCACGACAGCGACCTGACTGCGGCCCAGCTGCGCTGGATCGCGCCGCTCATCTCGCACCGCTGGCCGGGCTACGACGTCGTGTTTCCCGAACACGCGCGCGCGCTGAGCGGCGGGTATGCCAGCATTGCCTCGCCCGATTTTGCGCGCACCATTGAAGCCGCCCTGGGACCGCTGCTGCGCACCGGCGTGCGGATCGACGCCGTCATGCCCACGAGCGTGCGCCTGGCCGACGGCACGCTGCTGCATGCGCACGCCGTCATCGACGGGCGCGGCCCCAGCGCCAGCCCGCACCTGGCACTGGGCTACCAGACCTTTCTGGGCCAGGAAGTGCGCCTGCATACGCCGCACGGTTTGACGCAGCCGGTGATCATGGACGCCAGCGTGGCCCAGCAAGGCGGCTACCGCTTCGTCTACCTGCTGCCGTTCGGCCCCGACCGCGTGCTGATCGAAGACACCCATTACGTCGACAGCGCCATCTGGGAACCGGAGCGGCTGCGCGCCAACATCGCCGCCTACGCCGCCGGGCGCGGCTGGCAGATCCGCGATGTGCTGCGCGAAGAACAGGGCTCGTTGCCGATCGTGCTGGCCGGCGACTTCGACCGCTTCTGGGCTGCGCTGGACGGCCAGCCCACTGTCGGCCTGCGCGCCGGTCTGTTTCACCAGACGACCGGCTATTCGCTGCCGGTGGCCGTGCGCCTGGCCGAACGGATCGCGGCCCTGCCCGACCTGGCCGCGCCATTTGCGGCACAATCACTGTTTGCGGCGATCCGCACCGAGGCACGCGAGGAATGGCAGCGCCAAGGCTTTTTCCGCATGCTCAACCGCATGCTGTTCATGGCCGGCAGCCCCGACCACCGCTGGCACGTGATGCAGCGCTTTTACCGCCTGGGCGCGCCGATGATCGCGCGCTTTTACGCCGGCCGCCTGACATTCGCCGACAAGCTGCGCCTGTTGACCGGCAAGCCGCCGGTCCCGGTCATGGAAGCATTCGTCGCCGTCCGCAAGACACAACCCCATCAGATCAGGAATTCCGAATGAACCAGATGAAAATCGAACCCAAGCGCGCCGTCGTGATCGGCGCCGGCTTCGGTGGCCTGGCCCTGGCCATCCGGCTGCAGGCCGGCGGCACGCAGACCACCCTGCTCGAAAAGCGCGACAAGCCGGGCGGCCGCGCCTACGTCTACGAAGACCAGGGTTTTACCTTCGACGCCGGCCCCACCGTCATCACGGATCCGACCGCGATCGAAGAACTGTTCACGCTGTGCGGCAAGAAGATCGGCGACTACGTCGAGATGCTGCCGGTCACGCCGTTCTACCGCCTGTGCTGGGAAGACGGCACCTTCTTCGACTACGCGAACGACCAGGAAGCGCTCGATCGCCAGATCCATGCCCTCAATCCGGCTGACGTGGCAGGCTACCAGCGCTTTCTCGCCTATTCGAAAGCCGTGTTCGACGAGGGCTACCTGAAGCTGGGCGCCGTGCCGTTCCTGTCGTTCCGCGACATGATCAACGCCGGCCCTAAGCTGGCGCGCCTCGAAGCGTGGAAGAGCGTCTACAGCATGGTCTCGCGCTTCGTGAAGAACGACCATCTGCGCCAGGCCTTCTCGTTCCATTCGCTGCTGGTGGGCGGCAATCCGTTTGCCACCAGCTCGATCTACACGCTGATCCACGCGCTGGAACGGCGCTGGGGCGTCTGGTTCCCGCGCGGCGGCACCGGTGCACTGGTCAATGGCCTGGTGCGCCTGTTCCAGGACATGGGCGGCAAACTCGAATTGAACGCCCCCGTGGCGCGCATCGAAACCGTTGGCAACCTGGCCAGCGGCGTGCGGCTGGAAGATGGCCGCTGGTTCCCGGCCGACGCCGTCGCCTCGAATGCCGACGTCGTGCACACCTACGCCAACCTGCTGAGCAACCACGGTCGCGGCAGCAGCCAGGGCGAAGCGCTGCGCAAGAAGCGCTGGAGCAATTCGCTGTTCGTGATCTACTTCGGCCTGAACAAGCACCATGAGCAGCTGCAACATCACACGGTCTGCTTCGGTGCGCGCTACAAGGACCTGATCACCGAAATCTTCAAGAGCGACAAGCTGGCCGACGACTTTTCGCTGTACCTGCACGCGCCCTGCGTGACCGATCCGTCGCTGGCGCCACCGGGCTGCGGCAGCCACTACGTGCTCGCGCCGGTGCCGCACCTGGGCAATGCGCCGATCGACTGGGATGTCGAAGGGCCGCGCTACCGCGACCGTATCTTCGACTACCTCGAGAAGCGCTACATGCCGGGCCTGCGCAGCCAGCTGGTCACGAGCCGCATCTTCACGCCGAACGACTTCCGCGATGAGCTCAATGCGCACGTGGGTTCGGCCTTCTCGCTCGAGCCGATCCTGACGCAAAGCGCCTGGTTCCGCCCGCACAACCGCGACGCCGAACTGCCGAACCTGTACTTGGTCGGCGCCGGCACCCACCCCGGCGCGGGCGTGCCGGGCGTGATCGGTTCGGCCAAGGCCACGGCCGGCCTGATGCTCGAAGGTGTCAACGCGGGAGCGCACGCCGGAGGGCTGCGATGACGACGCAGGCCGGCCAGACCCTGATGGCGCACGCGACCCAGACCATCGAGGTCGGGTCGAAGAGCTTTGCAGCGGCGGCCAAACTGTTCCCGCCGGCCACTCGGCGCGCCGTGCTGATGCTGTATGCGTGGTGCCGTCACTGCGACGACGTCGTCGACGGCCAGGAGCTGGGCTTTGCCAGTGCACCGGCAGCCCAGGTCACGCACGATGCGCCGTTCGAACTCGACCGGCTGTACGACAACACCCGCCGCGCCTACGAGGGCGAGCCGATGCGCGATCCGGCCTTTGCCGCGTTCCAGGAAGTGGCGCTGGGCCACGCGATCGCGCCGCGCTATGCGTACGATCACCTGGCCGGCTTTGCGATGGACGTCAACGAGGCGCGCTACCGCACGATCGACGACACGCTGCGCTACTGCTACCACGTGGCCGGCGTCGTCGGGCTGATGATGGCGTCGATCATGGGCGCGCGCGACGAGGCGGTGCTCGACCGCGCCTGCGATCTGGGGCTGGCGTTCCAGCTGACGAATATCGCGCGCGACATCATCGACGACGCCGCCATCGGCCGTTGCTACGTGCCGGACGCGTGGCTGATCGAGGCCGGCATCCAGCCGGATCTGGTTGCGTTGCCGCGCCACCGGGCCGCACTGGCCACGGTCGCTGCACGCCTGGTGGACCATGCGGAGCCGTACTATGCGTCAGCGTCGATCGGTCTGGCGGCGTTGCCGCTGCGCTCGGCGTGGGCGATTGCCACGGCGCGCAATGTCTATCGGCAGATCGGGGTGGAAGTGAAACGGCGCGGACCGCGCGCGTGGGACAAGCGGGTCGGCACGTCGAAGGCGACCAAGCTGCGCCTGCTCGCGCTGGGCGGGCTGCAGGCGCTGGCCTCGCGCTTACAGTCTAGTCGCGAGCTGCCGGTGCGGCGTGGTCTGTGGCAGCGCCCTGGCCGCGTGGACCCCGCAGCTGGTTCTGCTGGGCCTGCAACTGCTGCTTGAGTTTGGTGACGGGCGGCGCGTACAGGAAACCGAACGACACGGCGCCCTCTTTGCCCTCGACCGCATGGTGCATGCGGTGGGCCTGGTACAGGCGCTTGAAGTAGCCGCTGCGCGGCACGTAGCGGAACGGCCAGCGCTGGTGCACCAGGCCATCGTGGGCAATGAAATACAGCAGGCCGTAGCCGGTCATGCCGGCGCCGATCCATTCGATGCGCCCGTAGCCGCGCGTGCCGAACCAGATCAGCGCGATGGCGATGCCGGCAAAGACGACGGCGTACAGGTCGTTCTTTTCGAACCAGCCGGTGCGCGGCTCATGGTGCGAGCGATGCCAGCCCCAGCCGAAGCCGTGCATGATGTACTTGTGCGCGACGATGGAAAACAGTTCCATGAAGGCGATGGTGGCGAGAACGATGAGCGCGTTGAGCAGCATAATGAAGTAAGCGCCTTGATGGGGTGGCGGGCATGGAAGCGGATGCCGACAGCCTAACATGCGACCGCTCCGCACGGTAGCGCAGCAACGGCGGCAGGCGGTCAAACACGATACACCAACAATTGAACCATTGGAGAATACATGCAATCGACTTTCCGTACTTTAGCACTCGCCGCAGCACTCTGCGCCGCAGGCAGCGCCTCGGCCGCCTCGATCGAAGTACGCGTCCAGGGCGTCACGGCCAAGGGCAAGGTGCTCGTCGCCGTGTGCGACAAGACGACCTTCCTGAAGGATTGCGCGTATTCGGGCTCGGCCCCGGCCAAGGCGGGTGAGACGGTCGTCACGGTCGATGGCGTGCCGACCGGTTCGTGGGCCGTGCTGTCCTACCAGGACGAGAACGACAACGGCAAGCTCGATCGCAACGTGCTGGGTATTCCGAAAGAGCCGTACGCATTCAGCCGCGATGCCCGTGGCCGTTTCGGTCCGCCGAGCTTCGAGGATGCGGCGTTCGAGCTGCGTGACGAGAAAGCCGTCACCACGATCAAGCTGCGCTGATCGCTGTCAGTGCGTCGCACCGCCCGCTTCGCGCAGGTCGGTGTCGACGCCGAGCGTGACTTCCACCGCCAGTTTGACCCCGGCGATGATGTCTTCCAGCGCCATCGACGGTGGCGCATCCGGTCGCGCAGCCGCCTGCTCCGGCAGGAACGGCACGTGGATGAAGCCCGCCTTGATCGGTTGCGGCTGCATCGCCGCGTGATGCATCAGGCCATAGAACACATGGTTGCAGACGAACGTGCCGGCCGTCTGCGAGACCCCCGCCACCAGCCCTTGTTCTCGCAGCGCGTGCACGATCGCCTTGATCGGCAGCGTCGAGAAATACGCGGCTGGACCGTCGGCGGCAATCGCCGTATCGACCGGCTGCTGCCCGCCGTTGTCCAGAATCGACGCATCGTCGACATTGATCGCCACCCGCTCGACCGAGATATCGGGCCGCCCGCCCGCCTGACCCACCGCGATGACGACGTCCGGATGCAGCTCGTCGATCAGCGCCGTCAGATTCTCGATGGCGTCGCCGAACACGCACGGCAACTGGCGCACCTCGACCTGAAAGCCGTTGCCCTGCCAGCCTTCCAGCGCGCGCACGGCCTCCCATGCCGGATTGATAGTGGCGCCATTGAACGGCTCGAAGCCCGTCAGCAGAACAGTCTTGATCATCACAGGTTCATCAAAAAGTAGAGCAGGAAGATATTCGCCACCAGGATCGGCAGCGCACTCGGGATCTGGGCCCGGATCACGGCGTTCTTGTCGGGTAGTTCCAGCAGCGCGGCCGGCACGATATTGAAGTTGGCCGCCATCGGCGTCATCAGGGTACCGCAATACGCGCTGAACATGCCGATCGCCGCCATGACGGCCGGGTTGGCGCCGTACACGCCCACCAGCACCGGGATCCCGACGCCGCCGGCCATGACGGGAAACGCGGCAAAGCCGTTGCCCATCACGATCGTAAATAGCGCCATGCCGAGGCAGTACACGGCCACCGCGATGAATGCCGAATCCAGCCCGATATAGGTTGTCGTCAGGTGCGCGACCGCCTTGCCCACGCCGGCTTCGGAAAACAGCAGGCCCAGCACCGCCAGAATGTGCGGCAGCACGACCGCCCAGCTCATCGCGTCGACCAGGCGGCGCGCTTCGCGCACGCCCTGCAGCGGCGTGGCGCGCGTGAGCCAGCAGGCAGCAATCAGCGCCACGACCGCGCCGCAACCCATGCTCACGATGGTGATGTGGGCCGGATCAAGAAGCGGCAGGCCGCGCAGCTGCACGTCCTTCAGCAGGGTCGCGCCGATGACGGTTACCAGCGGCAGCAGCAGCGCCGGGATGAACAGGCGGTTGCCCAGCCGCGCGGCGCTGGCCTGGCGTGCTTCCGGCGCCAGCGCCTTGGGCTGGCCGGCCTTGACGCCGCCAAAACCGGCCAGCAGCGCCATGCCGATCATCAGCGCGCCGACCGCCGCCAGCGGCAGCGCTTCACCCGCCAGGTACAGCAGCGCGTACAGGCCCCAGAACAGGGCCGTCGTGAACCGACGCGGATTGCTGCGGTCCACCAGGTTCATGATGGCCACGGCCGCCAGCAGCAGGCCGACGAGGATATAGAAGTGATCGATCGAGAGCGTCATGCGGCGCCCTTCTCGTCCAGCACGGCGCGGGCAATCTCGGCGTCCAGGCGGCGCAGGTTCCAGGCGTGGATGACGAACGCCGTGATCGCCGTCGGGATGCCCCACAGCGCGATGTGCAGCGGATTGACCTCGATGCCTTCGGCCTGCAGGATCGTGTGCATCAGGACGATGGCACCGAACGCCACGAAGATGTCTTCGCCGAAGAACAGGCCGATATTATCGGTGGCAGCCGACATCGCCCGGATGCGGTAACGGATGCGCTGGGGCAGCGGGCCGTGCTGCGCTTCGGCCGCCGCTTCGGCCATTGGCGCGACCAGCGGGCGCACCATCGTCGGATGGCCACCCAGGCTGGTCAGGCCCAGCGCCGCCGTGCTTTC
This sequence comes from Oxalobacteraceae sp. CFBP 8761, assembly GCA_014841595.1. Classification (NCBI taxonomy): domain Bacteria; kingdom Pseudomonadati; phylum Pseudomonadota; class Betaproteobacteria; order Burkholderiales; family Oxalobacteraceae; species Oxalobacteraceae sp. CFBP 8761. Next base: position 337,900 of record JACYUE010000002.1, on the reverse strand, counting down.
GCGCGCAAACAGGTAGACGATCAGCAGGCGCCCGGCGGTGGCTGAGCGCACCTTGCCGATGGCGGCCTGGGCGCGGTCACGCAGCCCGAAGCGCTCGAGCAGGCCGATGGCGGCCAGCGGCAGCAGCAGGATGAGTGGCAGGTTACGGGTCTTGAGGAAGGCGGCGCCGAGCGTTTCGAGCAGCGTCATGACGGACATCGCCGCAGCAACGCCCGTCACGCCGCAGGCAGCAACGGCCACCAGCACCGGATTGGCGCGCAGCACGAACCCCACCACGATGACGACCACGCCGAGCAGTGGCCACAGATTCACAGCAGATTGCATTGCATTCCCCGGCGGTGATAAACGCGGGCAATCTTACCCGATGTTCATGGGGCGCCGAGGTGAATGTCGGATGAAGGTTAGCCGGGCCGGACGGGATTGGTCGCCAGGTCGCCGACGACCGTATTCCACTGGCGCACGTGGAACGCGCGCACGAGGCCATTGAGCACGTAGGGGTCGCGCGCCGCGAACAGCTGTACCAGCTCCGCGGTCTCGCAGTCGAACACGAGGACGGCCTTGTCGGCCGGCTCGGCCATGGCGCCAGCAAGGATCAATTCGCCACGCTCCTGGGCTTCCCACGCCAGCGCCAGGTGGGCGTCGCGAAATTCACCGCGGCGTTCGAGATAGTCGGGGGCCAGATCATAGGTCAAAAGAAAATGCACAAAGACTCCAGGAGATGGCGCGAGGCCGGATGCATCAATCCTACCGGAAAGCCGACCCGGCGGCGCAAGCGTGCCGTCCGGCATCGCTACAATCAGACGGGCTCAGCTATGTTGGAATAAAACAACTTTTTAGGCTGACAAACCGTCATGGAACATGCATAGAAGGATGCCTCTAAGAACAAAACTCGACGGCAGGCGTAGACTTGCAAGCATGGACACCTCGAAAAAAATGGCGGCGGGACTCACTGGACTGGCCAGCATGCTGTGGCTGGGCCTGACCGCTGCCGTTGCGGCCAACCAGCGCCGCCTCGTGTTCAATCCGACGCTCGTGCGCGAAGTCAAAAGCCCCCGTTCGAGCGGCCACCGCACCCGCCCTGTCGTCTTGCGCGCGAAAGACGGCACGCGCCTGGCCGGCTGGCTGATGACGCCCGTCATTCCCGGCCCGCGCCCGGCCGTGCTGTATTTCGGCGGGCGCTCCGAAGAAGTGTCGTGGGTCGCGCGCGACGCCGGCAAGCTGTTCCCCAACATGACCGTGCTGGCGATGAACTACCGTGGCTATGGCGACTCGCAAGGCATCCCGGCCGAGATCCACATGATCGAGGACGGCGCCCTGCTCTACGACTGGCTCGCCACGCGCGGCCAGGTCGATCCGCAGCGCATCGCCGTCGTTGGCCGCAGCCTGGGCTCGGGCGTAGCGGTGCAGGTGGCCCGCGAACGCCCCGCGCATTCGGTCGTGCTGATCACGCCGTACGATTCGATCCTGGCGATTGCCAAGCGGCGCTTTCGCGTGATGCCGATTGAATACATGCTGCGCCACCGCTTCGAGTCGATCAAGTACGCACCGATGCTCAAGGCCCCCACCTACGTGCTGCGCGCCGCCAGCGACGACGTCGTGCCCCACTTCCACACCGACCTGCTGGTGGCCAAGCTGGGCGCGCTGGTGGCCGACGAGGTGGTGCCGGACTCCGACCACATGACCATCCCGTATCTGGAGGCGACACACGCCATGGTCGCCGGATTTCTCACGCGCCAGTTCAGCCAACCGGTGACGCCGGCCGCTGCGGCCGCCGTGGCCGATGCCGTGGCCAATGCCACGCCACCGGTCGAAACGACCGCAGCAGCGCCCGATCTGGTCCTCGCCACAAAATAATTGATGAAAGTTGTCAGCATTTATATTTCCAGTGAATAAATTGGGAAGTAAAATCGTATTTGTCATCAACTTGCAGCTTGATGCATATTTGACAGCTTGTGCCCGAAGGGCGCGGGCCTGGCCCCAACGACCCTCCCCAGATACAAACCGTAACCACTTGCACGGCGCCGTGCTGCGACAATCGCGCAGCCGATCCCATCGCAAGGCATGCGGCGGGTACAATATCGCTATTCCAGGAGCTCAACCATGAAATTCAAGCAACTCAGCATCACCGTGGCGGCCATGTGCCTTGCCGGCAGCGCGCTGGCGGCGCCATCGACCGCACCGATCGCCGCGCCGAAATTTGGCATGGTCTACGATGCGGGCGGCAAGTTCGACAAGTCGTTCAACCAGTCGGCCTTCGAGGGCCTGCAGCGCTTCACGAAAGAGACCGGCGTGAAAGTGTTCGAGGTCCAGGCCAATAGCGATACCCAGGCCGAGCAAGTCATGCGCGGCCTGGCGCGCAAGAAGGTCGACCTGATCGCCGCCATCGGTTTCTCGCAAACCCAGGCCGTGCAAAAAGTCGCCCGCGAATTCCCGAACGTGCGCTTCATCCTGATCGACAGCGTGGCGCAAGGCCCGAACATCGAATCGGTGATGTTCAAGGAACAGGAAGGCGCGTACCTGGTCGGCGTGGCGTCGGCCATGGCGTCCAAGACCAAGAAGCTCGGCTTTGTCGGTGGCATGGACATTCCGCTGATCCGCGCGTTTGCCTGCGGCTACGGCCAGGGCGCCAAGGCGCAGGCACCAAAAGCGGAAATCATCCAGAACATGGTCGGCACCACGGCAGCAGCCTGGAACGATCCGGCCAAGGGCGGCGAGCTGGCACGCGCGCAATTTGACCGCGGCGTGGACGTGGTCTTCGCCGTGGCCGGCGGCAGCGGCATGGGCGCGCTGCAGATGGCCAAGACCAAGGGCAAGCTGGCCGTGGGCGTCGACTCGAACCAGAACTACCTGCACCCGGGCACGATGCTGACCTCGATGGTCAAGCGCGTCGACGTGGCAGTGTATGACTCGTTCATGGCCGTCAAGAAAGGCACCTGGAAAGCAGGCGTCACCTACAAGGGCCTGAAAGAAGGCGGCGTCGACTGGGTGCTGGACAAGGATAACCGCGCGGTCGTCACGCCGGAAATCGAAAAACGCGTCAACGGCGTACGCCAGGACATCATCAACGGCAAGATCAAGGTCATCGATTACCGCGCCGGCAGTTCCTGCCCGGTCTGATCACCTTCATTCCATTCGAAGCGCGCCGCGCCGGTTGATTACCGGTCCGGCGCGCTTTTGAATGATAAGCACACTTCCTTTTTACGACAGATCGCAATGCAGCCAGCCGTAGAATTTCGCAACGTGAGCAAGGCCTTCGGGCCGGTGCAGGCGAACGCCGACGTCAGCTTCTCGATCGCCAAGGGTTCGATCCATGGTGTGATCGGCGAAAATGGCGCGGGCAAATCCACCCTGATGAGCATCCTGTACGGCTACTACCACGCCGACAGCGGGCAGCTCGTCATCAACGGCAAGGAGCAGCAGATCCGCTCGAGCCAGGAAGCCATCGGGCTCGGCATCGGCATGGTGCACCAGCACTTCATGCTGGTCGAGAACATGACGGTGCTCGACAACGTGATGCTGGGGGCCGAAGGCGCCTTCAAGCTGTCGAAAAAACGCCGCGAGACCGAGGTGAAGCTGCGCGAAATCTGCGCGCGCTACCACCTTGACGTCGATCCGCTGGCTGTGATTTCCGATTTGTCGGTGGGCGCGCAGCAGCGCGTTGAAATCCTTAAGCAGATCTACCGCAGCGCCGAAATCCTGATCCTGGACGAGCCGACCGCCGTGCTCACCACGCAGGAAATCGCGTCGCTGTTCGACATCCTGCGGCTGTTCAAGGAACAGGGCAAGACCATCATCCTGATCACCCACAAGCTGGGCGAGATCATGGACATCACCGACCAGGTGACCGTGATGCGCGCGGGCCGCCTGGCCGGCGCCGTCGCCACGGTCGACACCAGCAAGGAGCAGCTGGCCAACATGATGGTCGGCCGTCCGATCGAAGGCAACCTGCCGCGCAAACCGTATGCGCCGGGCGCCCCGGTGCTGCAGGTCGAGAACCTGCAACTGAAGGACGCGAACGGCGTGCAGCTGCTGGGCGATATCGCCCTGTCGGTGCGCTCTGGCGAGATCGTTGCCATTGCCGGCGTGTCGGGCAATGGCCAGAGCGAGTTGATGCACATCCTGTCGGGCATGCGCCTGCCAACGTCCGGCACGGTCTCGCTCGAGGGCAAACCCCTGCCCTTCGCTGGCCGCTCGAACGCCGACGGCCTGCCCGCCGAACTGCGCGACATGGGCATCGGCCACGTGCCGGAAGACCGCCTGCGCGACGGCGTGATCAAGGATTTCTCGGTCATGCAGAACACCGTGTTCGGCTACCAGGAGCGCGTCACGAAAGGCATGGGCCTGTTCGATTTCGACGCCATCGCCAAGCGCTGCGCGCATTTGCTTGAGGCCTTCGATGTGCGCCCGAAAGACCCCAACGTGCGTATCGGCCTGCTCTCGGGCGGCAACCAGCAGAAGGTCGTCATCGCGCGTGAAGTGTCGGCCTCGCCCAAGCTGCTGCTGGTGGGCCAGCCCACGCGCGGCGTGGACATCGGCACCATCGAGAGCATCCACACGCAACTGCTGCGCCTGCGCGACGAGGGCGTCGCGATCCTGCTGGTCTCGACCGAGCTGGAAGAAGTGCGCGCGCTGGCGGACCGCATCATCGTGATGTCGGGCGGGCGCATTACCGGCGAATTGCCGATCGACGAATTCGACACGACCCGCATTGGCCTGTTGATGGGCGGGATGCACAAATCATGAAAACCACTGAACTCCCACGCTGGGCCTCGGGCTTTGTCCTGCCGGTCCTGAATTTGCTCTCTGCCCTGCTGGTCGCGGCGCTCGTGATCCATCTGCTGGGCGAAAGCCCGGTCGAGTCGCTGCAGATCCTCGTCAACAGCGCCGTCATCAATCCGGAAGGCCTGTCGTATACGCTGTTCTACGCGTCGACCTTCGTGTTCACCGGCCTGGCCGTGTCGATCGCCATGAAGGCGGGTCTGTTCAACATCGGCGCCGAGGGCCAGATGTATCTGGGCGGCCTGGGCCTGACGCTGGCGATGCTGGCGTTCGACGCGACGCTCTCGCCGTGGCTCCTGATCCCGCTGGCGATCGTCGCCAGCGCCGTCTTCGGTGCCGCCTGGGCATTCCTGCCGGGCTACCTGCAGGCCAAGCGCGGCAGCCACGTGGTGGTCACGACCATCATGTTCAACTTCATCGCCGCCGGCCTGATGAACTTCATCATCGTCAAGTACATGATCCCCGAGGGTGACCAGAACCCGGCCAGCCGCACCTTCACCGACGCTGCCGCGATCCCGCTGCTGTCGAACTGGCTGCCATTCTTCGGCGAGAGCACGCCGCTGAATCTGGCCTTCCTGCTGGCCCTGGTCGCGCTGGTGGTCTACTGGGTGGCCGTGTCGCGTTCGAGCTGGGGCTACCGCCTGCAGGCGACGGGCCTGAACGCCCACGCCGCGCACTATGCGGGCGTGCGCATCAGCCGCACGATCATCATTGCGATGCTGATCTCGGGCGCCCTCGCGGGCCTGGCGGCGGTGAACTCGATCCTCGGCTCAACCCACTACCTGAGCCTGAACTTCCCGGCCGGTGCGGGCTTCATCGGCATCGCGATTGCACTGATGGGCCGCCAGCATCCGGTGGGCATCCTACTCTCGTCGATTCTGTTCGGCGCGCTGATCCAGGGCGGTTTTGACCTGTCGCTGGAAAAACCGAACATCCCGCAAGAGACCTTCATTTTCATCCAGGGCCTGATCATCCTGTTCTGCGGCGCCATGGAAAACATGTACGCGCCGGCGGTACTTAAACTGATCAACGCAACACGCTCCAACAACGGCGCAAGCAAGGGATAAGCCATGGAAGACTTCCAGTTCGCCAGTATCGTCGTCTCCACCATCCGCAACGCGCCGGTGCTGATGTTCGCGGCCATGGCCGGCCTGTTCGCCGAGCGCAGCGGCGTGGTCGACATCGGCCTCGAAGGCAAGATCCTCGCGTCGGCTTTCGTCTCGGCCGGCGTTGCCTACACCTACCAGGATCCCTGGCTGGGTATCGCGGCCGGCATCGTCGCCTCCGTCGTGCTGGCGCTGATCCAGGCCTTCGTCTCGATCACGCAAAAGGGCAACCAGCTCGTGGCCGGCATTGCGATCAATATCGCGATGAGCGGGCTGACGTTCGTCGTCGCCCAGTATTTCTTCCAGCAGGGCGGGCGCACGCCGGACCTCGGCGAGGCGCGCCTCGCGAGCGTCATCCTGCCCGGGACCGAACTGGTGGCCGACGTGCCGGTATTGGGCTGGGTTTACGGCAGCCTGATTGGCGGGCACTCGGTGCTGGTGTACCTGGCCTTTGCCCTGCTCCCGATCGTGCACTGGGTGCTGTTCTACAGCCGCTTCGGCCTGCGTCTGCGCGCCTGCGGCGAAAACCCGCACGCGGCCGACGCGGCCGGCATCTCGGTCCAGCGCACCCGTTACACGGCGATGATCATCGCCGGCGTGCTGTGCTCGTTCTCGGGCGCTTACCTGTCGATCGTCCAGAGCGGCTTCTTCCTGCGCGACATGTCGGCCGGCGCCGGCTACCTGGCGCTGACGGCGCTGGTGTTCGGCAACTGGCGCCCCGTGCACACGGTGCTGGGTTGCATGATGTTCGGCTTCTTTGCCGCAGTGCAGATCCAGATCGAAGGCGTCGACCTGCCGGTCGTGGGCCGCATTCCGGGTTCGCTGATCCAGATGATTCCGTACATCGTCACGGTGGTCGTGCTGGCAGGCCTGATGGCCAAGTCGGTGGCGCCCAAGGCGCTGGGCAAGCCGTTCGTCAAGTCGCGTTGATCCTCCGCCGGCCAGTGCCGGCCGGTGCCTGAACAATGACGCTGCCGCCCTGGCAGCGTCAAAAGCAGCCAGGGCCAGGTCTAACATTAGCAGCCAGGGTCAGGTCTGACATTTGGACACGGACTCTAGCAGCCAGGGTCAGGTCTGACATTTGGACACGGACTCTGCCCAATCCCGTTCAGAAGGGCTTTGAAGAACAGCCGGGGTCAAGAACAGCCGGGGTCAAACAGCCGGGGTCAGGTCTGACATTTGGACACGGGCTCTGCCTTAGTCCGTTCATAAGGGCTTTCATCAATAGACTTTTGTTGAGCCCGTGTCTGAATGTCAGACCTGACCCCGCCGTGTGTGTGTTGAGCCCGTGTCTGAATGTCAGACCTGACCCCGCCGTGTGCTGACCCCGCCGTGTGTGTTGAGCCCGTGTCTGAATGTCAAACCTGACCCCGCCGTGTGTGTGACCCCGCCGTGTGACCCCGCCGTGTGTTGAGCCCGTGTCTGAATGTCAGACCTGACCCCGCCGTGTGTGTTGAGTCCGTGTCTGAATGTCAGACCTGACCCCGCCGTGTGTGTGACCCCGCCGTGTGTGACCCCGCCGTGTGCCCCTGCCGTATCCTTGCCCCTGTTCGTGCTGAGCCTGCCCAGCATGTGGGAGACCTGCAACAATGTAAAAAAATGGAATCGTGCGCACAACCAGATTTCTGCTCTTATCTTAGTATGTGCCATATCATTTTTTTAACAGCCAAGGAAATTTTGTAATGAAGACTGTCTCCGTACGCCTCCTGTCCAGCCTGGTCTTGATGGCCGCTTCGTTCTCGGCCTCTGCCGGTCCGAACGTCGTCAGAGCGCTTGAAGTCAAAGGCGTATTCAATGAAAAAGTGGGGCCTGCGCCGCAATGTGCGTCCACCCTTGGCGGCAAGCTCGCCGGCCACGGTGAGACGGCTGAAGGAACGCCGGTCGCGTTCGTGGGCGGTGATTGCTTCGCTCAGTCTGGCACGACGTTCACCTTCAGCAAGGGCAAGTTCATCCTGCTGTATCCAAACGGCGACCAGATTTTCGCCGACTACAGTGGCCAGTTCGTTCCTACCGGCGCAGGCACTGCCTACGTCATGAACGGTGGCACCTTCACCATCACCGGCGGCTCCGGCACTTATTTTCACGCAACCGGCGGCGGCTCCCTGAGCGGTACCGAAGACTTGTCGAACGGCGCCGGTACGATTGGCTTATCGGGTCGGGTTTCTTACAAGCAGAAGTAACTCCCTGAAACAGCGCCGAGCGACGCTGATACTGCGTCGTGGCGGCCTGAGTCAAAAAGAGCGGCATGTAAAAGAGCGGCGGATGTCCCGCTCTTTTTACATGCCGCTCTTTTGCTTGCCGATTTCTGATGGTGTCATTAACGAGCAGCGAAGCTGACTGTCGTCAAACCCGACGATGCCCGCGTTATGTCACGGCGTAACGGGATCGACCGGCTCGAAGCCCGCCGCTCGGCGGCTCGAGCGTGCCAGTGTCCAGGCGAAGCCGATGCCCGCCGACGTGCCCGAATTCTTCAGGTGCAGCGGGCTGTCGCGGTTGGCGCTGCCAGCGTACGACTCGTAACGCACGTAGCCGAACAAACGCACGTCAGGATTGAGCTGGCGCGTGGCGAACAATCCCACGCGCGCGAGGACCAGGCCGGCGTCGGCGCTGTACGCATCGCGGCTCGCGGTTGCATACTGCGGCGCGACCTCATAGAAGTAGCGGTTGATACGCTTGTCGCCGAACACCACCGACGTATTGGCTTCGAACGACCACAGACCGCGTTCGCCGCGCGTTTCGTAGGCCAGCTTTGGCTCGAACGTCCAGCCCTGGCGCCGCAGGCCACCGCGTGCTTCGATCACGGCGCGCACTGGCAGTTCGGCACGCAATCGACTCGTCGCGTCAATGTCAGCCACGCGGATTTTCAGGCGCGGGCCAAATTCGAACAGCGCACCCAGGTCCGGCATGCCGGCGCGCGCCTCGACGTCATCGGAATCAGACGGCAACGCCCCGGACAGGCCAACATCGAACTCTAGCCGATCGGAGCGGAACAGACGCGCACCGATACCCGACTGGTCAGCGCGCAGCACTTCCCCGCGATAGAGCAGGAACGGGATGGGCAGGATGCGATTGGTGCGATCGTCGGCGCCGGGATAAGCAGGCGTGCTCAGGGCCGCAGCGCCAAGGCCAAACTCCCACAGCGGCAGGCTGGCGCCGGCCGGGGTTTGTGCGTGGGCGTGGAGTGCGGGAAACAGGCAGGCTGCCGCGATGGCAGCCTTCAATGGAACGTGCATGGGGCCTCGGGAGTCTGGTCGGGGGATGACCGGATTCTATCCGAGGCCGTGCCAAAAGTGCACCGCGCGCGCGAACAATCCGCGCGCTGCAGGCCGTGGGCTTACGGCCAGATTGCCTGTAGCATCGCGGCCAGGTTGTACCCGCCCTTGATCAGCTGGGTCTTGGCGATTTCCGAGCTCGGCACCGGATAGTTGTCCGGCACTTCGAGCGCGAAGGTGTAGTAGGTCTCGCCCTTCTTGCCCGTCTGCGGCGTCAGCTTGCCCGGCACCACATCGGCATACGCCAGCTTGGCCGACTTCAGGCCGTCTTCCACCCACTGCACGGGCCAGGTGGCCACGTCGCCTTTGGCTTTCGCAACCAGCGGCGCGCTGGCGATCGCCACGTCCGCGAACTGCTCCGGCGTGCGCGTCTTGATGCGGCGGAATGCGTAGTCGACCGTCGTGCTGTCCCAGTACGAGTGGAACGGCTTGGTCAGCGCCTTTGGCACGCCTTCCTTGATGACGACTGGCTCACCGGGCGGAATCACCCCTTTCGACAGGGCTGCCAGTTTCTCGTCATCGAGCAGCAGGTTGTTGCCACCGCGCGAATCGAACACGAGCGCATCATCGATCTCGGCGCGCGATTTCGGCACGATGAACTTGCCGTCCTTGCTCACGAACGCCGAACCGACGTGCAGCGGCTGATGGATGTCGCCAGCAAAGTGTGCCAGCAGGATCAGGGCCTGGCGCTTGGTGAACTTGTGCGGGTTCAGCGCCGGATCGGTCTTGCCCTGCAAGACGGCGATGCACTGCTCCAGCGTCTGCACGATGTCGACGTCGCTCGTGCCCACGCCATGCTCATGGTAGTGATCGAGCTGGAACGGCACGTTGGTGTAGTGGTATTCGCTGTGGCGCGGGTTGCCTTCGACGTATTCCACCATCTCGGGCGTCTGCGGGCCGCAGTACGTGCCCTTGACGCAGTCGGCCCAGTTCGCGACCGACGCCAGCGATTCGCCCGGCTGCAACAGCAGCGCGATCTGCTTTTGCGCGTTGGTCCCCTTGAGCAGCTTGTCGGCGATCGAGCCGACAGCGCGGTGACCGTCGCGGCCCCAGGCGGCGGCGTCCGATGCACCCAGTAATCCAAAGGCGCCGGTCAGCGCCAGCACGCATGCGAGTTTTTTCATGATGGTCCTGATGGTCTTAATTGAGGCGCACGATGCGCGGGGTAGCCGGGGCCAGCGCGGCGCCCTGCCCTTCGAGTTTTTTCAGGTAGGCGATGAAGCCGTCCAGGTCACGCAGGCCGGTATCGATGCGCTGCGTACCGAGCGCGAATTCCGGATAGCCGTCGCTGCCTTCGGCCAGGAAGTTATTCAGCGCCAGGCGGTAGGTTGCACCGTCGTCGAGCGGCTTGCCATCGAGCTTGACGCTGCCCGGCACCAGCCGGTTGCCGGCCGGCCGCTTCGCGTCCCACGTGTAGGTGAAGCCTTGCGAGACTTGCAGGACGCTGGACGTCACGTTCGGGCCGTCGGGCCACTGGCGCTCGAGCAGGTTGCGGATCTGCGCGCCGGTCAGATTCATCACGACGGTCGTGTTCCCGAACGGGAGCACGGCCTGCGCCTGGCCGAAGTTGACGGTCTTGTCGGCGCCTGCTTCGAGATCGCGCCGGATGCCGCCGTTGTTCATGAAGGCGAACTGGGCGCCCAGGCTGCGCGCCGAGTCCAGCGCCGCATCGGCAACCAGGTTGCCGAGGGGCGATTCACCCGCGTCGTTATTCTTGCGCAGCAGCGGCGCGGTCGCGATCTTCGCGATCGGGCGCGTCAATGCGGCTTCGCTGCGCTCTTTCACTTGCGCGACATACGCGGCGATCTTTGGATCGGCCGGATACTCGCCCGGCTTCATGACCACGTTGGCAACGGTCAGGTTCGACACCGCGCCGGTGGTTGGCTCGACCTGCATCGACACGCGCGTGAGCAGGTGGCCGGCCGTATCGGCCTGGGTCACGACGCGGCCATCGACGTCGCACAGATAGCCCTGGTGCGAGTGCCCGGTCAGCACCAGCTTGACCGACGGGTCGATCTTCTGGACGACCGGGACGATGTCGCCCGTCAGCTTGCTGCAACCGGTTTGCAACGGCGACTCGACCGTGCGGCCACCCTGGTGCACGAGGGCCACGATGACCTTGGCGCCGGCCGCGCGCATCGCCGGCAGCGCGTTGTTGACCGCCTCGGCTTCGTCACCGAACGTCAAGCCCGCGATGCCCGACGCGACCACCATGTTCGGCGTATCGCGCAGCACCACGCCCACCAGGCCGACCTTGATGCCCTTGACGGTTTCGATGGTGAAGCCCGGGATGATCGGCTTGCCGGTGACCTTGTCGATCACGTTCGCGCCCAGGTACGTGAATTTGGCGCCACCAAACGTCGGCGTGAACTTGCAGGCCTTGGTTGGATGTGGCGAATCACAGCCGCCGTTCTGCTGGCGCAGCAGTTCCTTGCGGCCGCCATCGAATTCATGGTTGCCTACCGCGCTCGCGCGCAGGTTCAGCATGTTCATCACTTCGATCGTCGGCTCGTCGGCCCACAACGACGACAGCGCCGGGCTGGCGCCGACGATATCGCCGGTCGACACGAGCAGCAACTCCTTGTCTTCCTTGCGCCAGGCCTGCAGGGCCGCTGCCACGGCTTCGGCGCCGCCGGCGCGCATGACCTGGTCCTTGCCGTCGGCGCCCTTGAGCACGTAGCGGCTTGGTTCCAGATTGCCGTGGAAGTCATTGAGCGATACCAGATTGATGGTGACCGGGCCCTGTGGGGCGGTCACGCAGCCGGCCAGCAGCAGCACGACGGTGAGTGTGGAAAGACGAGCGCTTGCGCGACGCGAGACGATCATGAAAAACACCTTTTATGGAATCGGGCCGGGGTCGCCGGCATCCGAAAAACGGGGCTTGGATAAGCGCAACAGCAAGCATTATCCCATGCCGCCTGTGCGCAGGAAATCCTTACAGCAGCAGGGCTAATGACCTTTTTGATGAAAAAACGGCCGGTGTTTCCACCGGCCGTTTTGACTACCTCATGCTACGAATTGGCGCTGCTTAGAATTCGTAACGCAGGGTTGCCTGGATTGCCCACTGCGACTCGCCCTTGGCTTGCTTCAGGTCCTGACGCTCGACGTCGTTACGCACGACGTAGACATAACGACCTTGTGCATCGATACCGGCGACATCGACGAAGCTGCGTGCCTGGCCACCGGAACCCTGGAAGCTGATCTCTTCGGTACGGCCCCATTTCTTGTTCAGCAGGTTGCCGAAGTTCATGAAGTCGAGCGAGAAGGTCGCCTTGTTGCGTGCGAAGATGCCCGGGATTTCCTGGCTGATGCGCACGTCGAAGGTGTTGACCCATTCAGCGGTCGAGTTGTTACGGCTCACGACACCACCGGCAGCCTTGCTCAGGCCCTTGTTCGCATTGACGACGTCCCAGAAGCGCTGCTCGTTGGCGCGGTTCGTTGCGGTGTCACCTGCGAAAGCGACTTCGTTCGAGCCGAAGGCGGTCGGGATGTACATCAGGTCGTTACCGGCCAGATTGTCACCGTTCATGTCGTTGTTGAACGTCCAGCTGTACGGACGGCCTTCACGACCTTCGTAGAAGACGCCCAGACGCGTGTTGTAGCCTTCGAAGAATTTCTTCTGGAAGTTCATCAGCGCATTGACGCGGTTCTTGATGGCGTAGCTCGAGGTCGCGGCGACTTCTTCGTTCGGGTTGAACGACGAACGGCCGTTGAAGTTCGAGTTGGCCACCGACGACGTCAGCGGCGAGACTTCGGTCGCATCGGTGTAGGTGTACGCCACCGACCAGCCAAAGCCCTTGGTCATCGGCTGCGACAGCGACATGGTCAGCACTTTCGCGTCGCCCTTGTCGGTATCACGCGCCACCAGCACGTTGTTGAAGCTGCGGTTGTTCAGCGAACGGTTGACAGCGCCGCAGCTGGTGATGATGTTCGCCGTGTTGTTCGACACGCCGTAGCACGCCGTGCTCAGGCCGGCTGCGTTCCAGAACAGCGGACGGCCATCCGAACCGTTGCGCGTTGCTGCGCCCAGGTTCAGGTGTTCGTAGTAGATGCCGTTCTTGTTCTTGGTGTACAGCGCTTCGGCGCCGAAGACCAGACCGTACCATGGCAGTTCGGTGTCGAACGCCAGGTTGGTTTTCCAGATCGATGGCTGACGGAAGCTTGGATCCAGGAAGTTGACGTCCGCGGCCGGAATCGCGCCGGCAATGGCAGGCTGGGCGTCAGGATTGAAGCTGGTCAGGCCGCCGGTGGTCGGGCAGCGGGTTGCGCCGGTGCCCGAGCAGCTGATCGTGGCGGTGGCCACGCCGGTGCCCGAGAACGGGTTCGACATCCACACGGTGGCTGCCGCGCCCTGGAACAGGCCGAAGCCGCCGCGGATCTGGGTCGGACGTGGCGACTTGTCGAAGCGGTAGTTGAAGCCGAAGCGTGGCTGGATCAGGTCGGTACCATCGATGGTGCGGGTGTTGTCCAGACCGAAGCCGCCGGACTGGCGCACGCCGGTGGCTGGGTTGCCGGCCACCAGTGGCTGGGCAGCAGCAATATTGGCCAATGGACGGCCGCCGACATCGTTACGGTCGTAGCGCACGCCGTAGGTCAGGGTCAGCTGGTCGTTGACGGTCCAGGTGTCTTGCAGGAACAGGCCGGTGTTCTTGGTGCTGAACTCGGCAACCGCATCGTTCAGCGACGCGCCTGGCAGCGCGCGCTGCTGGCTGTAGCTCAGTGGGCGACCCTTCTGGAAGTTCTCCAGCACGGCTTGCTGCACTTGTGCATTGGTTGCGCGTGCGCAGCTTGGCAGTGCGCCGAAGCTGTAGAAGTTCGCGTCTGCCGAATCCAGGCAGGCGTAGGTGTACGAGCCGTTGATACCCTGCAGGAACGCGTTGTAGACATCGTTCTTGGTGTAGTCGGCACCGAACTTCATTTCATGGTCGCCCACGATCCAGTTGGCGCCGGCGTACAGGTCCTTGGTCTTGTTGCGCAGCACGTTGTTGTGACGGCTGAACTCGGTACCGAAGTTGATGTTACGGTTGGCGGTCGACAGGCCGCTTGGTGCGTCAGCCGGCAGCGCGCCGCTGAACTGCAGGGCCATCGATGGCGTGCGGGTCGCGTTGACCGGGACCGAATCGTAATCGCGGTTCGAGAACTTGAGCTCGGTCGAGAAGTTCGGGGTCCAGTCCGAGAACAACTGGGCGACGGTGGTCTCGATCGACTTGCCCTGGTTGTAGAAGCTCGACGACAGGCCGACACCGGTGGCCGAGAAGCCCGGGTAGAACGGCTCGCCCTGTTCGGTCTTGGCGTAACGCAGGTTGGCGCGGTGTTCGTCGGTGATGTTCCAGTCGAACTTCACCAGGCGCTCTTTCGAGGTCAGCATCGAGCCGGTTGGCACGGCAGTGCTGCCGATGTCGACACCGTAGGTCTGCTGGGCGATGCGCTGGGCTTCCGAGATGGCCGACTGGCTGATGCCGACGGTGGTGCCGGCGCCGCTGCCGATGGCGCCGAACTCAGGGCTCGAACGCGAGCTTTCGAAGTTTTCGGCCAGAGCGTAGATGAACAGCTTGTCCTGGATCAGCGGACCCGATGCCCAGATACCCTTGGTGGTTTCCTTCGATTTCGGCGCGTCGGTGTAGACGTCGGTAATCGGGTTGTAACGGTCGCCCGACAGATTGTCGTTGCGGTACACGTAGTACACGCCACCCTTGTAGGTGTTGGTACCCGACTTGGTCACGGCGTTGATGTTCGCGCCGGTGTAGCCCTTCTGGGTGACGTCGTAGTTGGCGACGTTGACCTGCACCGACTGGATCGCTTCGATCGAGATCGGCTGACGCGCGGTCGGGCTGCCATTGGCTTCCAGGCCGAACGTGTCGTTGATCGCGACGCCATCGATGGTGGTCGAGTTGTAGCGCGAGTTCTGGCCGGCGACCGAGATTTCGCCACGGTCCTTGTCGGTCTGCGACACACGCGGGTCGGCACGCGCATAGTCTTGCAGGTTACGCTGGATCGATGCCTGGGTCTGGAGCTGGGTGTTGCTGATGGCGGTGCCCGCACCCATGTTGTTGCTCGTGAAGACTTCCGAACGCGATGCGGTACCGGCGATGGTCACGGTCTGCACGCCCAGGGTGGCGTCGACTTCGGCGGTCTGCGCCAGATCGAGGAAGACGTTGTTGCGGGTTTGGGTGATGCCGTCTTTGGTGATAGTGATGGTGTAAGGACCACCCACGCGCAGGCCACGTGCAACGTAGCGGCCTTCAGCGTCGGTTACGACATTGCTGACAGAACCCGACTCGGTGTGCAGGATCTGCACTTGCGCGCCGGCAGCCGGCTGACCCGAGACGTTCGAGATACGGCCACCGACGGCCGAAGTGGTGTTCTGTGCGAACGACGGCGACGCCGCCAACGCAACTGACAAAGCCAGCGCCAACTTGGTGAGCCGGATCTGCTGCTGAGTGATCATTGATTACCCCAAAAAGAACTTCAAAGTTGTTTGTTGGACGCCCGACGGACGTCCTCCCCTGCTTTACTGCTTGTTGTATTCGTCGTGCCGCGCCAGTGATTCAGCCGGCAAGCGGCTGCGATTGTATCGGTACAATGTTTCAACAAAATGACACGATGTGTGGTTTGATTTACAGCAGAATTGCGCCAATATGCATCAGCGTTTTCAGCCCGACAAATTCAATTTGGCTTGGCTATTCAGAGCTTTCTCGTATAAATCACCCCGTCGGCGTTGTCCTTACGCGACAGAAATCGTGTCATTTGGCGCGCTTTATGACATGGCGGAATTATATGCGTGGCATTCCACGGTGAAATTTTTTCGGCAAAAAATCAGTAGAACCAGCGGTGCAACACAGAATTGTGTAGCGAGAAGACGACAAACCTTACTTCTGAATTAACTAAGTGCCGAAAAGTCGAAGGTCGTTTATGACAGGCAGGCGATCCGGCGAGCGCCGGATCGGGGATGACACACTTTATTTCGCGCGCGCTGCCTGGGGCGCCATGGCAGCGACTTGCGCCTCGAATCGGGCGTAACGCCCATCGAGCTGTTTCGTTAAGCGTTGTTTTTCTGCAACGGGCAGGAAGGCGTAGCGGATGCTGTTGTACGACGCCTTCTTGATTTCCGCGTAAGAAGGCTTGAACTGGCTGGCAAATTGCACGTACTCGTGCGACAGCGTGTGGCGGGTCACGCCAGCGTCGTCGGTCGAAATCACATACGGCACGCCATACTTGCGGTACAGGTGGATCGGATGATCCGCGCCGGCCACGCCGCTGATGAATGCGTTCGAGGTCAGGTTGATCTCGACCGGAATATCCTTCTCGCGCATGGTCTTGATGATGGCCGGTGCGTTGGCTTCATGCGCCAGGTCCAGGCCATGGCCGATGCGGTCGGCGCCGGCAATGCCCAGGGCACTGTCGATGTGGAACTTCAGGCCTTCCGGCGGTACTTCGCCCAGCGCCAGCTCGCCCGCATGCATCGCCACCTTGACGTCCGGGTACACGGTCTTGAGGAAGCGGAACATCTTCATGTGCAGCAGGTAGTCGCGCATCGACACGTGCAGGCTTTCCTGGCCGACGATGTTCACGCCGACGATGCGCCCGCCCTTGGCGGCCGCCTTGAAGCTCGACACCATCGCCGAGAACACCTGCGACGGTGCCAGGAGGCGCAGCGTGTAGTTCTGGTAGCGCATCGTGAAGCGCTCGTCGTCGATGCCTTCCGAGGCCGCGTTGATCTGCGCGACGAAGCTGTCGATCGACGTGTTGTAGGCGGTGTTCGCGTCCAGCGCCGCCAGCTCGGCGCGCAACTGGGCGCCCAGCGCCGCGTCGTCGTTCACGCTGGCGCGGGTGCTGGTGTCGAAGGCGGCGTTGGCCACGAATGGCGAGAGCAGGAACATCGTTTCGATGTAGCCGACATTTTCGGCGATGGCGCGCGCCTTGATCTCTTGCAGGCCTTCGCGCAGGTTGTCGTTGGCCACCGGGCCGAAGTAGCCGAAGGTGCCGAAGAACAGGCGGTCCGGCGCCGGCTGGATCGCGACGTGGTTGCTGAAATCCTTGTTCGACCAGCGCTTGACCAGCTCGCGCCAGGTGTTTTCGTCGGCATTGACCTGTGCGCCCGACAGGCACGTGCGTTCAGCCGCCGGTTTGGCGCGCTGCGCGGCGATGGTCGCCTTGTCGGTCTCGATGCGGTAGGTGTTCTTGTCGATGCAGAAGCCCTGCTTGTCGACGAAATCGACATAGGTCTCGGCATAGATCGCGCCCGAATAATGGTGGTGCAAATCGCCACCCTTGGGCATCTGCGTGAAGAACATCGTCAGCTCGGACAGGCGCGGCGTGCTACCCTCGATCAGGTTGGCGTAGTGGCGCGCGGTGGCCGCTTCGTTGGCGGTGACCGATGGCGCCCGGGCCAGGACGGGCGAAGCGACGACGGCCAGCGCCAGCAGCGCACTGCCGGGCAAATACTTGTGCATGGTGAGACTTTCAGGATGGATGGCGGATAAATGACAAGCGCCCAACTCTAACGCCTTCGTGCGGGGTTGGCAATATTGCCAACCCTACCTTTCGTGGACGAGGCGACCATTTGAATACGTCGCGGCCACCGTACGGTCATCCCCCAGCAGCGCCAGCGCGAACAGCAACTCTTCGAGCGAGTGGCTGTGACTTGTGCGGCGCGCCATCAGCGGCGTCGCCTCGCGGTCAAGCACCACGAAGTCCGCTTCGAGGCCGGGCGCGAAGCTGCCGATCGTGTCGTCCAGTCCCATCGCGCGCGCGGCGCCCAGCGTGGCGAGATAAAACATCCGTAGCGCCGTCAGGTAGCTGCCCTTCATGCGCGCGACCTTGTACGCTTCATTCATCGTCTGCAGCAGCGAGAACGACGTGCCGGCGCCCACGTCCGTGCCCAGCGACAGCAGCATGCCGGCCTTGTCGGCGCGCTCGAAATCGAACAGGCCACTGCCCAGGAACAGATTCGACGTGGGGCACACGGCGGCGGCCGAGCCGGTGGCCGCCATGCGCGCCATGTCCTCGTCGTCGAGCCAGATGCAGTGGCCAAACATCGCGCGCGGGCGCATCAGGCCATAGCTGTCGTACACGTCGAGATAACTGCGCGCCTGCGGGAACAGCTCGCCCACCCAGGTGCACTCGTCGCGGTTTTCGGCCACGTGGGTCTGGATGAAGGTGTCCGGATACGCCGCCGCCAGCTCGCCCGTCAGGCGCAGCTGGGCCTCGGTCGACGTCGGCGCAAAGCGCGGCGTGATCGCATACAGCGCGCGGCCGCGCTTGTGCCAGCGCTTGATCAGCGCTTCGCTCTCGCCCAATTCGCCTTCGATGTCACGTAAAAAGTCCGGGCAGTTGCGGTCCATCAGCACCTTGCCGGCCACCATGCGCAGGTTGCGCGCTTCGCTCGCGGCAAAGAACGCGTCGACCGATTGCGGGTGCACGGTGCAGTAGACCATTGCCGTGGTGGTCCCGCAGCGCAGCAGCTCGTCGAGGAAGAAGTCGGCCGTCGAGCGCCCATCTTCATGATCTTCGTAGCGGCGCTCGGTCGGGAACGTATAGGTCTCGAGCCACGGCAGCAGGCCCGGGGCCGGCGAGGCGATCATGTCGGTCTGCGGATAATGCAGGTGCGTGTCGATGAAGCCGGGAACGATCAGCTTGCCGCGGTAGTCGACGGGTTCGAGGCCCGCAGGCAGCGTGGGCGCGAGCGCGGCGTAGTCGCCAGCGGCCTGGATGCGGCCATCCTCGACGATCAGCAGGCCGTCTTCGTACAACAGCGCGGCGCCGTCGTCGAACGCCGGATCGGCGCGAAAGTGCAGCAGGCTGGCGCGATAGGCCTGCACATTGGGTGATGCAGTGGGCATTACAGGAATTCCGGTTGAGGTTCGGGGTGATGTGCAGCTTCCCACACGGCCAGCAATTGCGCCACACTCGACGCTGCGATCACGGCCGGGGCCTTGCCGGCAATCCCGGGCAGGCCGATCGGGCAGACCATATTGGCCAGGCGCGCATCGTCGATGCCGCGCTCGCGCAGGCGTGCTTCGAACTGGCTGCGCTTGGTGCCTGATCCAATCAGGCCGAACCAGTCGGGCGTGGCCGGATGCGCGGGGCGCGCCAGGATTGCATGGCACAGGCGCAGGTCGAGCGCGTGGCTGTGGGTCATGACGAGAAAGCTCGTACCGGGCGCGGCGTGTTCTACCAGCGCCTCGGGCGTATCGGTCGCCTCGATCGTCACGTTCGGGGGAATGGAGGCCGGGAACATGGCGTCGCGTTCGTCGACCCACGTCACGCGGCACGGCAACTCGGCCAACGCGCGCACGATGGCGGCGCCGACGTGGCCGGCGCCGAACAGCATCAGGTGCGCGCGCGGCGCCAGGACCGGGTCGAGCAGCCAGCGGCGACCGCCCTCGCCTTCCAGCACCCGGGCCTCGGGTACGCGTTCGAACGCTGGCGCGTCCGGCGTGCCCGCGAGCAGCGCCGTGTCGTCGAACAAGGCCCACTCGAACGCGCCGTCAAGCGCAACGAGGCGCCAGGTGTCGACGTTGCGGCGTGCGCGAAGAATCTCGACCTGCGCGGCATCGAAGCGTTCGAACGCCAGCCAGGCGACGCCGCCGCAGCACTGGCCCAGGCTCGGGCCGAGCGCAAAGCGCTCGGAGCGACGCGCTTCGCCAAGCTGCAGCATCGTGCGCGCAATCTCCAGCGCGCGGTGTTCGAGATGGCCGCCGCCGATGGTGTCGTCAAAATCGTGTGTGCGCACCAGCATCTTCGCGCCCGGCTCACGCGGCGCCGAGCCCTTCACGGCGGCCACCGTGACCAGCACGGACGGCACATCGCCTTGAGCGCGCAACCAGTCCATCGTCAAGCGCGCGCCCCGGCGGCGCCTTCGACGAACGCGATCGCATCCAGAATGGCTTCGCTCGTCGCGGGGGCGTTCAGTGGTGGATTGACCCGGTGCCCGCCCACGCTCGAGATGGCGTCGCGCAGCGCAAAGAACACCGAGAACGGCAACAGCAGCGGCGGCTCGCCCACGGCCTTGGAGCGGTGGATGCTGTCTTCGACGTTGGCGTTGTCGAACAGCGCAATGCGGAAATCCTCCGGGCAGTCCGAGACCGCAGGAATTTTATAGGTCGACGGCGCATGCGTCATCAGCTTGCCGGCCGGGTTCCACCACAGTTCTTCGGTCGTCAGCCACCCCATGCCCTGGATGAACGCGCCTTCGACCTGGCCGATGTCGATCGCCGGATTCAGCGAGCGGCCAGCATCGTACAGCGCGTCGACGCGCAGCAGCTTCCATTCGCCGGTGAGCGTGTCGACCACCACTTCGGACACCGCCGCGCCGTACGCGAAGTACGAAAACGGGCGACCCGTCATCGTCTTCGGGTCCCAGTGCAGGCCGGGTGTGGCATAGAAGCCATCGGACCACAGCTGCACGCGCGCCAGGTAGGCTTTGGCGACGAGTTCCCCGAACGGCAGCGCCAAGCCGGCGACGAACACGGTGCCGGCCGCGAAGCGCACGTCGCTGGCCGCGCCCCCATACTGCTGCGCGGCGAATTGCGCGAGGCGCGCGCGGATCTTGCCGGCGGCATCCTGCGCCGCCTTGCCGTTCAGGTCCGCGCCGGTCGAGGCGGCGGTGGCCGACGTGTTCGAGACCTTGCTGGTGTTGGTGGCGGTAGCGCGCACGCGCCCCAGTTCGACGCCCAGTTCGTGCGCCACGACCTGCATCACCTTGGTGTTGATGCCCTGCCCCATCTCGGTGCCGCCATGGTTGACGAGGATGGAGCCGTCCACATAAACATGCACCAGCGCGCCGGCCTGGTTCAGGTGCGTGACGTTGAACGCGATACCAAACTTGAGCGGCGTGAGCGCCAGCCCCTTCCTGAGTACGGGGCTGGTGCGGTTGTAGTCGTCCACGGCCGCGCGGCGTGCGCGGTAGTCGCTGCCCGCTTCCAGCTCGGCCACCAGTTCGGGGATGACGTTGTCGACGATGGTCTGGCCGTAGGGCGTGACGTTGCGATCCTGCGCGCCGTAGAAATTCAGGCGCCGGATATCGAGCGCATCGCGGCCCAGGTTGCGCGCGATCTCATCCAGCACGTATTCGATGGCAATGGCGCCCTGCGGACCACCAAAACCCCGAAACGCGGTGTTCGATTGCGTGTTGGTCTTGCCGCAGGCAGCGCGGATGTCGACGTCGGACAGGTAATACGCATTGTCGAAGTGGCAGACGGCGCGCGTGGCCACGGGGCCCGACAAATCGGCCGAGTAGCCGGCGCGCGTGACCATGTCGACCCGCGCGGCCAGGATGCGGCCCGCGTCGTCGTAGCCGACTTCGTACTCGTAATGGAAGCAGTGGCGCTTGCCGGTGACGAGCATGTCGTCGTCGCGGTCGGCGCGCAGCTTGACAGGGCGGCCCGTACGCACTGCGGCGATGGCGGCCGCGGCGGCCCACAGTGCCGACTGCGATTCCTTGCCGCCGAAGCCCCCGCCCATGCGGCGGCACTCGACCGTCACGTGGTGCGAGTGCAGGCCGAGCGCATGGGCGATCACGTGCTGCATCTCGCTCGGGTGCTGGGTCGACGAATACACGTGCATGCCGCGGTCTTCGCCGGGAATCGCATACGCGATCTGGCCTTCGAGGTAGAACTGCTCCTGCCCGCCCACGTACAGCTGACCCTTGACGGTGTGCGGCGCGCGCGCGAACGCTGCTTCTGCATCGCCGCGTGTCAGGCGCATCGGCGGGAGCACATACGATTGCGCAGCGCGCGCTGCCTGCGGCGTCAGGATCGCCGGCAGGTCCTCGTACGTCACCTGCGCCAGGCGCGCCGCACGGCGTGCGTTGTCGTGGCTGTCGGCGACGACGATGAAGATCGGCTGGCCCACGTACTGCACCAGGCCATCGGCCAGGATCGGGTCGTCGTGGATGATCGGACCGCAATCGTTCAGGCCCGGGATGTCGGCCACGGTCAGCACGGTAACCACGCCGGCGCTGGCCCGCACCGGCGCCAGGTCGATGGCGGTGATGTGCGCATGCGCGTGCGACGACAGGCCCAGCGCCGCATGCAGCGTGCCGGCCAGCTCGGCGATATCGTCGGTGAAGGTCGCGCCCCCGCGCACGTGCAGTTCGCTCGACTCGTGCTTGCGCGCGCGGCCCACTTCGGCCCAGACGTCCAGGTTCTTGATGCCGCCGTCGTTCATGGTCGTCTCCTCAGGCGCCGGCAAAGGCATTGACTGCCTGCGCGGGCAGCGGGTCGTGCAGGCGCGTCTCGAGCCAGAAGCGGCGCAGCAGGTTCTGCGCGGTGCGCATCCGGTAGCTGCTGGAAGCCCTCGCGTCAGTGAGCGGCGCATAGTCGCGGCCCAGCGCCGCCATCGCAGCGCTCAAGACGTCTTCGCTCCACGGCTGGCCCAGCAGCGCGGCTTCGGCCTGCGCGGCGCGCTGTGGCGTTGCGGCCATGCCGCCAAACGCGATGCGGGCGTCGACGATCGTCTCGCCGTCGAGCACGATGGCAAACGCGGCGCACACGGCCGAGATGTCCTGGTCGAAGCGCTTGGCCAGCTTGTAGGTGCGAAAGCGCAGGCCCGGCCGCGATTGCGGCAGCGGCACGCGCACGGCCTGGACGAATTCGCCGGGCTGCAAGTCCTTCTTCTGGTAGCCCAGGTAAAAGTCGTCCAGCGCCAGCACGCGCGTCCCGGCGCTGCTGGCCAGAACCACCTGGCTGCCCAGCGCGATCATCCACGGCATCGAGTCGCCGATCGGCGAGCCGTTGGCCACGTTGCCGCCCAGCGTGCCGGCGTGGCGGATCGGCAGCGACGCAAAACGCTGCCAGAGTTCCGTCAATTCAGCTGGGTAGCGCGCAGCCAGTGCCTCGTAGGCGTCCTGCAGCGAGACGCCGGCGCCGATCTCCAGCATGCCGTCAAGCTCGCGCATCGTTTTGAGCTCGGCGACCTGGCCAAGATAGATCACGTCGCCCAGTTCGCGCAGGTGCTTGGTCACCCACAGCCCGACGTCGGTCGAACCGGCCAGCAGCACGGCGGCCGGATGGTCAGCGCGCAGCGCCGCCAGTTCGGCCACGGTGCGCGGCACATGGAAGTGCTGGCCATGCGCGGCGTAGGTGAAGCCGTGACTGCGCTGCAGCGCGCGCAGGCGCTCGGCCAGTGCAGCGCGGTCGAAGGCGACGGGCGGCAGTTCGACCATGCGGCGCGCGGCGTCGATGATCGGGCGGTAGCCGGTGCAGCGGCACAGGTTACCGGACAGCGCATCGTTGATCTGGCAGCGCGATGGCGGGCGCCCTTCCTGCTTCAGGTACATGCCGAACAGCGACATCGCGAATCCTGGCGTACAAAAGCCGCACTGCGAACCGTGACATTCGACCAGCGCCTGCTGCACGGGATGGGGAGCGCCATCGGGCTGCGCCAGGTCTTCGACCGTGAACAGCGCCTTGCCATCGAGCGTCGGCGTGAACTGGATGCAGGCGTTCACGGCGCGCAGCGCCAGTTCGCCATCTTCCAGCGAGCCGATCACAACGGTGCAGGCGCCGCAATCACCTTCGGCGCAACCTTCCTTGGTGCCGGTGCAGCGCAAGTCCTCCCGCAGATGCTGCAGGATGGTTTGCGTGGGCTTCACGTCGCGCAGTTCGCGCACCTGGCCCTGGTAGAGGAATCGGATCGGTTCTGACATGCCTGTCTTTGGTGAGTGGATTGCTGAACGCCAAAGGCGGAAGGCTACCATCCACGGCCCACCAACCCATAATCAATGGATGATATTGCTCATATCATGAAACATATAATGCAACGCCATCACACGGGGCAAGGATGCACCATTTTCCAATGATTGGCGATATCGATGCGTCGCGTGACCCAGACCTTGTCGTGCCGGCCCACGTAATCGAGAAAGCGCGCCAGCGCCGCCGTGCGGCCCGGGCGGCCCGCCAGGCGGCAATGCAGGCCGACCGACAGCATCTTGGGCTGATTCAGGCCATCCGGATCGCCCTCGGCGTACAGCACGTCGAACGCGTCCTTCAGGTAATCAAAGAACTGCGTCCCTGAATTGAAGCCGCCAGCCGAGGCAAAGCGCATGTCGTTGGTGTCGAGCGTGTACGGCACCACCAGGTGCGGCGTGCGGCGCATCGCTCCATCCGGCCCCGCCGCCTCGACCTGCTGCCAGAACGGCAGGTCGTCGCCGTAATGGTCGGCGTCGTAGGCAAAGCCGCCATGCTCGACCACGAGGCGGCGCGTGTTGGGCGAATCGCGCCCCGTGTACCAGCCCTGCGGCGGCGCCCCCGTCAGGTCGCGGAAAATCGCCACCGCTTCGCGCAGATGCGCACGCTCGGTGGCTTCGTCGACGTTCTGGTACGAGATCCAGCGCAGCCCGTGGCAGGCAATTTCATGGCCCAGTTCCTGGAACGCAGCCACCGCGTCGGGATGGCGCGCCAGCGCCTGCGCCACGCCGAACACGGTCAGCGGCAGCTTGCGGTCCTCGAACAGGCGCAGCAGGCGCCACAGGCCAGCGCGCGAGCCGTATTCGTAGAGCGACTCCATGCTCATGTGTCGCGCGGGGAAGGCGCTGGCGCCGACGATCTCGGAAAGAAACGTTTCGGACGCCGCATCGCCATGCAGCACATTGTTCTCGGCGCCTTCTTCGTAGTTGAGCACGAACTGCAGCGCGATACGCGCCCTGCCCGGCCACTGCGGATGAGGCGGCGTGCGGCCGTAGCCGGCCAGGTCGCGCGGGTAGAAGGTTGGCATGCGCATTCCAGAGGGAGTTGGTCCACTCACATCGTGCCATGCCATGCGTGCAGCAGTCCAGTGTGGATGCCCGGTCTGTCGTTCTCTATGTCACTTGCAACGATTCAACCACCGGTCCCGGGCGCACCCGGCCGTCGATGAAGCGTTCCTTGAGCGCAGTGCGCCCGAGCCCCGCAACCGCCCCGACATCGACGACCAGCGTCGAGCCAGGTGCCGCCTTCTGCAGGCCCGACAGGAAGCCACCGAGCAGGCGGCGCGTCAGCGCCTGGTGATCGTCCAGCACCCTCACACGGTCGGCGGCGCCCCACTCGAACTGCACGCCGACCACCCGCGCTTCGGTGGCCAGCAGATCCAGAAGGTCCTGCACGATGTCCGCAAGCGCCAAAGGCTCGGGCTGGGCCGGGCCAGTGCGCTCGAGCGCCAGCACACGCCAGGTGCGCGCCTGGCGGGCGAACTGCGCGCTCATCGTCTTGGAGGTCTGCACCATGGCGGTGACGTCGGCGCCAGCGGCGATCCGGCGCGCCGCAACCTCCATGCGCAGGCGGGCGCTCGTCAGGCGTTGCAGCATGTCTTGCCGCAGGCGTTCCAGCGTGTGCGCCATCTCGTGGCCGCTGATGCCGGAGAGCCACTTGGCCAGCAACTCGCATTCCACCGCTTCGGTGGCGCAGAACAGGATGTCACGCACACGGTCGGCCGTGGCCAGCGTCCGCACCGACATGCTCAGCACGCCCATCGGCCCTTGCGGTCCGGTGATCGGTACACCCTGGCACGTGAAGGCATGAAAGCCCTCGATGAAATGCTCGGGGCCGACCAGTTCCACATAGCCGTTCTCGGCGATGGCGGTGCCAATGCCGTTGGCGCCGGCATGCGCCTCATCGAGCAGGGAGCCCGGCCGCGGGAAGTTTTCATCGGCCATGGTTTCAGCGTCGCCGGCCAGGCACAGCAGCCGGCCGTCGGTGTCCGCCAGCATCGCCGCGTGCCGGTTCTCACCTGCCGCTCTGGACAAGGCCCCGAGAAAAGGCGCTGTCGCCGTGATGAGCTCGTGACGCTCTGCGAGCAGCTGCTGTGTGTCGTGTTCCCCCAGCAGATCGGCGCGGCCGAGGCGCGGATTGCACCCACTGGCGCGTGCGCGGTTCCACGCCCTGAGCACGTACGGCCGCAGCGTGTCCGGCGCCAGCTCCTGGTGCTGCACGTAGCGTTCCCACACGGCGCGCACCTGCTCGACATCGGGATGCCTGACGTTGGACAGAAAATGCATCAGGCCATTCCTGCACTTGGCGCGCGCCCGCCTGGCAGCAGGCTTCGCATCAGGCGGACCATCTGGTCGAACTCGAATGGCTTGGACAACGCCTCATTAAAGCCGGCAGCGGCCGATTCAGCGGCCAGGCTCGCCATGGCCGACACCAGTACTGCAGGCGCCGTCAACCCGCAGTCCCGCATCTGCCTGAGTGTCTGCGAGCCGTTCAACCACGGCATGCGATAGTCGAGCATGACCAGATCCGGGCTCAACCCGTCACAGATGGCGGCCACGGCTTGCCGCGGGTCGTCGTGCGTTGACACCCGGAAGCCTTCAGTTTCGAGCAGCCATGCGACGCTCTCGAGCAAATCCAGCTCGTCGTCTACGATTAATACGTGCCATTTACCTGTCATTCCTCATGATACACCGGCTTGCCAGGCATCAACTCCAGCATTCATGCCGGCACGCGGTATTGCTGCGCTGTGCAGGCGGCCGGCGCGCCTTGGTGGAACTACAGGTTTCGTCACCGACTTCGTGCGCGTTATGATGAGCTATCACTAGAAAGGGAGGACACGCATGGGCAAACTCACCACCCACGTACTCGACACCGCGCACGGCTGCCCCGGCGCCGGCATCACCGTCGAACTGTACGCAATCGACGCGGCAGGCCGCACGCTGCTCAAGGCCGATGTGACGAACGACGATGGCCGCTGCACCACGCCACTACTCGAGGCAGCAACGATGCAGCCCGGCCAGTACGAGCTGGTGTTTCATGCCGGGGACTATTACGCGGCGCGCGGCGTGGCCTTGTCCACCCCGCGCTTTCTGGACCGCATCACGCTGGGCTTCGGCATCGCGGCCACGGACCAGAATTACCACGTGCCGCTGGTGATGACGCCCTGGTCGTACTCGACCTACCGGGGCAGTTAGCTTGGCGCCGCACCGGCTCGGCCCCGCCCGCATCGGCATCGGCCTGGCCCAGGGCGTGCTGCTGTACCTGCTCTACACGGCGCTGCAGGATACGCTTTGGCCCGCGACGGTTCCCCTGCTGTTCGCGCCACTGGTGATGCTCGGCGTGCTGCTGCCGGTGATCCTGATCACCGGCCTCGGGCATCTGCCGCGCCGGACGCTGGCAGGCTGGGGCGCCAGCGCGGCCAGCGCGATCGCGCTGCTGGCGGTGCATGACATCTGGCGCCGGCTGGGCGGCGTCGACGTGCTGCGCCCGACCCCGTCCGGCCCCTTGACGGTGTGCCTGGCGACCGGCTGCTTCATCGCCCATGCGCTGGTACTTGCCGGCGCGCGCGAGCGCCGGCGCATCGCAGCATATGCCACGTACTTTGACGTGGCCTGGACTTTCGGCCTGCAGCTCGCCTTCAGCGCCCTGTTCGTCGGCGCGACCTGGCTCGTGCTGCAACTGGGCGCATCACTGTTCGACCTGATCCGGCTCGACTTCCTGAGCCAGGCCATGCGCAAGGCCTGGTTCTCCATTCCCGTCACCGCGTTCGCCTTCGCCTGCGCACTGCACCTGACCGACGTCAAGCCGGCCATCGTGCGCGGCATCCGCAATCTGGTGCACGTGCTGCTGTCGTGGACCTTGCCGGTGCTCACGCTGCTGGTGGGCGGCTTCCTGGCCAGCCTGCCGTTTACCGGGCTCGAGCCGCTGTGGGCCACGCGCAGCGCCGCCGGGGTGCTGCTGTCGGCGGCGGCCAGTTTCGTGGTGCTGATCAATGCGGCCTGGCAGGATGGCAGCGAGCGCCCGGCGCGTGTCATCGCCGTCTCGGCGCGCGTGGCGAGCCTGCTGCTGGTGCCGCTGACGCTGCTCGCCGCCTACGCCCTCGCGCTGCGCGTGCTCGATCATGGCTGGTCGCTTGACCGCGTGATCGCCGCCGCCTGCCTGCTGGTGGCGGCCTGCTATGCCGGCGGCTATGCGGCAGCGGCCCTGCGGCGCGGCTGGCTGCCCACGCTGGCCGGCGTAAACATCGCCGCTGCCTTCGCGGTGCTCGGCGTGCTGGCGCTGCTGCTTTCGCCGCCCGGCGATCCGGGCCGCATCGCCGTGGCGAGCCAACTGGCGCGCCTGGATGCCGGCCAGATCACGTTACGGCAACTGGACGTGGCCTATCTGTGGCATCACGGCGCGCGCTACGGCCGCGCTGCACTGGCCCGCCTGCAGGGCAGCACGACCGGCCCGGATGCTGCCTGGCTGCAGACCGAACTGGCGCGCCTGCGCCAGCCTGCCCAGGACACCGGCGTCATGAACCCGGCCGAGCAGCTGCGCGTATGGCCGACGGGCGCCACGCTGCCGGCCGGCTTCGCGCAGACCGACTGGCGCCGCACGCCCCAATGGGCGCGCCTGCCGCAATGCATGCGCAGTCAGAACGCGGTGTGCGACGCATTCGTGCTCGATCTGGGCGGCGACGCCCGGCCCGAGGTCGTGGTGGTCGACGCTGATGGCAATGGCGATGCAGATGGCGGCGCCGTCTTGCAGCAGGACGCACGCGGCGCGTGGGGACTGGCTGCCGGCCTGCCCGTCATGCTTGGCGATTGCACGCCGCTGTTCAACGCCATGCGTGCTGGCCGCTTGCGCGCTGCGCCGCCGGTGCTGGCGGATCTGGAGATCGATGGCCGCCGCATCCCCCTGCAAAACGATCCCGGTCATCTGGATTGCACTGCGCCATCCGTCAAGCCTGTCGATTAACTTGCAATAAAGGAATGTGTTCTGACCACATTGTGTGTCAGTCAGGCCACATTCCAACCGGAAATATCTCCAATACTCTCG